>DUZG01000003.1 GCA_013349585.1 Nitrospinota bacterium | reverse complement strand
TTTGCTTGCATAAAATCACCGGGTTTTGAAAGATATTCAACAACTTCCGGCAATTTTACAACACTCAAAACCCATCTTCACCCTTTATATATGGGCTCTATCGAATTTTTCAGGGACGACTAAGTAAACCCAAAAAGCAGGGGTTAGTTCTAGAACCAATCGTGAATAGAAACAGGGTGTGGGTGAAGATTAAGGGAGTATGTTGGTGATACGACAATGACAACCAACTAAACAGCAATACTATCGTGCTTGTCGCACAAAGCAGGGTTGGAGGAGTGTAAATTAGGATTGTTTCAGATCAATGCTGAGGTGGTTATAGAGAGTCCAGTTTCCGGCAAGGTTTCTGGACTCTTTTTTTGGGGAAAATAGCAAAAACAAGGGGGTCTGAGAGTGTGTCAGGAAAGACTAAAAAGTGTGTTTATTTCAAACTTATCCGTCATTATGGGTATTAATTCTGTGTACACCTTGTGTACACCCTAAAAATATGGTTATAAATAATTGATTTATAAGGTGTATTTCGTAGATACGGGGACTGAAAATCCTCGTGTCGGCGGTTCGATTCCGTCCCGTCCCACCACTTTTTACTGGAGAGCGGCTTTTCGCAGCTAAAATGCGGGGCTAGCTTTTTGTCATACTGAACTGTCGCCCCAAGTTCATCCATGAACAAAGCATCTCGCACTTTATAGTTTCAGTTCGGTAATTCCCACTTCAGCTAAAAGCCTTAAAAGCCGTTAAATCAATATCAAGCTTGGAACAAGATTGTGACAACAATCGCTATTAATTTACCATAAAGTAAGTTATCGAAATTGGAATGCCTATATAAATTCCCATATGCTAAACTCATCATTCCGTAAACAGTAAAGTGACTCGATAGAGGCTCAAATTGGCAGATATAGAAGACAAAAAATCCGGCACTCGTTCTGAAGAAGATTATCTAAAACGAATTGCTGAGCTGGAAAAAGCCAACAAAGATCTCGCCGACGCTAATCGGGCCAAGTCTGCATTTTTGGCGAGCATTAACCATGAGCTTCTTACACCCCTCAATGCCATCATCGGTTATAGCGAACTGCTTGAAGAAGTCGCCGAAGAATTGGAGATTGAAGAAGAAATTGGCCCAGACCTAAATAAAATCCACTCCTCAGGAAAACATCTGCTGGCGATCATTAACAACATCCTTGACCTTTCAAAAATTGAGGCAGGGAAAATGGAATTTTTCAGTCAGAACTGTGATTTGGAAGATTTAGCTAATGAAGTCAGCCATACTCTGCAACCTATCATTAATAAAAATTCCAATACTCTCAAAATAAATCTCGATAAGGACTTGGGTTCGATTTCTATAGATATAACCCGGTTACGCCAAGTTTTATTTAATCTACTAAGCAATGCCTGCAAATTTACTGAAAAAGGTGAGATCACTTTTACCGTTGCCCGGAAAACAATCCGTGAGCTGGATTGGGTTAATTTCACCATCTCCGACTCGGGGATTGGAATGGATACCAGTCAGGTTGAAAAATTGTTCAAAAGTTTTTTCCAGGTTCACTCGGGCAACATTCAAAAATATGGCAGAACGGGACTCGGCCTGGCGATCACCAAACGTATTTGTGAGATGATGGGAGGGGATATTTTTGTTCAAAGCAAGCCCGATAAAGGCTCCACCTTTCCTGTCCATTTACCTGCTGTAATCCCCATACCAGAAACCGCAAATATAACTCTGCCAAGCATTCCAAAGGCTGGAAAAGATTCTCCTGAATCTGATTCTGAACCTCAAGAAAGTATAATTCTCGTAATCGACGATGACCCGATGATCCACAACCAGATGAAACGGACTTTTGACAAAGAAGGCTATAAAATTGTTTGTGCTTCCGATGGCGAAGAAGGGCTTGCTCTGGCTCGAAAACTTCATCCTACATTGATTACTCTCGACGTATTGATGCCGGGAATGGACGGCTGGACTGTCCTGAAAAAATTAAAGGGTGACCCGGAAGTTGCAAATATCCCGGTTTTTATCATCTCTATGGTCGATGAAGAAAATAAAGGCTACACCATGGGCGCATCAGAATATCTTACCAAACCCATCGACCGTACCCGGCTTCATATTCTTATGAAAAAGTACCATTGGGACTCCAGCTCAGCCCTAGTTGCTGAAGATGACCCCGGAACTCTCAAATTACTCTGTTCCATGCTGGAAGAGTACGGTCTCAATGTTCAGGAAGCAAGAAATGGGAAAGTAGCACTTGAAAGAGTCCAGGAGAAAACTCCGGGAGTTATCTTCCTTGACCTGATGATGCCCGAAATGGATGGCTTCAAATTCATTGAAGAATTGAAAAAAAACCCTGAACATCGCCCCATCCCCATTGTGGTGGTCACCGCAAAAGACCCTATACAAGCAGACCGACTAAGCCTGAATGGAGGAGGGGAAAAGTTAATTGAGAAGAAACTCTTTGTCCATGACGATCTGCTTTCAGAAACCCGCTCAACATTAGCAACACACCATTCCTGACTTCTTCGCTTTTTTTTGATAAAACCTTTTTTCTAGAATTGAATCTAACTTATTGGCAGGTATTTGAGCCTGCCAGCTCTATTAATCACACTCACTAAAAACTAAACATGGATAAATACCAGGAAATCGCTGAGATCGTCCAGGAGATAACAGAGGAAGCCACAAATTTCAAAGACGCCGCAGAACCAGCCGAAGAAGTTGAGGCATTAAAAGACTTGCTAGAAGTCTTGACGCGGGGTAGCAAACAGGTGTTAGAAAGAATCGATCAGTATAATGACCGGCGCTATCGATAATTTTTGAGACGCTGGTTTGCCTAATACATTTCCAGTCGCTTTAAACTTGGCAGGCTCTGTTTTTTTGCCAAGTCGTCAACAAGCTCAGGATTGATCTGGTTTCGGACCAATATCAATTCTTCCAGACTTTTTAAAGATTTGGAGTTCAACAGAGCTTCCATTCCTTTTTCGGTAATCTGGTTATTATAAAGGTCTAGCGTTTTCAGGTTTGCAAGATGAGGTGAGTTTGCAATTGCCATAGCTCCCTGATCGCTGATCTTGTTTGCGCTCAAATCTAAAAAAGTTAAATTGTGTGCGTTCATCGAACCCACGATAGCGAAAACTCCTTCATCGCCTATTTTGTTGCGAGTCAACTTGAGTTCTTTCAGGTTCTTCATGCTTGAAGAATCGGCAATCATTTTGGCACCTTTTCCCGATACATCATTACCCCAAAGAGAAAGCTTTTCAACATGCTGAAACGTATCTGAGTCACATAGAATTCGTACACCTTCATCCCCAAGGTTATTTTTCTGCAAAGCCAATGAAACTACATTTTTTACTTCGGGAGTACTGACAAGAATCTCAATCCCTTTAACCCCAACCTGGGAGCCATTGAGATTTATTTTACTGCCATCGGGGTCCAGTCTTTCTCGTATATGTGCAGGGATATCCTCTGGAGGGCCTTTACGACGACTGTATCCATGATGCCCGCCCTTTTTCCCCTTACCGGCATGCTTGCCGCTATACCCACCGTGTTTGCCAGCGGCTTTGGCATCGCCATGCTTTCCGGGGTGCCCTCCTTCATGCTCTCCCGATGCAAACACCGGAAGCGACCAGACCAGCCAGCCCAAAACTAAAATCACCTGAACTATTCTTTTTCGAATCAGCACAATAGAATCCTCCAAAATTAATTCGTTGCAACGCAACGAAATCCAATATAGTTTTTCTTTTGGTCTGGCAATGCCTTACCGCGCACCGAGCCTCGAGCCAGGTCAAGGTTTGAGTTCCACGAGCCGCCTTTTATAACTTTGAATTGTTCGCCATATAAATCGTTTTCATAGTGATTACCCGGATGCGGTTGATACCAATTCTCCGTCCACTCCCAAACGTTTCCCGCTAAATCCATTACCCCATAGGGACTCATATTTTCTGGTATCGTCCCCCCCTGATTGGTGTATCGATAAATATCACCCTTGCCTCTTATATTTGTATTAAGAGCCTCGGCCTCATTCCCCCAGGGGTAGTATCTGCCATCCGTCCCTCTTGCGGACTTTTCCCATTCTGCTTCCGTAGGCAACCGTTTTTTTGCCCAATGGCAATAATCTCGCGCCTGTTTCCAGGGCAGTGACACGACAGGTTGAAGAGGGTGGTTGAAAAGTGCATTGTCATGTTCTCGTGAAGGGGGTTTCCCAGTTGCTTGTTGGTATTTTGAAAAAGCCCTCATCGTCACGGGAACCTTATCAATTTTAAAAGCGGGTAAGGTCACTTCGTGAAGTGGGGTCTCATCCCGATACCAATCTAAAGATTCCGAATGAAAATGGCGGGCCGCCCACATGATATCCTTATCCGAGCTTCCCATTTTAAAGGGCCCGGCTGGGATCAAGATCATGTCCTCCTCAGAGGCGGCACATTTATCTCCGATGCTGAAAAAGAAAAATGCAGCAACGATATAAAAGGGTCTGATAAACACACGGCCCCTGTTAAAGCCTATTATTTTTTTTATCACGACGAGGCGATCATCCCGGTTTTTCTTGCATACTCAAAAATATTACCGGCTTCAATGATATCTATCACCTCACCCAGCGATTTTAAATCGTACGTTTTGTTCTGCGTTTTATTACTGAGGGTATTGGCTTCCAGATCAATCTTCAAATCGTCACCGGTTTTAATTTCTTCTACCAACCGTGTTTCGCATTCAAAAGGAATGAAGAATCCGCCATCCACAGAATTTCGGTAGAAAATTCGAGCATACGATTGTGCAACCACCGCCCGCACACCGGCAATTTCCATACATGCTGGAGCATGTTCGCGCGACGAGCCACAGCCAAAGTTTTTTCCACCAATAATAATCGAGTACTTTGACTCAAAATTATCACCTTCGGTAAAAGAGACGTTGCCCTCAGGCAACCCTGCCTGTTCACCGGGCACTCCGGTTAGCGCAAATTTACCGTAATTTTTTTTCTCTTCCGGATCACTCAAACTGTAAACCAGATGCTCCGCAGGGATTATCTGATCGGTATCAACATCGTTGCCTAAAACATAGGCAAGACCTTCTATAATTTTTTTCATAGTCACTTAATTATTAACAAAATCAGCTGGGTTCGTAATATGCCCGGTCAAAGCCGATGCAGCGGCAGTATAGGGGGATGCCAGATAAACATGGGACTGTTTCGAACCCATCCGACCTGGAAAGTTGCGGTTGGTGGTCGAAATCACTACCTGATTGTCCTTTGCTCTCCCAAAAGTATCTTTCGGTCCGCCCAAACATGCAGCGCAAGAGGGGTCTCCCAAATATGCTCCGGCATTTTTGAAAATATCGATTAATGTTTCACCGTCAATTTTTTCTTTATGAAGATCTTCTTCAACTTCACGCGTTGCGGGAACAATAAATGTATCGATCAGCACTTTTCTCCCTTTAAGAAGTTTGGCCGCAGCCATAAAATCAGTCAACTTGCCACCTGTGCAAGAGCCAATGTAAGCGCGGTCAAGCTTTACATCTTCACATTCTGAGGCCTTGGCCTTGTTATCTGGAGAATGTGGCTTGGCAACAATGGATTCCATTTCACTGGCGTTGTAGGTCTTCTTGAAAAAATATTTTGCATCCTCATCGGAATGATAAATCTTATAAGGTCTGTCTGTACGTTGCCGCACATAATCGGTCGTTACCTCGTCTGCCTCAATAATGCCATTTTTACCTCCTGCCTCGATCGCCATATTGCACAGGGTCATGCGCTCTTCCATTGAAAGGCTCATCACCGCATCGCCGCGCCATTCCATCGATCGATAGGTGGCACCATCGACACCAATATCTCCAATCACATTTAAAATGACATCTTTTGCCATAACATGATCTGGAAATTTTCCAGTGAATTCAAAACACATGGATTCAGGAACTTTGACCCATATTTTGCCCGTGCCCAGAATAAACGCAGCATCAGTATTTCCGATGCCCGTTGAGAACATACCGAAAGCACCCGATGTTGAAGTATGCGAATCGGTCCCGAATAAAACTTCGCCGGGACGATTGAATCCCTCCTGGGCAAGAGCCAGATGGCAAACACCCTTATAATTATCCGTACCGACATCGTAATAATGTGGCAGGTCTTGTTCTTTAACAAATTGACGCAGGATGTCTATATTCCTATTGGCGTGGGTGTCTTCTGTAAAAATAAAATGGTCCGGAATGATAACTACTTTATCGCGGTCCCAAACTTTCGCATTTTCGCCGAATTGTTTTTTAAATATTGCAAAAGTGCCTGGCCCACAAACATCGTGTGTCATCAAAACATCCACATCTACCCAGATATTATCGCCAGGGAAAACAGAATCTTTCCCAGCGTGAGCGGCAAGTATTTTTTCTGTAATCGTCATACCCATTGCATAAAGCCTTTCAAAGTGGGTTATTGCCCCACATAGTACTTGAGTTTTCTTTTGGAAATTCCGAAAAGAGTATATGTAATAAAGATACCATATGAGAACATATAAACTCCAAAAAATTTGTACCTTATTGATTTATTTAGAGTAAAATATTTATAAATGTTAGTTTTTCAGCCTTATATCCCAATTATTTTATGAAAAATCTATACCCCCTGCTCAAAGAGACAATAAATCGGTTGCGCTACAAGATTCCTCATCGTCCGCAGCAAGTGCAAATCGAAATCACCAATCGGTGCAATATGGATTGCCCCATGTGCCAACGGGAAGATTTAGGAATCAAACTCGAACATATGGAGTGGTCGAATTTCACCAACGTGGTAGACAAACTCGGTAACGGTGAAAACATCACCCTCACCGGTTGGGGAGAACCCTTCATTCATCCCCGCGTATTCGATATGATTGCTTATTGTAAAGAGCGCGGACACCGGGTCATGATCACCTCCAACGGCCTGTTCACCAAACCCAGTATGGTGAATGATATTCTTAATTCTGAATTAGACAGCGTTACTTTTTCTATCGATAGTGTCAATGGCAACGAGACGGTAGTGGAAGGGCATACCAGCTCAAAAGTATACGAAAGCATTGAAGCCGTTGCACGTGGCCGCAAAAACGGAGCCCCAAGTGTCCGATTACAGGCAACAATTCATACTGGCTGTGAAAATGACCTCTACGATGTCATCCGTTATGGAGCGCGTATCGGTTGCGATGTGGTGAACGTTGGCCGGCTCGATCGTCAATTCCGCCCTAACCTAAAAAGACCCGACGCCAAGGAAGAAAGGTTAATTTTTCTGAAAGCAGATGAAATAGCTCATGCCGCAGGTATTCAATTGGATTGGTTGCAATATACCGTATCCCATGGAATCACCCGGTTTTTCTACAAACTCCTGCGTAAAAAACTTCACAAGTCAGGAAGCTATTGTTTGAAAACTTTTGACTACGTCTATGTCACTCGCGAAGGTAGCGTTACACCCTGTTGTCTTCTGCCCAATTCCAAAATGGGGAACTTACTCACCGATAACCTGAAAAGCATCTGGCAAAACGGCAAGTTTGATTATTTCCGTAAAAACTATCGAGACACCTGTGGTGATTGCGATTTATGGACCATCGAGCAGGTCGACACACGCCAAGTTCAACTACAGCCTGAAGCAGAACCCGCACTGAACACCCATTAACAACTCTTTCGAAAAAAAGCATCATTCTGTTCGACTTCGGAAATTGATTTCTCGCCTCCGTTGGATCTCGCTTTGAAAATTGTTATAGCCCTTTAGGCCATCTAGGGGTTATCATCTCTGGTCTATCTAGTTCGTACAAATTTATCCATAAAATAGTTTTTAACACCCAAACCCCATGGCCGAGTCCCATAGGCAACCCAAACAGATTTTTGTAGATCGCCGTCCACTTTGGATCGTGCTGTTTGATCGGATGCGTCGATACCTGCTTCTAGCTCTGTTCTTTGGGATTTTTGCGTTGTTGCTGCTTCAAGAAAGCCCCAGCGGGCTATCATTAGAGGGCTATAAAGTACTCTGTCTTTTTGTACTTTGCGTGTTGCTTTGGGCAACCAATCTGATTCCTTTATCTATCACAAGTCTGCTGGCTATCGCCGCAGTCCCATTATTAGGTGTGATGGAAGCTTCACAGGCTTATTCTTTCTTTGGCAACAAAGCAGTATTTTTTATTCTCGGGGTCTTTATCCTGTCCGCCTCCATGATCGCATGCGGACTCAGCACAAGAATATCTATCTGGGTAATGAAACATTGGAGCAACACCCCGTCACAATTGATCACTTCAATTTATTGTTTTGCAGGAGTCAGCTCCTGCTTTATGTCTGAACATGCAGTGGCAGTGATTTTGTTCCCCATCATTCACGAGATCGCGCAATCGCTGAACTTGAAAAGAGAAAACTCGATCTTTGCAAAAGGCATGTATTTCGCTATGGCCTGGGGCTGCATCATAGGTGGAGCCATGACAGTTCTCGGTGGCGGTCGGGTTCCACTTGCTGTCGAGATGCTCGAAAAATCTACCGCCGGGACAGAGACCATCGGCATCCTTCAATACACCCAATTGAGTTTCCCTCTCATATTGGCCATGTTTGCGGGCGGTTGGTTGGCATTAAAGCTTTTATTTCCTCCTGACATTCAAGACATTGAAGCCGCAAGAAAAGCCTTAAAGCATAAATCTCATGTCATGGGGAAGTTGACCTTTCAGGAAAAGGGTATAGCCCTGGTTATGCTGATGACACTTTTTTGTTGGTTCGTTTATGGCGATCAATTGGGTATCGCCAACATAGCCATCATTTCTATTGTTCTTTTATTTGTACTGAATCTCATCACCTGGAAAATGGTGGAATCCCATATCAACTGGGCCATCGTTCTCATGTATGGAGGCGCGGTCTGTTTGGGTGAAGTCATGGCAGAAACAGGTGCCGCATTGTGGCTTGCAGAAAAATTGTTTGTGGGAACAGTCGATTCTCCCGTCATATTCCTTTTGGTTATTGCTCTGCTGTCGACATTATTTACTACATTCATGAGTAATTCGGCGGTCATCGCTATTCTTTTACCAACAGCGATTAGCATGAGTCCTTCCTATGGCATCCATCCCGCTATGGCAACCATGACGGTGATTCTGCCAAGTAACTTCGCTTTCATATTACCCATTGCAACACCCGCTTCGGCATTGGCTTACTCTTCAAGGTTCCTGACGCTGAAAGAGATGGTCTGGTCGGGTTCGCTTCTCAGTCTTTTTGGGTTGGGCTGTTTTTTAATCATGCTGTTATTATACTGGCCGATGATCGGCTTCCAATAAACTATGAGTTTCGTAAAACAACTTCAAGCCATTGAACTGAAAAAAAAGCTAGATAAAGGAGAAGATATCTTTTTGCTCGATGTTCGTGAGCCTTGGGAGTTTTCTCTCGCCGCTATTGACGGATCAGAAAATTTTCCTCTCGCCGAAGTTGTTGACCGTCAGCAGGAATATGCTTTTGAAGAAGAGATCGTGGTAATCTGCCACTATGGCGAACGGTCGCAACGAGCCGCGCAAGAGTTGGTCGAATGCGGATTCAACGTTCACAATCTAATCGGCGGAATCGATGCTTGGTCACAAGTGGTCGACCCAAACGTCCCGCGCTACAGCCCCAACGGTTGACCCCCCCCTAACGGGGGGAGGTAAAGTTACGGTAATTGCTTCTCAAGCATTTAAAATCATCCCGAAAAAGTTCTTCCTAACTTACTCATGTTAACTTTTCTATCAACACTTCGCGCATGGCGTCAATGGGGGCAGGTTTACCCGTCCACAGTTCGAACTGTCGCGCCGCCTGATTGATGAACAACTCGCTTCCAGGAATGACGGTGCACCCCGCGGCTTTGGCCTCACGCAACAACTTCGTCTCTAAAGGGTTGTAGACCGAGTCGAACACAACCATTCCTTCTTTGAAGTCTCTGGCCAGAAAAGGCGTTTCGTTTATATTAGGACTCATTCCCACAGGCGAGCAATTGATGAGGATATCTATTGACTGCGTCCCCGCATCACGGCAATGAATCAACTCGCAACCCAACTCTTTAGCCAAGCTTTCGCCGCGTTCTTTGTTGCGATTATAAGTAACCGTCAACCGCCCACTCTTTTCTTTTATGCCATAGCCGATAGCCTTAGCAGTGCCGCCCGAACCCAGGATCAAAATATTTTTACCCTTTAAAGAAGTGGCTGCGTCAAGGGCCGCAATAGCGCCAGAACAATCGGTGTTGTAGCCTACCCACTTCCCATCTTCCTCGACAACGGTGTTGACAGCACCAATGCTTTGGGCCGTTGCATCAACCTTATCCAATAACGACATAATGTTCTCCTTTGCAGGCATTGTGACGCTCAGCCCTGAAAAGAAATCTTTGAAGGCGATAAAAAACTTTTCAACATTCTCCACTAAAAACGAAACATAAATATTGTGAGAACCTGTTTCATGGAAAGCCCGGTTATGAATCAGGTAACCCATGCTTTTAGAAACCGGATTGCCAATTACTCCATATACCTTAAAGTTTTCGCGCTCATCATTAACGCGATAAATATTTTTCAGGGCATTTGCCGGAATCTGGCCCGGTGCGCTTTCTTGCCCTGTTTCAAGGCTACCAAAGGTGAGCAAACCTCCGTAGAGCGGAGAAAGCACACGGCTTATCTCCCCCAGATCGCCCATACAAAGTCCTATTAGTTTTTTGTTTTCTTTTTTTGCACGCTCAAGAAGCTGGAACATCTTAAGGTTATCGCTGAGGTCGCGGGCATAGGTGACAATTTTAATAATTCCACCTGGTAAAGCGCTCATCGTTTCGTAAAGCGGATTCAAATCTTCAGGAGTATGGGAAAAATCATGGTAAGAAACAATGATTCGCGAAGTTTCGTGGCCTTCTAAAAACGGCTGCAAAAATTCGCGTGGCGTTGAAACCTCGATATCTACATAGTCAGCCCCTGCTGCCAAAGCATCACTCAATGCTTGCAGGCGTTCATCATCATTGCCCTTGAACTGCCCCCCATCCAACTTACTTCGATTGGTGACAATAACGGGTTTACTAACCGCATTTAAAAGCACTTTAAGATCAGGAGAGTCGATCAGATCAAGACGTAACTCCAGAATATCAGCTATTTTTTCTGCTGAGGTGATTTGCTCCAATGCTTTAGGCATGGAGGCGCCGACGATGGGGATACAAATCATAAAATAAAATTTAGAAGTTTTTATCAGGAGGGAATATTAACAGACCCGGGGCACAATCAAAACGAAAACCAGCACTAAAGATCAAAAGAAAATTTATATCCCCGGAACAAAGTCACCACTCGCTGCTGGGGCTGACTTGCTGGTACTTGCAACCGCTTCTAAGTTAGCAGTTGGAACGGGAGCATCCCCCCTGGGGTTTTTCTGCAAAGCCTGTCGCGCTGAGCTGGAAATGATAACTTGGTCCTTTTGCCCCTGAGCTCTTTTAACTGAACTTTTCTTATTCAAGTCGGCAATGCGTGCCTGCCCCTGATATGTTTTAAAAACCCTGCTTACCGGTACTATTGAAAATTCCATAATTGTCTTTCTCCGTTAAATACTTCCCGATATTTTTGGCCTGATCCTCGCTGAAATCCCGTATCCTTTTAATAAGGTACGCCCGTTTCTCGTCGACTTCATTTTTTCAAGTAATTCTAATTTTTCGTTGAGCAATTTTTTCTCGCAATCGTTTTCCATTCCTGTAATTTTTTCTATCTCACTCTTGATCTGAATTCCTAGCTCTTTCAACTTGTTCGCAATCGCAACCCGGATTTTCTCATCCAGAAGTGCAACACCTTTTTCTAACTCCCGGTCATCACTGGCCAATGACTCAATCACGGCTTCTTTTTCATCAAGGATTTCAGTGAGTGAAGACTCGTCATTTTGGTCGATGGCCTTTACTTGTTTCACCATTTGCTCTGTCAGCCTTGCCAAAAGGGTTATTTTATTTTCAAGAATTGTTTTGATCTTTGCTTCTTTCATAGTCAGGCCACCGCGATTAAGGTTTGAACAGTCGTACCCAGATTTAAGTTCTCGGTAAACTTGCGAAAATTTTCTGCCAGGATATTAGGAGTACCGGATTGAATAATCACTTTGGTTTGCTTGATTGCCAGATCACCGCGACCTTCAAGTACAATATTTTCCAGCCTCTCGGTAAGTAGAGGAAGGATTCCGGTTTCAGAGTTTGTAAACAGATCAAACACTTCGAGCGTATTTTTTTCCAGTCCACGTTTGAATTCCGTTTCATCAATCGCAAAGGTGTTGTCGGTCAATGTTCGAATTCCAACCGAACTCAATCTTTTTAATAAGTTTTCACCGCCATTTTGAGATGGAAAACTCAATCCACTTTTAATTCCTTTAACAATGGAGGTAACGGCAACCTCCTGCTGGGTCTTTTTTTCTGTATTCCCCACGGAAATACCTGTTGCTTGCGTGTTTCCTGGTCTGCCGCGGAGGTCATCGATAATCCGATTTCTTTCCTGCAAAACACGAGCCTGTTTTTGAGGGTCGATGGTCAGGTCATTGCGAATGTCCTGAATATCGCCGTCCCCCTCAAAAGAATTGCTAATTGCAAGCAGGTCATTTATTTTTGCGATTGAATTATTGAACTGGCTGAACAGAATTTTGATTTGTTCAAAAAAGATAGGCGCATCAATAAAAACAGTGATCTTCGCAGACTTTTCCGAAGCCTGCTGCAACAACAAAGCGGTGTCTTCAATTACTCCAAAAACGACATCGGTATTACTGCTGAAAAACTTTCCGTCCACTTCAACGATTGCGGTTTGCGGTTGGACGATCAGATTTTCACGAGTTTTTAAATCGTTTAATTGAATCTCTTTTTGAACCGACAATCCTTCATTAACAATCTCAAAAAAACCAAGACCCAAAAGAACGCTGTCGTCTTCCCTTAAATCAATGGTATTACTGCCTCCTGCGAGACTTACCAGAACAAGTCGGTTGTCTCTAATTAGGGCCAGCACATTGTTTTCAAAAGACCCTCCATCAAGCCGCTTGTTGGAATTGCTGTCTTCTGTGGGATCGATCTCTCCGTTTCCATTTATATCTTCCTTTATAAAAATTCCCTCACCAAATTCGGAATTAGCCACCTGTAATATCCCAAGGGTTCCATTCCGATCAACATCTTCCGAAAGATCGAGGGTACCGTTTTGGTTTACATCTTCCCCAAAATTGATTTTATTTTTAATTGTGAACAACGAGTCGGTCGAAACAACCGTAATAGGAACGCCATTGATAAAAAATCTGCCGCTCAGGCCCAGTTTTTGCGAGGGATCTTTTACATCTGAAACCAGTTCTGCCGTCCGCGATAACCTTACAGATCTGACATCAAAACTATTCAGCGGTGCATTTTTGCCCGCCGCGGCAAGAACTTCCCTGAAACGGGACGAAGAAGCCGATTTCGGATTCAAGGCATTTTCCAAATCGGCTACGGTTTGCTGCAGTTCTTTTAGCGAGCCTGTAAGACCATCCAATTGACGCAATCGGGCAAGAGCAAATGACTGCTTTTTATCCAGGTTCTCTATGATGGGAAGTTTTTGGGATTGGGAACGCTGGCTGAGAAGCGCGATCGCATCCGCCGTTCTAAAAGCTGCAAGAGGTCCGGTGGCCTCTAGCTGAGGAACCTGCCTTTTATTTAAAAAAACCGCATCAAATAAGGTTTGGCTTTTATTTTGGGAGTTATTGCCTACCTGATTCAGGGTATCCCTGGCCACATTGACAGCATGGTTTTTGCTGGTCGTTCGACTGGAATTAAAAGGGAAAAATGTTGGGGGGGTATTATTGAGAACCTGCACGTTTTTTTCCGGTCTGGCGAAAATAACTTGTTTCGCCTATAAAGTGTTTAATCGAAAATGTCGATAAACACATCAAGATCGGAGTTCCACAGATTTACCGGAAAAAAAACGCCCGCCTCGCCAGTGCGTGCTATCCACCGGTGACGTACTTTCGCCGTAAGGCGACAGACCACGCCGATGTGACAGGTGCCCCTGACGGGCCTTAAATCAGAATCTGAACCTTCGTTTAATATTGGTCAAGGCCGCAAACCATTCCAATATTAATCGAGATCCTCTTCTAAGCGATGGGGTGTTCCAGTTCTGGCTTGTCTCCTCTTGATGAGTTGTACAATAAGGCCCAGACAGCATTCTGCTGGCGGGCGCGGTTCGTTACTTAAATTAAACTACTGACATTCTGTCCACGTTCAGTTTCTATAGCCGTAGCATCCGGCTCATCCCTAATTTCTGAAGGCCTAGGCGCACGTAACGGATTAGTATCCTGAGCTTCCAGCAAGGGCTCACGAACTTCCTCAATTTGCTCTACATCTACTGCAGGGATATCCAAAGGCGGTTCATTACGGGCTGCTTCTTGCGCAACCTCAGCTCTTTGCTCGGCTCTCGTTTCTGGGACATTCGCCCCTGTTTCAGAAAGATTGTTTTCCTGAACCTCTACCTCTTCAGCTCCTCTAATTTCAGCATTGTCGGATTCGATTCTTTGCTTTAATTGGATGTTTTGCTGCTCTGGCGCATCAGCAACATCATTATTTGTATCTCTGCTTGCATCTCGGGAGCTTGAATTAGAACCCAAGTTGTTCGTCGTAGCAGCAGCTTCCTCTGGATTATCTATCTGATTCCGCAGGGCAAATTCTTCAGTGCGATTGGGGTTCGTCTGGGTATTGCCCAGTTGAAAACCTTCGTCGAGGGATTCTTCTGGGTCAGAACCTCCAGGACCTGCAACCTGCGCTAAATCACCTGTGTTGTTGGGAGTGGGTTCTGTTCGATTTCGTCGAAGAGAATCTTCAGATGCAACGCGCCGTTCGGCAATTGCCTGCCCTTGAATCGACTCTTGCTGATCAGCCTCTTCTTGATCGACTGCCTGCCGAACTTCCTCGGTTTGGGTCTCTGCGCGATTACGTTCAGCCGCCTGGTTCTGATCGAAAGCATCCTGAGTAATTTCAACGCGATCTTCTGTTCGGGCAGGTCGAGAAACGTCTCTTTCTTCTTCTGCCGCGGGTTCGCGAGCACGTCCCGGATTTCTTAAATCTTCTTCCGCGTCATCAAGCCGGCGAGGTCGCCCTACCTCTTCACGGGATTGTTCCAGCCCCCTTAAGGCACTGGTGTTTCCCTGATCTAATGGAAAGTTACCTACTTCTCCAGCCATAGCATCCCCCTACTAATCGGTATTATTTCGGTTTTGGTACTCGGCCCCTGGGGTTGCTTCCTGATATCTGAAACTCTTATCGATAAAAAATCAATTGCTTGGTAAAGCTTTAGCAACTTTGTCCGATAAGATAATCAGGCTGCAAGTATCCTTTTGCTAAAAAACACTTCTAAAAAAATAAAGCCTGTAAAACCCTCCTCCCAACAATTACCTTTACCCCAGAGAGGCTTAATATCCTACTCTTTTCTTATCGGCAAAAAGCAACCAAACTTTAGCTCTAATTTAGGACTTTTTTTAAATTAGCTATATTCACTGACTATCGTCTATAAGATTCCACTCAAAAAAAAATAAAACTTTATTTTTCAGATAGTTGCTTGAATAAAATAAAAAAGGCTCGGAGGAATAAATTAATGCGGGTTTTCTAATTTGGTGAGAATATTTTCCCAGTCCTTATAAAAAGGTACCATTTCATATTCTAGGAGATCTGCCAGAAGCACCCAGTCTTGATTCTGGTTAGCTTCCAGCATCTGGCTCATCAAGTCGGTTAGCTTTTTCTGCCGCGCCTGTAAATTTTCATCATCAGCGTCGGGTAGCTCCATTTCACCTTCGTCCGGATTCATTATTATGCTAACGACTTGGGAGAACCAGTCGATACCATCCAGAATTTGCAGGTAATATTTATTGGCTTCCTGTTCATTTCCAGCACGAAATAAATCTGCAGCCTGCTCAAAGCCCGGGATGAGCTTTTTTAGATAATTGAGGGCATTTGCGAGATTGGTGGCTACCAGATCTTTCAAATTAGCCAGTTCGACTTCAAGAGAATCAATATCGGAAGGTTTTTTTTTCAGGGCTTCCTGGTCATCGGAAGAGGATTCTTTATCATCCAGCCACATTCGCCTTATATAGGAGCCAAGGTTTTTTTTTACCATAGAGTCAAGGATAGCTCCTAATGTATCGCCTTTAAAATCGGATTCTACTTGCTCAACTCCATTGATGGACACCTTCATCTGGCTTTTTCCTTAAGTTTAAAATCTCCGTAATTTTAAACTCCCCCACCCCCCTTTGCAACCCCTTAACAGTGGGAAGCAATAGGTCTGTGCTTTTTATGACCGTCAGGAATCCTGAAACTTCTAGAAATATTTTTTGTCTCTGCAGAAGAAAGCCGCTTAGCCGGAAAACCAGCGAGGAAATGCTTTATAGAGCACAGCGGAAACCGACAAAATTAATTTTTTTTGTCGGTTTCGCATCTGTTCTATCAGAGGGTCGAACCCCGACAGAATAGTTTATCCAGGAACCACCGCGGATCACTTTACGATTGCCTTTTTCTGGGCCTTTGGGATTGTCATGTGGTTTTTTCTCGTAATAGTCCTCATCATACCAGTCCATAACCCATTCATATACGTTACCCGCCATATCATACAAACCAAAATTGTTTGCCGGGAAACTGCCTACCGGAGCGGTATGACTGTAACCATCCTCAAATTGCTTTTCTTTCCAACGTTTATCACAACTACGATCACAAAAATTGGCTCGATTGGATTCAGCTTCATTACCCCATGCAAAGGTCGATTGCTTGCCCCCCTTTGCCGCCCATTCCCATTCAGCCTCAGTGGGAAGTCGCTTGCCAACTTTTTCACAATATTCCACCGCCTCATACCAAGTAACTCTTTCCACCGGCAAGTTAGAACCTTTAAATTCAGAAGGGTTCTTGGTCATAACAAATTGGTAACCTTTTTGAGTTACTTCATAGATGTCAATGTAGTAGTTGTTTAGTTTGACGGGGTGATGGGGCTCTTCATCCTTAAACCATTTTTCCTTACAGTGATCATTATTCTTAAGGCAAACATCTTGTGCTTTTTTTGAGGCTGTCCCTCTAATGAATTCTCCGCCGGGAATAAAAATCATACCCTCCGGATTTTTTTTGGACGAAGATGCTGCATTATTTATTTTCGCACTTACCCCCAGTTTTCCCTTTGTCTCTTCTGAACCAGCAGGTACCAAGAAAAAAAAACAAGCAGAAAAGGTAATGAAAGAAACCAGACTTTTAAACATAGATTCTTCTCCACCGATTGATTCTCTCACCCCAGGCTAGAGCTTCTTCGGTAACATTATTTTTCTTCCAATTTCCTGCTGCATATTTATTTGCTTCGGCGAGCGTGGGATAGATATGAATAGTTCCCAGTATTGCATTCATGCCAAAACCGTTTTTCATCGCCGCAACATATTCTGAAATGATATCACCCGCGTGAAGCCCCGCAATGGTCACTCCAATAATTTTATCTTTTCCTGGTACCGTCAAAACTTTAACCATCCCATGAGCAGCCTCATCGGCAATGGCCCGGTCCAGATCATTAATTCCATAAGTAGTTACATCATAGGGAACCCCCTGCTCTTTAGCCTCTATTTCGTTCAAACCCGAACGCGCCACTTCAGGGTCTGTAAAAGTCGACCAAGGTACGATGCTGTAATCGATTTTGAATCCATAAAAAGGATTTAGCATGGAATTGACCGCACAGTACCAGGCCTGATGAGCAGCGGTATGAGTAAATTGATAGGGTCCCGCAACATCGCCACAAGCATAAATATTTGGGATATTGGTTTTCATATACTCGTCTACCTTAATCGTTTTCTGTGGGGTTAATTCGACTCCCAGCTCTTCCAATCCGAATCCGGTTGTATTGGCTTTTCTGCCCAATGCAATCAACAGGGTATCGAACTCGACTTCAACAGAGTTTCCATTATTCTCACACTCCATAAAATCTTTTCCGTCGCGCTTAAAGAATCTTTTAGGTGTATGCTCTACCAACACATTGATGCCATCGTTTTGAAAACTCTCCAAAACCATTTGTGATACTTCCGGATCTTCTTTGGGAATCAGTCGTTTGTTGCGTTGAACCTGGATTACGTTACTCCCCAGTCGGGCAAAGGCCTGCGTCAGTTCAGAACCGATGGGTCCTCCACCCAGTACCAGTAGGTTTTTGGGTTGTTCACGGATATTCCAAATGGTGTCGGAGGTCAGGTATTCAACATTTCCGATTCCATCAATAGGAGGAATGGATGGACGCGCTCCGGTGCCAACAACAATATTTCGGGTCGTTAAAACTTTCCCATTCACAGATACCTCATAAGGTGAGATTATTTTTGCTTCCCCGGTATGACATTCAACACCCAAAGAAGTATACCGTTCTATAGAATCATGCGGCTCTACCGTTCTGATAACCCGCTGGACTCGTTCCATCACATCCGCAAAATCAAAATCAACATGCACACTTTTAAAACCCAGCTTCTGACATTTTTTAACATCAGCCATAAATTTAGCTGAACGGATCAAGGCTTTACTGGGAACACATCCCGTATTAAGACAGTCTCCTCCCATTTTATATTTCTCTATAAGCGCAACTTTCCCTTTGGTCGCGGCACCTATATAGCTTGTAACCAATCCAGCCGACCCTCCGCCAATTACCACCATGTTGTAATCGAATGATTTTGGTTTTTTAAATTTACTCATAACCCTTCTTCCTTTATAGAAGCCCAAAAGCTTTCTGGCCAGAAAAGGGAAAACCCCTAACAGAACAAATGAAAAAATAATTTCCGGGGAGAGAATGCCACTTAGAGAATCTAATTGAGCCAATTTCGTTCCGGCA
This sequence comes from Nitrospinota bacterium, assembly GCA_013349585.1. Taxonomy (GTDB): domain Bacteria; phylum Nitrospinota; class Nitrospinia; order Nitrospinales; family VA-1; genus UBA8687. Next base: position 71,185 of record DUZG01000003.1, on the reverse strand, counting down.
TTTACAAAAACAATAGTCCCTGCCAACATGCCTAACTGACTCACCCCGTAAAAAGTTATCGCCTTCATGGGAGTTAAACCCATCACCAAATTTATAACGAAAAAGGGAACAGCAGGAATTAGCCGGAGTGTGAAAAGGTAAAAACCTCCATCTTTTTGCACCCCGTCATTGAATGACTTTAGATAACTACCAAATTTATCCTGAACCCAGTCGCGCAACAATAAGCGCGAAACAAGAAAGGCAAGCGTCGCGCCGATACTGCTGGCAAAAGAAACCAGAATCGTTCCAATAAGCAACCCAAACAAAGCACCGCTCAGCAAGGTAAGGAGTACCGCCCCTGGCAGAGAAAGAGCAGTAGACACAATATAAATTGCGGTAAAAGCACCAATTGTCAACAAAGCATTTTCTTTATAAAATTCTAAGAAATTAGCTTGTTGCTCTTTAATATATTCAAGGGACGGGTATTGGCCGAGATCTAAATAGAAAAAAGCTCCCAGAACACTGGCAATAACAAAAATTATTATTATTTGTTTCAAATTTTTCATACTTCCCCTTATTGCTTAATTTTATATTTGCCCCTGGCATTAATTCTACCTCGTTATAAATATGGATGGGCCGATAAACATTTTTTCTAGCTATCCAATAGTCGTCATTTCTTCTAAATTCTTACAAAATAATTTAAATCCCCCCCTAACAAAACCAAGAATTAGTCAGAAAGTTAAGCGTTATTCTAAAGGCTTTCGCTAATTTGAACTTATGCCGGTTGACCTTTTAGCTCTAAGGTCAGTAGAATGGGTATCAATAACATTTCTATTTGGACGAAGATAATGGTCGATCCCATAGGTGGTGGAACATTCAGCCAGTTACTAAACACGATAAATCGGAACCGATCTAGCCTGCAAAATTCACTGGAGCGAATTTTACGCGTACAGCTGATGGCGGGCTTGCCGGAGTTTCCAATCTGGTTAGCCGTTGAAGAGAGCTTTCAATTCAATCTAGCAATGGAACTTTGAACGATTCACAAAGGCAGGCTTTAAATCAGGAGTCCACACAAATTCAAAGCGAAATAGATCGATTGACCGGCTCCCTGGAGTTAAATAGGCAAACACTTTTAGACGGCTCCCTTGCTCCAAGCGCCGATCCGGTAAACATTCAAGCAGGTTCTGGATCAGGAGCGTCAAACCAGATCAACCTCAATGTCGTAGAGAGTGTTACAAACGAATCCTTGGGGATGGGTAACGCAAACATTTATCGCTTGCAAGGCGCCTTGCAAGCGATAGATGACTTCGAAAGAGCTGCGCAAACGCTAAACTCTGCCCGGGGCCAAGTCGGTGCAGTTGGAAACCGATTGGCAAGTGCCGCTAATGGATTGAATTCGCAAATCGAGAACCTGATCCAAGCAGAACCTGGTCTGGCCGACACCGATCTCGTTGAAGAAGTGCCCCGCCTGCAACAAGGCTTATTGAGATTCGAAACATCCATCTGCGCCCTGGCGTCTCAAATTCAGAACGAACAATCCCGAGCACGCATTCTCGATTTCTCAGTCTAGCGATCGAATCAATACTGCATTGATTTTATAAGTTATCGAGGCTCTTTGAGCGCATTTAAAATCTCTTTAATTAATTTTGTACCTTCATAGAACTATAAAGGGTCTTGACCCCATTCCCTCGAAATGCTATTAATTTATTTCCTAAATTTTTTCTAGTACAAGTAGACTCACTTTGCTTGTCGTCAATAACTGTTTTGTTCGGAGAAAGATCCATGGAAATCAATGAAATCAGAGTAGAAATCAGAAAACATCATGTGACTCCGGGAATCAATGTTCTCGATCTTATTATTGATGCAGATGGAGAAAGTATCCGCCAGCAAACCCAACATAAAGATACCGATCAGGCTTTCCAGAAATTCGTAAAAGATCTCACTAAAGTAGGTCAAGAACTCGCTAACGCTCGTATAGAAGGATAAGCGGCGCACAGCCGCTAAAAAAACATAACGCTTCAAAACAATATCTGCCAACAGCCTTTTACTCTCGTCCATTTTCATTGCATCCCCATATAGGGGTCGCGCCGCCACCAGCATTAAGACAAAGCCAAATTTTCACCTCCATCAATTAACTAGGGGAAATCAAGGCTTCTTACTTAAAAATTTGATGTTTTAGGCTGGCAGCAACCTGAAAACAGTCACCGATCTAAATAGCCTTGTCAACACCACTCGACTCAATCTCGATAACAGCAAAACCATCACCACGACCTACACCCGCGACAAACTCGGGCGCATCACACAAAAAGTATAAACCCTCCAAGGGGTCACCCATATCTTCGATTATCTATCGGGTTGCTTGATTGAAGTCAACCGACACACTGTTAATGCCACCTACGACTCAAATGGAGACAGGACCAACAATGGCGCAATTTACGATGATCATGACAGGCTCACGAGCCTGGGCACAAACATTCACACCTACACTGCGAACGGAGAATTATTAACCAAGACAAACGGTTCAAACCACCTCTTACAGCTACGACGTGCTAGGCATTCTTTTGAGTGAAGATGCGACTAATGGTGGTTCTTTGATAGAATATATCGTAGGTAATAGCAACTGACTCACAACGTTTGTTTTTAAAATACGTAGTGTTTTGACAAAAATATTTATCACCCTAGACCAGCTTGAAGTTAATAGTACAATTAACGATTTTAATGAAATATATACAGCCTCAAAAAATTTATCAAAGCTTCCTACTTCCAGGAATATCCGTAATTTCTCTAGGTGTTGTTTTATGGGTCCAAATTTGACTTTTGGGAGCCCCTCTAGAACGGGGTGAAGGGGAATATGCGTATATGGCTCAGCAGTTGCTTCAGGGAGTTCTGCCTTACACCGAGTCTCTAAGCATGGAATTTCCGGGGATTTTGTCATTCTTTGGTGAAAGCCATGGAGCAATTCATTTATCTTTACTATTTTTAAACCTTGCTACAGCGTTTCTCTTATTTTTATTGGACAAGAATTTATTGGATTTTTCCGCAGGCATTATAGCCGCGATCTGTTTTTCTGTTCTAACCTTGAGTACCTCCCTACATGGTATTTGGCCCAATTTGGAGGACTTTGTCCTGCTTCCTGCTATGGGGGGGGGGAATTTATTACTTCGAATTGCTCAAGACGACCAACCTGCACGATTTTTTTTAGTGGGCTCCTGCTGGGCTAATCTATTTTGATCAAGCAGCATGCCATCTTTTTTGCTTGTTCGGAGCCATATATTTGGCCTCCCGGTATTTCAGCACATCACAACCTTAAAAAAAACCATTAAATACTTTAGTGCTGTTTGCGATAGGAGGCTTGGCACCGATAATTATTACGGCACTTCTATATGTGGCTATGGGAAGTTTTTCTGATTTTGGTTTTGCACATTTCAATACACTTCTGAATATGTTTCCATAGTTCCTCTCAGCGCAGGCTTGGCGTACCTTCAATATAGTTTTACACCAATTGTAGAGTCCAATTTTTTTATTTTACTTTTATCCTTTTTAGGTTTGGCTTCGGCAGCCTAGAGAAAAAATGTAAGGCAGGAGTTTATTTTCTTATTGGCATTCTTAGTATTTTCATTTTTAGCAATTACTCCTGGTCTTTATTTCAGGCCACATTATTTTATATTGTGGATGCCTGCTATTTCGCTTTTGGCTGGCGCAGGTTTTGAAACCCTGACCGGCAGGTTCTCTGATGGGATTATGAAGGTAATCCCTTTGGGAATCCTGATTTTAGTTTTGGGCTGCCCTATATGGATCCAGAAGGATTTCTTCTTTAACCTTTCAATCTCTAAAGCCACCCGTTTGACTTACAATACCAATCCATTTTCAGAGTCCCTTGAGGTGGAAAAATACATTCGTGATCATTCTAAAAAAGAGGGCAAAATCGCAATTTTGGGGTCGGAACCGCAAATCTATTTTCATTCAAAAAGAAAATCTGCAACACGGCATCTTTATATGAGTCCATTAATGGAAAAACATAGTTATGCCCTTCCCATGCAAAATGAGATGATTCGAAAAATTGAAAGAGTTCAACCCAAATTCATCGTGCTAGTAATTGTTCCCTGGTCTTGTTTACCTGGACCGCACTCTCCGCCTCAATTAATGACTTGGGCTCAGAATTATTTGAAAAATGAATATGAAACATCTGGAGTGGTCGATATTTTCCTCGATAGGGAGACCACTTATAAGTAGGGCAAACAGGCGAAAGGATACAGCCCTCGTTCCTCACATTACCTTCTCATCAAAAAAAGGGGGACAGAATAGTTTGTATTATCTGTTGATTGAACCTGCACGGATAAATAAATTCAAACAGGATGGCGACCTGTTATCCAAAGCGGCTCATCGTTAGGAGTTTATCCTATAGGGTTGGTAATTTGCATTTTTTTGAGTTTTTCTACGAGGGTGGTCCGGTTGAGTCCGAGTAAATTTGCGGCTTTGTTTTTAACCCAACCGGTTTTTTCCAGCGCTTCTAGTAACAATTCTTTTTCGAAACCTTCAACCGTTTTTTTAAGGTTGATACCTTCTTCCGGAATACCAACATGAAAAGACTGCTTTAAAGACTGCTGCAACATCTGCGCAGGGTTGCCTTCCTCTTCTACGTTCAATGGCTTCCATTTATTTTTTGGAGCTTCGCCAAGAACTTTATCCGGCAGGTCACGCGGCGTGATAGTAGCACCAATGCTCAGCACCAACATGCGTTCTACAAAGTTTGCCAATTCCCGTATGTTGCCCGGCCAAGAATAGTTAACCAAATATCCCATCGTCTCATCGCTGATGTTTTTTCCAACTGCGGATCCATTCAATTGCTTTAAAAAGTGATTCGCTAAGAGAGGGATATCGGATTTTCTCTCACGCAAAGGAGGAAGGTCAATAGGAATAATATTTAGCCGATAAAAAAGGTCTTCACGAAAATTACCCTCTTTGATCAAATCTTCCAGGTTTCGATGCGTAGCGGTGATGACTCGTATATCAATTGGTGTCGGCTTGCTACTCCCCAGACGGTCAATCTCTCTTTCAGCAAGAACCCGCAACAGTTTTACCTGCAAAGCTGTGGGCATATCGCCGATTTCATCGAGGAAGATAGTCCCATGATTAGCCAACTCCATACGTCCGATCCGGGTGTTAACCGCACCCGTAAACGCGCCCTTTTCATAGCCAAACAACTCACTCTCTAAAAGCTCATGGGGAATGGCACCGCAATTGACAGCGATGAAAGGTTTAGTAGCACGCGGACTGTTCAAATGTAAAGCGCGGGCGATGAGTTCTTTTCCGGTACCGCTTTCGCCATAGATCATTACCGTGCTCTGTGATACTGCAGCACGCTCTACAACGTCAAAAACTTCACGGATAGGCTGGCTTTCGCCGATAATACTGAAGCTGTCTGATTCAAGTTTTATCTTCATAGTCAGGGAATATTATATCCAGATAAGATAAATTGTCAAATAAAACAGCTATTTACAAGACAGCACTAAACACAAAAAAAGTCAAAAACCCATCTCCCTCAAGAAAGCAGATGTGGAATCACACCCACCCAAACCGTAGTATAAATTGACGCCAGTTATTTCCTGAAATCCTTATAGTAAGTATCGCTAAGGATGCACCCCTATTTGGGGTACGAAAGATGTGAAGAGGCAAATATCGCGGAAACAGATAAGCGCGGAGGAATTGAGCATCTTGGGTTATTTATGCTTTGATCGCTTATTAGCCTTTACATAACAGTTTGTTAGGCAATATATAAGCTAATGTTCCGCTTTTAAAACACGCATAGACAACACCACATATTTTCTAAGCTCAACTTCCCAGTTGGTAAATCATCCGTCGTAATTTTCAAAAATTGCAGTAATTGTTCCTTATCTGGTTCCCCTTGCATGTGAGAACAATCGGGATAACCCCATTCCTTTAAAAGTAGTTTTGCCAATACCACAACCGTAATCGGTTTGAAAACCCAACGGAATTTATTATCTTTGTCATCTGAACGGTATAAACCTGAAAGAGACTCAGGAAAATTCCAAGCCTTCATCAGTTCCATGCTTTCGCCAGCTCTTTTGGATAATATGCAGATAGTGCGATAATCCCGGCATCGTGAATCAATCCTGCAGTAAAACAAACATCCAATTCCAGGCCGCCAATCAAGCGACCCAGATCGCCTGACAGAGATGCTGTTGCTCCACAATGCACCCATAAGTCGCTAAAGTCTATCGGGGTATCATTTTGGCGGTTGGTCAAATGCCTTCCCAGAATAGGTGTGCGCAGTATGATATTTTTAATGGTTCCCGGCCCCAAAAGACCTGCCGCCTGTTGCAAAGAAGATATTTTACCCGAATACCCATAGACAGGGCTGTTCGCAAATTTTAAAACACTGAGTGCCATGCACGGATCGTATTGAATAATTTCAGCAATATTATAGTCCATAGAAGAAGTAGAACCTGTGGCAACAAGCAAGCTGTTGATCTGCTCAGGAAGAGAAGGAAGGTTTTTTATAGTTCGAAACCAATCGAGAGATTTTGTCATGGCGTTCCTACAATCGTTCGGTTCCTGCCTTCATTTTTGGCCTTGTACAAGGCCTCATCAGCAACCTTGACAAGGTCGACGGGACTCTTGATAAGGTTCGAATCGAACTCGGCTATGCCGCAACTGACCGTCACACTCTGGTAAAGAGTCAAACCTTCCTGCAATTCGGGGTGATTGTGGCTGAGTAGTCGTAATTTCCTGCGATCTTTATCAAACAGAAAAAAAAATTTACAGATAAAATGGAAGGCAACTTTTCTGCCATGACCTTGCTGATTTCTTCGTAACTTTCGGAACTAAGGAGGTTTATACTTTTTTGCAAATAGATCCGGTGATCCAGTGCTTCCAGGGAATCCCCCAACAAGCTATTTTGCTTCTTCAACAGATTCCTAACTGTCTCAGACTCCTGCCATTTCAATTTTTCCTGTTCCGAATCGGATAGACTTGGATCAATTCCAAAATTCTAAATTAGGTCAATAATCTGACTCTGATAAACATCATTTTTTTCCAGAAAATGTCGAAGAAAATGGCAGACCGCTTTATACTATATTTACAGTTAAAACGTTTAAATATTTAGACTTCTATAGCATGAAAAAAGCATGCAAGATCGAAAGAGTCTTAAGAATTCGCAAATGGCATCTAATTTGCTTTATGTATGTGAAAAAGCCAAAATCAAAGAATATGTCAATAAAATCAAAATTTAAAGAGATCCTCATCCTCACTTTATTACTTGTGCCATCCTTAATGGTACCAGACCTTTCGGCTCAGGAAGATTTCTATAGGAATGGTCCGTTACTCAAAACAGTAAAAATTGGACCACACCCCATTTACACAAGAATTTTGATCGATTTGACCGAACCCGTTACCTATCAAGTTAAAGCAAGTTTTGCAGAAAAACGCATTGTTTTGACTTTGCCAGAGACTCAGCGTGGACCGCGAGTTCGCAATAAAACATTTAATGACAAAAACCTGGCGCAGTTTATGGTTAGCTCGAGGGAAGGAAAAGTAAAAATTACTTTTGTTTTAAAGCGATCCAATACTCGGTTTTTCCATTCGATGAACCCCGAAAAACCTCAAATCATAATTGATCTGAAGGGGGAGTCCCGACCTATTTTGAAAGCAAGAATCGGAGGCCTGTCTCCTGCTGCAAGAGGAACGAAAAGTAGCAGCAGAAAAATCGGAAAAGGAGATATCAAAAAAGGTGGTTCCCCTTCTACCAGAAAGGTGCGCCTAGTTGGGTTCACACCAGACAAAGTCAGCAACCTTATCAGCCTGGATGAACAGGAAAAAGAAAAGAACGGGTGGGAAGATTACCAAAAAGGACTTAAAGAATTTCAAAGCCAAAATTACCCCAACGCATCAAAAGCTTTAAAAGAGTTTGTAGAAAAATATCCAAAAAGCAAATACCTGGGGCAAGCCCTTTATTTAAGAGCAGAGTCTGAATATCGCAAAACATTTAAGGAGCTTAACCCTAATTACGATAGGCCCCTAGCTGCTTACCAGTCCGCCATGAGGAAAGATCCCGGATCAAAGTTTTACGATCATGCGTTACTGAAGGTAGCAACGATCTACGATGATATAGGCTATAGACTTGAAGCACGAACTCTTTATAACCAGGGTTTGAGTAAAAAAAAAAAGAGCTTATATAACGAGACGCGAAAGAATAGTCTGGCTGCAATGTTGATGAAAGAAAAAAGATTTAAAGAAGCGTTCGATGCTTTTCAATTGATTCTTAAGAGTTCCCCAAAAAATCTGGACGCAAAAACAGGAATTTTTGCGATAGCCAATCGGTTTTACGAAAAAAATGAATATGACCAGGCACTTGAAATTTATGAGACGAGTGCCAAACGCTGGCCGAGAGAATTAAATGAAAAACCAGAAATCGCTTTTAATATGGCGGAAATTTATTTTTCCCAGGAAAAATATGATAAGGCGCGAACACATTTTTTCAATCTTCTGAATTTGGCTCCCTCTTCAACCAATGCACATAAAGCCCTGAACCGAATCGGTGACACCTATATGCTTAATGGCAACTATCAAAATGCTTTGGCGGTGTTTGATGAATCCAGCAAAAAACAAGCCCCCCAACGGGATGAAGAAGGAAAACTTATCTTGGATGAAGAAGAAAATCCAATCATGGAAGACAGTGCCGACACGCAATATGGAAGAATTCGAATGGCTGATATCGGGATACGTAGTCCGCGCTTAGAAGTCAACGACATCGTTTTTGACGTCTCTTATTATTATAAGCCCTTTCCAACGTATGAGAAAATTTTTCAGGACGCAAAAAATGTAGAAATACTGGCTGAAGTAACTTTGAGTCGCGGCATCGCTTACTTAATGGAACAGAACTACCTAAAAGCTATTGAGGAATTTAAAAAGCTTTTTCCGCTTGGACCTGAGTCGCGTTTTTCACAGGAAGCTGAAAGGTTTGTCAAACAAGCTCTTATTGCCTTGGTGGATAAGTATTCAAAGCAAAAAGGTATGTTACCTATTCTTTATTCCTACAGCGATTTTGTCAGCCTGCCGATCAAGAACATTAAGAATGCCAAGACCCTGTTGCAGGTCGGAGAAGCCTATCAAGCAATAGGCATGTACCCTGAAGCAGTCAAGTTTTATGAAAAAGTCAAAGTGCTTGATTCTGAAAACTCATTTCGAGATAGAATTTTTCTAAACTTGGGCAAAATTCATTTAGAAGAGAAAAGTTTTGATGAAACCATTATGGTTGGTCGTGCTTTCATCAAAAACTTTCCTCGCAGCAAAAGATTGCTAGAAGCTAAAAAAATGCTTGCCCAAGCCCATAAAGGAAACGGAAATTTTCTCGGGGCATTGACAATGTTTGACGAGTTGCTGGCCCTATCAAAAAATAAAGCTGAGATTCACTATTTAATTGCCGAAGTTAAAACCGGAATGAAAAAGTATACTGAGGCCGCACAATCCTATCAAAATGCTATCGCAGAATACGACAGGAAAGAGCGCGTTATTCCCGACTATATCCAGAAATCTTATTATCATCTAGGCACTTCGCTTTTTAAAATGAATCGATTTAAAGCCGCTATTGAAGCTTTTGATTCCGCGAAAGAACTTTTTCCGGATAACCCCTTAAGAAATTGGGCAGATTACCTCTTGATCGAAAGCTATGAACAAGAAGGAGATCTAGACAAATCAAAAGATGAAATCAACAAACTGATCACGGCTAAAAGTGCCGACCCTATTCTCAAACGTGCTGCCCAGTCCAGGGCCAATATTCAGGAGTGGGAAAAACAATCAAAAGAAGGATGATTTTAATTTATAATAGAAACAGATTGAAAACCCACTGTAATCCTTCCCATGACAAACCCTGACAGCAATAAAAGCAAAGAAATCCAGACCCTTATCCAGAATATGGAGGCTTTTAACGAAGTCACTGCACAGTTGCAAAATTCTTACGATGAACTTCAGGGAAGAGTCAAAAAACTTGATCTTGAACTATCCGATAAAAATGATGAACTGGAAAAAAATCTAGCTGAAAAAGAACGGGTAAAAAACTATCTAAATGATATTTTGGAAAGCCAAACCAACGGTGTCCTCGTTGTAGACCGTACAGGAAATATCACCACTTGCAATAAAACAACTGGAACTATCACAGGGATAAAACCTCAAAGTTGTCTTGGAAAATCTTTAAATAAAGTATTTCCTTTATTCGAATCTGTGGTTGCTCGGTTGGGGAAATCCCGTGGTGAAACCATTAGCCAGGACAAAGACATCGCCAATGCAAACGGAGGTACTCTGCACATCCGTATTTCTGCATCCCCCGTTTGGGATAACCACGGAGGCCAAATCGGCACGATATTAATACTGCAAGATATGACCGAGTTCCGCAGGATGGAAGAGTTGGCGCAACGCAATCAAAGACTGCGAGAGATGGGAGAAATGGCCGCTGGCATCGCCCACGAAATCAGAAATCCTTTAGCCAGTATTGAGTTGTTTGCTTCCCTGCTCAAAAAAGACCTTGAAGGAGATAGTGAGAAAGAAGATCTGGTACAACATATCCGGGCAGGAGTGCAAAATATGGATCGCATCATATCGACCCTGCTTCTATTTGCAAAATCCGCGCAGCCATCTCGACAACAATGTGATATTAATTTACTGCTCACCGAATGCCTAGAGGGAATCAATAACGTCCTTGTCCCGGAAAATATCAATGTAATTCGCAAATCAGGTAAGGGCACCCTACTGGCTAACGGTGATCGCGAACTATTACGTCAGGTGTTTCCTAATCTAATCAATAACGCGATTCAGGCAATGCCCGAAGGCGGTGAGTTAAACCTCATCACGCAAAAATCCTCTATTCCCAGTACCAGAGCAGAAAATGGTTCAACAGCACGGCAGTACATTTCTGTTACTGTAGCGGATACGGGTGTCGGCATGTCGGCCGATAATCTTGCGAAAATATTTAATCCATTCTTCACTACAAAAGATAAAGGCACAGGACTCGGACTAGCCATTTCCCACAATATCATCAAGGCACATCAGGGTTCGATAGACGCGGTTAGTGAAGAGGGAAAGGGAACTTCGTTCACAGTTAAAATTCCAAGTTGGGATGAGGATTTCGATGAAAAATAATGAATCAAAAAAAATTCTAATCGTCGATGACGAATCAGAAATGCGAGTGGCCCTGGAGACCACCCTGAAAAGGGAAAAATTCCAGCTCACCTGTGCCGAAGATGGAAAGCAAGCATTAGACAAAATGGAAGATAATGATTTTGACCTGATTCTCACCGATGTTCGCATGCCAAAATTGAATGGACTCGAATTGTTACGTGCGGTTAAGGAAAGGTCACCGAAAACTCAGGTGGTGATGATGACGGCATATGGGACCATAGACAATGCTGTTGAGGCCATGAAAGAAGGCGCGTTTGATTATTTAATAAAAGGTTCCGGGTTTTCGGCCGACGTATTGGTATCTACAGTTAAGCGTGCGTTTCTCGATCCTGGAAGTTTTATCCCCCCTGCCCTTCGGCCGACAACACAAATGGAATCGTTAGGGGATATGAAAAGAATTGTTACGCAGAATGAAGAGATGAAAAAACTTCTACAATTTGCCGAAAACGTTTCCTACAGCAAGTCCACTGTTCTCATTATGGGCGAAACAGGAACAGGAAAAGAATTATTCGCGCGTTATATACACCAGTGCAGTCCACGTTCCGAAAAACCTTTTATGGCGGTCAACTGTGCCGCCCTACCCGAGGGTTTACTCGAATCAGAATTGTTTGGCCATGAAAAAGGATCCTTTACCGGAGCCACTGAAAGTAAAGAAGGGAAATTTGAACTGGCCAACCACAGTTCATTGCTCCTCGATGAGGTTACGGAAATGTCTCCTCCGTTACAGGCCAAACTACTACGAGTTTTGCAGGAACATGAAGTCGATAAAATTGGCGGTCGGGCACCTATCCCCGTAGATGTGCGGGTGATCGCTACCAGCAATCGAGACATACGAAAACGTATTCAGGATCAAGAGTTTCGTGAAGACCTTTATTATAGATTGAACGTAGTACCGATCAATCTCATTCCATTACGAGAGAGAATAGATGACATCCCCGTTCTCGTCGAAAACTTTATCACTCAATTTTGTCAGGAGAATGGCAAATCACCTATAACGGTAGATTCTGCAACACTGATTCTCCTCAAAAAATATCGCTGGCCGGGGAATATTCGCGAGTTGGGGAATATTGTAGAACGGTCATGTCTGATGTGCCAAGGCGATACGATGCTGCCATCACACTTGTTCTTCGATGAGGAACTACACCGAAATGAAAAAGAGGCTCCGCGTATGTCAGGAACCATCTATGAAATGGAAAAAGAACTCATCATGCAGACTCTAGAAGAAGTCAACGGTAACAAAACAAAAGCCGCCGATTCCCTGGGCATCAGCATCCGCACACTCCGTAATAAACTAAATGAATACAACAGCGCCGATTCTTTATAGAAAGAGAAGGCAGAACCTCCTCTGAAAGCCAAAAATATGACGGGATTGCTTCCCTATGCTTCATTTCTCGCTACTCTCATCTTCCCCGACCATAATCGTAAACCTATATAGATAAAAGATCTTCTCTGAATCCCCCCTGCCCAGCCAAGCTATTTCAGTAATGGTATGGAACTTGCTAAATTAATACCAAACCTCCTCAAATTATGGGTTTTATTAATAACTGAAGTTTAACTTTTCAAGGAAGGGCGGGATAATGGATTTTCTCACCAACATGAAAATTAGTTCATCGGGATTGAATGTGCAAAGAAAACGCATGGAAGCGATTTCCAGTAATCTTGCTAATCTCGAAACTACCCGAACTCCAGAAGGTGGCCCTTATCGCAGGAAAGATATATTGGTGACCGCGGTTCCTATGGAAAGTGAATTCGGCAGTATCTTTAAAAACCAGCTAGGGGATCGACTAACAAAACCACAAATTACGGAAGTGGTAGAAGATCAGACAGAACCACGTCTAGTTTATAATCCAAAACACCCGGATGCGAATGATCTGGGTTATGTGGCCATGCCAAATGTAGATCCAATGAAGGAAATGGTAAATATGGTAACCACGCAAAGATCTTTTGAGGCAAATGTGACGGCAATCAACGCGTCCAAGGCAATGGCAACAAGAGCCATTGACCTGGGTAGATAATAAAAAATTAATATAAACTATAAAAATTAAATTCCCATGGATAACTTTCAAGATTTTTTAGGACAACTCGGCGAACGATTTAACGAACTTTCTCAAGGCAAAAAGGTTGCAGCACTTTCTTTAGTAGCTCTAGCTCTAGCATCCCTGCTTGTGATGTCTTTATGGCTGAAGGCGCCCGATTTTCAGCTTTTGTATGCGAATCTTTCACAGCAAGATGCAGGAGCAATTGTAGAGAAATTGAAAAGTCAGAAAGTTCCTTATGAGATATCAAATGGTGGACGTACCATTCGTGTAGCTTCGGACCTGATTCACGAAACCCGCTTGCAACTTGCTGGTGAAGGGTTGCCTGAAGGCTCTGAAGTTGGACTGGAAATGTTTGAGGACACTCCTCTGGGAATGACAGATTTTATTCAGAAACTAAATTTTCAACGCGCTCTTCAAGGTGAGTTGACACGCACAATCAAAACTTTGAATGCTGTTGCCCAGGTAAGGGTTCATCTTGTAATTCCTAAAGACAATCTTTTCCGAAAGGAGAAACCAAAAGGTAAAGCCTCTATCACATTGAAACTTAAGTCTGGCAATTCCCTTTCAGAAGGGCAGATACAGGGAATTGTGCATTTGGTTTCCGCCAGTGTGGGTAGCATCGAAGCATCCAATGTGGTCATCGTTGACGTGAAAGGAAACCTTTTGTCCGGCGGCAAAGAGCCCTCAAAAGGGGCCATGATGTCCTCTTCCAATTTCAAACATAAACTACGTGTGCAAAAAGAATTGCAGGTAAAGGTTATAAAAATGTTGGAAGAAGCTTTAGGCGCTGGAAAAGTGATCGCCAAGATATCCACGGATCTGGATTTTGAACAGGTCGAACGAACCGAAGAAACTTTCGATCCAGATTCTCAGGTGGTACGAAGCGAAAACCAAATTTCAGAAAACTCTATAGGTGCTATCCCTCCAGGAGGTATTCCTGGAGTCCAAGCTCTTGTTCCATCTGGAGAGGATGCAGCGAGCGGAATCGGTCAAGCGGCACAGAGAAACAAATCTAACGCAGTTTTTAATTACGAAATCAACAAAGTAGTTCGAAGGGTTTCTAAACCCGTCGGAGAAGTTACTAAACTAAGTGTCGCCGTGATGATTGATGGAATAATGGCAGGCGACCCGGCTGAGTATCAAGCCCGTACTCCGGAAGAAATGGAAAAGTATCTGCAAATGGTTAAATCAGCTGTAGGTTATGATGCAGAGCGCGGCGATGTTGTTCAAGTTGAGAATATTCAATTTGATCATTCTCAACTGGATAAAGAAAAAGCAGCAATCGAACGCGCAGAGCAGATTGATCTGGCAATGGAAGGTGGCAAACTGCTGGTGGGATTAATTTTTCTCATCATGTTCTTTACCCGAGTCATCCGACCAATCATAACCTGGATGACAACAACGGTTGAAGTCATCCCCGAAACTGATCAGTTGGAAGCAGCTGACATTGACGCAGTGGGTGAAGAGAAAAGAAAGCTCACTGAAATGGCCACTGAAGCAGCTAATATCAGAGACTCGGTAAATGAGTTTGTTACCAATGATCCAAAATACACAGCGGGTGTTATCAGAAAATGGATTCGAGAAAAAGAACCTGCTGCTTAATAATAATTGAGGCTTGGAGAATTATGATTAGAAAATTTTTAGGTGCAGAAAAAGCCGCTATACTATTGATGAACCTTGGAGAAGAAAAAGCCGATCAGGTTCTAGCAAATATGGATGAGCTGGAAATTCAAACCATCGGTAATTACATGTCATCTCTAGGCAATATTGACCATAAGGTAATGGACTCGGTCAATAAAGATTTTTATAACCTATTGGAATCGGGGGCATCAGGGCTTGCAAAAGCTGGAACGGATTTCCTTAAGTCTAGTTTAAATAAGGCATTGACCCCTGACAAGGCGACAGAAATATTGGACAATATAACTTCTCCGGGTGAAAAAATAGGGGGTGGCCTGGAAACGATTCGCCTTCTTGAACCTGAAGTTATCGCCAGTTTCATTGAAAATGAGCATCCACAAACGGCAGCAATTATCCTAGCGCATTTGGAGCCGGACGTGGCCAGCCAGACTGTAAAAAAAATATCTGAAAATAAACGCATGGAAATTGTCCACCGATTGGCTACTCTGGAAAGAGTCTCCCCTCAGGTGCTAAGAGAGCTGGATGATGTCCTGCAAATGGAGTTTCAATATTACGGAACCATTTCTGGAAATAAGTTGGGCGGAAAAACAGTTGCCGCCAGGTTGATGGAGGCAATGGATAGAACCACAGAATCCATGATCCTCTCTTCCATGGAAGAGATCTATCCCGATATGGCAAATGAAATTCGTGAACTGAGGTTTACATTTGAGGATCTGAAGAGAGTTGAAGATGAAGGCATCCGGCTTGTTTTGAGGGATGTCAGTAGTGAAGATCTGTTGATTGCTCTTAAAACTGCGTCTGATGAGTTGAAAATTAAAATACTTTCCAATATGTCTGATGGTGCTGCAAGTATGTTGCAGGAGGACCTCGAATTACTTGGCCCAACTAAGATAAGCGCGGTAGAAAAAGCACAACAGAAAATTGTTTCCATCTGCAAGCATCTTGAAGATTCGGGAGCTATTGTTATGGATCAAGGTGAAGCTCTTGTCTGATATACGCGAACAATTTATAGCCAGTGACCTGCAGCCAAAAGATGCAAAGGAAACCGTTGCGGTTTCAGAGGAGCGTTCCTTTCAATTCGATGAATTGACGATCCAAAACCCATCCATTCGTCGAGACTTTACATACGATTCTGAGAAAGCCCGAAACTTCGACCAGGGAAATGTAGACAAAGCAAAAGTAAGTGTGATGCAACTACTTAAAGATGCTATCGACAAGGCGAAACAGCAGGTCGGTGAGATCAAATCAAATGCCAGAAAACAAGGATACGATACAGGTTTCGAAGGAGGCTTTAATAAAGGAAAAGAAGCCGCCAAAGAAGAGTTCAGCACTGTTTTGGAAACCACCCAGCAATTAGTTGAAGAACTGTCAGGATTCCGAAAAGAGATGTATGACAAGGTTGAAAGGGAAATGATTGAGATGGTCATTTCCCTTACCAAGAAAGTCATTCATTTTGATTTTTCTACACGCGAGGATGCCGTTCAAGATATGATTCGGCTGGCAGTTCAGTCTGTTTTGGATCGGGAGTCCATGGTTATAAAAATCCATCCCACCGACAAGAAATACGCAGAAAGTTTTCGGCCTGAATTGCACCATATGTTCAGTGAAATAAAAAATATCACCTTTGCCGCACATTCAGGAATCGAACGTGGCGGTTGTGTTGTCGAAACTAATTTTGGTGTGATCGATGCGCGAATAGAAAAGTTGGAAGAACAGATTGACCGCATTCTTAAACTTGCCCCAGCACAACCGGATAAATTGATTGCGGCTTCCGAGGCTTCGGTTATTGAAATACCAGCAGTTGATGAAGAATCCGCAATTGAAGAACCGGAGATACAGAACGATCAGCAATCACCGGAAGAAGAATCAGACAGCAACGACACAGATTCTATAGAAAGTCAGGATTAATAAAAATGGAAGCAACTATTGATTTAAAAAAATACACCTCCTTTATAGAGAAAACAGACTTCGTAAAAAAAACTGGGCGCGTCAATCGTATTATTGGTCTTATTCTCGAAGGAGATGGCCCAGCTGCTTCCGTTGGAAGTATCTGCACCATTTACCCTAGTAAACGACCGTCTATTCAGGCTCAGGTTGTAGGATTTCGAGATAAAAGCATTTTACTCATGCCACTAGGAGAAATAATTGGCATTGAACCCGGTAGCGTTATCGAAGCGGTCGAGGAGTACCCTACTTTTAAAGTCGGTGATGCTCTTCTTGGCAGAATTATTGATGGCAATGGACTGCCTATTGATGGCAAAGGTCCAATTCCTACCACTACAGAATATCCCTTGATGGGTACGCCGATTAACCCCTTAGAAAGAAAACGATTGAAAGAACCTCTGGATGTTGGAATTAAATCTATCAACGGTCTTCTTTCTTTTGCCAAGGGTCAGCGGGTAGGAATTTTAGCAGGAACTGGCGTAGGAAAATCTGTTTTGATGGGAATGATCGCTAGAAATACCAGTGCTGACATTAATGTAATCGCATTGATCGGAGAAAGAGGCAGGGAAGTAAAAGAATTCATCGATGAGAACCTTGGTGAAGAAGGACTGAAACGTTCCATCATAATTGCGGCTGCTTCGGATCAGCCGCCTCTGGTAAGGTTGCGCGGAGCATTCATTGCAACTACCATTGCAGAATATTTCAGGGATCAAGGCCAGGATGTGATGTTGATGATGGATTCTGTTACTCGCTTCGCTCTGGCACAAAGAGAAATTGGTCTTTCAGTAGGGGAACCACCAACTACCCGCGGTTTTACACCTTCGGTTTTTGCTATGCTACCAAAACTTTTGGAACGTGCCGGAACTTCATCCAGCGAAGGATCTATTACCGGACTCTATACCGTTCTAGTCGAAGGAGATGATTTGAGTGAACCAATTTCTGATGCAGTTCGTGCTATTCTCGATGGGCACATTGTTTTGACACGGGAATTGGCAGCCCACAATCACTATCCCGCGATTGACATACTCAATAGTGTAAGCCGTTTGATGATTGATGTAGTGACCAAAGAGCATCAGGAATTCTCTATGAAATTTAAGGATTTTCTTGCGACCTATAAATCGGCTGAAGACCTAATTAATATTGGCGCGTACACTAAAGGCAGCAACCCTAAAATTGACATGGCCATCCAAAAATATGATCAAATGATTCCGTTTCTCAGACAAGGAATGTTTGAGAATTTTGATTGGCGGGCAAGCCTGGATGAGTTAAAAAGAATTATGGAGGCTTAAAATTGAGTTTTCGATTTGAAACTATTCTCAGAATGAATAAAAACAAAGAAGATCTACTGCAAAGAGATATGGGACAGATCAATGCCATGATACAAAAGCAGAAGGACAGTCAACACTTCATGCGGGAATTTACCGAGAATATAAAAGATGAGTTAAACCAGAAAAAACGACAAGACGTTGATGTCAATACAATGATTCTTTATGATAATTTTTTCCGAGGAACTCAGGTTCATAAAACCCGACAGGATAAGATTATTTCGGAAATCACCCTCAAGCTAGAAGTAAAACGCGCAGAAGTTGTTGAAGCAATGCGCAACCGGAAAACTCTGGAAATATTGAAGGACCGAAACATATTAAAAGAAAGAGAACTCAGAGCAAAAAAGGACCTCGCCATTCAAGATGAAAATGCGTCAAATTTGTGGGGAAGAAAAGGAATCTAATATGAAAATTAAAATTTTATTCATTTTCACAGCAACAGCCATTGCTTTTCTTGTCGGAAATGCCTTCGATTCTCAGCAGGAAGGTATTGCCTACGCTCAGGTCAAAATGCTTGACGGGAAAACAGAAGAAAAACGAAACACCACAGACGAGCCTATATTAGAAGAAGAAAAAAAGGTGGAACTTCCTACCAAGGTTCCCGCTGTAAACCCTGAAACATTTCGAATGATTGAAACGATTGAAAAGAAAAATCGTGAGCTTAAACGCCGGGAAGAAGAATTACGCATAAAGGAACTCAGGATAAAAGCCATTGAAGCCAAGGTCAGCAAGGATCTCGATAAAATTGAAAAAGGGATATCAGAATCAAAACAACAACTCGAAATTCAGGATGAGAAAATAAAGAATAATGTGGAGTCCTTAATCAAAGTTTATTCCAGTATGAAACCTGAAGAGGCCGCTAGTCTTATTGAAGCAATTGATGACGATCTGGCTCTCAGAATCGTAGCAGGAATGAAAAGTAAGATCGCGGGCAAGGTGCTCAGCAAACTAGATGTAAAAGTCGCCAAACGAATTAGCGAAACCCTTGCGGGAAAAAAAATAAAAGATGACAAAATGATGAAAAGCGAGGACAAAAAATAAAGAACGGCTGAATTAATTTTTAATAGAAGTTATTTCTTCACCAGTATCTGGATGCGTCATTCCAAAAGAAATAATCATTTTCAAGCCCTCCTCAACAGACATCTTAAGCGGCTGGGTTTCCTTTTCAGGTAACATAAAAAGAAATCCTGTGGTTGGGTTAGGCGAAGTTGGCACAAAAACATTCAACATTTTTTCACCCTCAGTGATTCCCTCCGGAGTATTGCAACAAACAATTCCCAAAGTTTTCAAGGGTTCTCGTGGATAAGTAATAAGAACCATCTTCTCGAAGGTGGGTGTTTCTGTCAAAGAAACTGTATCAACAACTTTTTTAATACTGGTATATATGACACGGACGACCGGAATGTTATGTAGAACCTTCTCTCCCAGAGCAACTACTTTTTTCCCTATAAAATTGGTTCCCACAAATCCTACCGCAATAATAAAAACAGCCAGGAATAAAAATCCCATACCAGGAATATGCCACTCATCCATTAGTTTGAGATTCTGAGGCCCCAAAACCCCAACGATGACAGGCTCCATCGCCTTGTCAACACGGGTAATGACAAATGATAAAATCATGTATGTCAAAGCAGCAGGAACAGTAACCAGAAGTCCTGCTATTAAATTTTTCTTTAGTGCTTTTTTAAACATTGCCCTCACTCAACATTAAAATTGCGAATATTCCAATGCTTATTTTAAAAAATTATATATTCTTTAACTTCCTGAACCAACGAAGGGTGGCTGGTAGAACCCAGTTTCGAAAATTCTTGGTAAAAGTGAATGACTGACTTTTTGTTGCCAATTTCTTCATATAAAACTGCCCTATTATAATGAGTTCCTGCATGAATCACGCCCAATTTCAAGGCCTGATTTAATATAGCTTTGACCTTTTCTAATTGCCCTAGCTTTTTAAAAACCACTGCAAGATTATTTAGCGCCTCCAAATTTTCAGGATCTATCTTTATGGCTTTCTGGTAATTGCGAATAGGACTGGAAAAATTTTCTTTCGCGTAGTATACCACGCCAATATTATTATAGGGCTTTGCGTAATTTGGGTTAAGATAGAAAGCTCTCAGGAATTCTTCAATGGCCCTGTCATATTTTTTTAACTCTTTATAAATAACCCCCATATTATTGTAAATATAAGCTCTATCCGGGCTGAGTGCAGCCGCTTTAGAGTAATTTGACTATGCCTTATTCCAAGATTTGTACTTCTGAAAAAATATTGCTCTGTTGAAGTAATAATTGCTGTTTGCATAAATTTTTGGTTCTGGTGTGGTTGGGAACCTTATTTCTTTTGCTTTCTTGGTAGATCCGCGACCTGCTCTCTAGCTGGTTTTTAATATTTTTAGCAGCAATTTTTTTGGTTTTCTTTTTTACAGTAGGTTTGGATACCTGCTCCTGTTTGTTCGCAGCTTTGATTTTCTTATTTTTCTGCGCCGGTGGATTGGGGATAATTCTTATTGCCGCAGGGGGCGAATCCGGAGTTTCTTTTAATTCTATCCGAGCTACAGGTTTTGTTATTTATGGAGTGGATTTGATTGATCCTACCTGAGAGTTCTCTTTTTAAAGAAGGACCTCTTTCATTCCAGATTCCATTACCGGCCCATCTTTTTGAATTTTTTACGGCACGGGTTTTTGCACAACCGGTTCAACAGGACGAGCTAGTGGGGTTAACAACCTTCCTCTTTTGTGGTACTGGAGCCAGCCGGTGCTGAAGGAGTTAAAGACACGACTGGTGGTTTGTTGACAATCTTGGGTTTTGGTGTGAAGGGATTGGCAACCAGTAATAAAACTAGAATGGAAGCTGGGACAACAATAAGAAGAACAAATTTTTTTACTTCTTTAGAATTTGAACGCATTGGTTTGGGTTTTTGCTCCAGGTTTTTTAATAGATTTATTCCTGGGCTTCCTTTAAAAGTTTTTTCTTTGATTGCCTTTTTCAAGAACACATCAAACCCTCCTTTCGCCAGTTCTTCCCTGTGTTGTTCTGCTTCGGTTTTATCTCTTAAGGAGTACCTGGATTTGATAATTTCCTATTTTTGTTACATCAGCTATTGGCTAGGCTATGGGTGTCTTTTCTGCTTCAGTGACTTGAGGAGTTTCAACTGATTGAATTTTAAGTTTGGGTAGAATAGTTTCAGGCTCAATGGCGGTTCTATCGAGGTCTTCTATAAATTCCTGAACCGTAGCGGCTGCCGCTTTTTCAACTGTTGCCAAATTCTCAGGAGCCCCCATAACATAACAAGTTACTTCGCAGTAAGATAAATAGAACCTATTATCCCTCTCCAGAGGGTTAGTTGATACGGAGAGCCGGTTGTTTATTTGCTGTTTTTGAGGGTTTTTTGGTTTTTCGTACGGCTGGTTTTTTCTTTTTGAATTTTTTGTGGAAGGAATGCTGAAGTACATCATCCATTGTAGTAGCGGGAAAAAACTGGATGGTTTTTCTTATATTCTCCGGGATATCTGCAATATCTTTTTCGTTCTCAACAGGTATGATCAGGTTGTGAATACCATGTCGATGCGCAGCGAGAACTTTTTCTTTTAGCCCGCCAATCGGCAAAACTTTTCCAGTCAACGTCAACTCTCCAGTCATGGCAACGTCGTGACGCAACGCAGTTTTAGTGAGAGCTGAAACCAGCGCCACCGCCATGGTGATACCTGCTGAAGGACCATCTTTAGGAACTGCACCTTCAGGAATATGGATAAAAAAATCATTTTTCTGGTAGAAATTTTTAACCAACCCAAAGTCAGCTGCGCGTGAGCGAACATAAGTCATCGCGGCTTGCGCCGATTCTTTCATAACATCGCCCAACTGCCCGGTGGGCAAGAGTTTCCCTGTTCCGGGAAGGACAGTGACTTCAATCGAAAGAATTTCGCCACCCAACTCTGTCCATGCCAATCCAATTGCCGAACCGATATCAAGTGGACCTTCGCTCTCTGAGCGTTTGTATTTGGGAATGCCTAGATATTTTTCCAAACTGGCAGGCGTGATTTTGACATGGGTCTTCTTACCTTTTTCCACTACGACTCTGACAACTTTACGACAAAGAGTTCCAATCTCCCGTTCCAAGCTCCTTACTCCGGCTTCGCGGGTGAAATCTTGAATAATTCGTTCGAGAGTTTTTTCAGAAATTTCGATATTCTTTTCAGTCAATCCATGCTCAGCGACTTTCTTTGGCACCAGAAACCTCTGGGCAATACCAAGTTTTTCTTGATCGGTATAACCGGGAAGGTGCAGCACTTCCATTCTGTCCAATAATGGTCCCGGAATGGAATGCAATACATTCGCGGTACATATAAATAAAACGTTTGAAAGGTCGTAATCGATTTCGAGATAGTGATCGTTAAAAGTTCCATTTTGTTCTGGGTCAAGCACTTCCAATAATGCAGATGCCGGATCACCACGAAAATCGGCGTTCATTTTGTCGATTTCATCAAGCATGAATACAGGATTATGCACCTCGGCCTTTTTCATGCCTTGAATTATTTTACCGGGCAAAGCACCGATATAGGTACGCCGGTGGCCGCGAATCTCCGCTTCATCGCGAACTCCACCGAGGGATATACGGACGAATTTTCGACCCATGGCGCGACCAATGGATTTACCCAACGATGTTTTACCAACACCGGGGGGACCGACAAGACAGATAATGGGACCTTTTATTTTTTTCACCAGCTTTAAAACTGCCAGATGTTCGGTGATGCGCTCTTTTACTTTTTCCAACCCATAATGGTCTTCATCGAGAATTTTTTGGGCTTCCGGAATTTTAATTTTATCGGTCCCCACAGCTTTTTCCCACGGCAAATCTGCAAGCCATTCGATGTAAGTCCGCGCCACTGTGGCTTCTGCCGACATCGGCTGCATGAGCTCCAGCCGCTTCAATTCTTTCTTGGCCTTCTCGTTGACCTCTTTCGGCATTTTTGCTTTTTTGATTTTCCCCTTTAACTCATCGAAGTCACTCTTAAATTCATCACGCTTGCCAAGTTCTTTTTGAATAGCCTTCATCTGCTCATTCAGATAAAACTCTTTCTGACTGCGCTCCATTTGCTTGCGCACCCGCCCATGAACGCGCTTCTCAATCTTAAGGACTTCCATTTCTGACTTTAAAATTCCGAACAATTTATCCAGACGTTCTTCAGGGTTCAGCGTTTCCAGCAGATCCTGTTTTTCTTGTGCCTGAAAAACCATGTATGAAGCAATGGTGTCTGCATAACGATGCGGCTCAAGAATGTTTGCGCTTGCGGCAACCGCTTCTAGCGGTATCTTCTGGTTGAGCTTTACATATTGCTCGAACACAGTCCCGACAGTTCGCATCATGGCTTTCACTTCGGCAGTGAGCTGATCGTTTTCATGGATTCGGTTGACCTCCACTTCAAAGTAATCAGGATTCTCCTTAAAGGTCTCAATACGGCCTCTTTGGAGCCCTTCGACCAACACCTTCATAGTGCCGTCTGTCAGCTTCAATATCTGTAGAATATTGGCTATGGTCCCGATTTCGAAAATGTCTGCCGGCTGCGGGTCGTTATTACTGGGATTGCGTTGAGCGGAAAGGAAAATGCTTTTTTGTTCTGCCATGGATTTCTCCAAAGCGAGTACAGACTTATCTCTGCCCACGAACAAGGGTAGAACCATGAACGGGAATACTATGATATCCCTTAAAGGGAGAAGCGGTAGAACAATTTTATCGGAACCCATAATGCTAACTGGCCTGTTTCTTTTTCGCGTAAACCATTATGGGCTTTTCACCTTTGGCAACGACTTCTTCATTAATAACAACTTCTTCGACTTCTTTTTGCGAAGGTAGCTCGAACATAATTTCAAGCATAGTTTCTTCCATCACGGCGCGTAAACCTCTTGCTCCAGTTTTTCGCTCAATCGCTTTTTCGGCGATAGCTTTAACAGCACCATCCGTAAACTTAAGCTTAATGTCTTCAAACTCAAATAGTTTTTTGTATTGCTTGACCAGCGCGTTCTTCGGCTCGGTCATAACTTTTATCAGCGCTTCTATGTCTAACTCTTTAAGTGTAGCCACCGCTGAAAACCGTCCGACAAACTCAGGGATTAAACCATACTTAAGCAGATCTTCAGGTTGAATTTTTTCAAGAAAATCTTCTTGCTCCAACTCAGTCTTGGAAACGATTTTTTGTCCAAATCCAAGGCTTTTTTTGCCAACCCGATTGCGAATAATTTCACTCATACCCACAAATGCACCACCACAAACAAATAATATATTGGTGGTATCTACCTGCAGAAATTCCTGATGAGGATGCTTACGTCCACCCTGCGGTGGAACGCTAGCAGTTGTGCCTTCAATGATTTTTAGCAACGCCTGCTGGACACCCTCCCCAGACACATCGCGAGTGATGGACAGGTTTTCTGATTTCCGAGAAATCTTATCGACTTCATCAATATAAATAATCCCTCGCTCGGCTTTCTCGACATCGTAATCAGCACTTTGCAGAAGCTTGAGGATAATGTTCTCGACATCTTCTCCGACATAACCCGCCTCCGTCAATGTCGTCGCATCAACAATGGTGAACGGGACATCAACGATACGCGCTAGCGTTTGCGCCATGAGTGTTTTCCCGGAGCCGGTAGGCCCGATCAACAACACATTACTTTTTTGCAACTCCACATCATCCATATCAAGGTTCGAATCAACGCGCTTGAAATGATTGTGAACGGCAACGGAAAGAATTTTTTTACAACGCTCCTGATTAATAATGTATTGATCAAGATGATTATAAATTTCTTTTGGCTTCAGCAAATGCTGGAAGTCTTCACACTTTTCCTGGGCCCACTCTTCCACCATGATTTCATTGCATAGCTCAATGCATTCGTCACAGATATAGACGCTGGACCCGGCAATCAGTTTCTTGACTTCTTCCTGACTCTTGCCGCAAAAAGAACAGCGGTAATTCCCGGTGGTTGTGCTTTTCTTTGCCATAAAGTCCTCGACCTTAACTCGATGTAGTTAAAAATCCGTTTTACTTTTTATCTTTTTTCACTTCTTCACGATTGCTAATAACACTGTCTATCAAGCCGTAATTTTTCGCTTCCTCTGCGGTCATATAATTATCGCGCTCAGTATCCTTGTTAATCTGGGCAACATCTTTGCCTGAGTGTTTTGCAAGGATACCGTCTAATATAGTTCGAATCCGGGAAATCTCTTTGGCCTGAATTTCGATATCGCTGTGCTGCCCCTGGAACCCGCCACTAGGCTGATGAATCATGATTCTCGAATGCGGTAGAGCAAAACGCTTTTTTGGCGCTCCAGCTGCAAGAAGCAAAGAGCCCATGCTGGCGGCCTGACCAATACAAATAGTCTGAACATCAGGTTTGATGTATTGCATCGTATCGTAAATAGCCATCCCCGAACTGACCTGACCGCCCGGACTATTGAGATAAATATAAATATCCTGATCCGGCTCATCCGACTCAAGAAATAATAATTGTGCAATAATAAGGTTTGCCATGTGATCGTCAATGGCAGTACCGATGAAAATGATCCGGTCTTTTAAGAGGCGCGAATAAATGTCGTAAGACCTTTCGCCGCGACTGGTTTGCTCTACAACAATGGGTACTAATTGGTTGTGAATGGAATTCATTTTTCTCTCTTGATTAGGACTTCAGGTAAGATGAACCACCCTCTGAAACCAAACAGGGATCAGAAAGGATTATTGGCTTGAAAGTCATTTAGAAATAGCTTGATAACTAAAGACAGCTTGACTATCAATTATCTGCAATTAAATCTTTTCTGTCAACCATTACTTCCTTCAATGTTACTTTTTCAAGGGCTGCATTTAGGGTCTTATCGCGTTTCATACGACTGTGCAAACGTGCAAGCACACCGTTCTTTTCCCATTCCTTTTTCATTTGTTGCAGGTTGTCCCCACCCCCTAACAACTGGGCCATATTTTGCAATTCTTGATCCAGCTCCTCTGGAGTAACCTCCAATTCCAAGTCACGGGATAATTGATCCAGAATTAGCTCTTCTCGAAGAGCTTTGACAGCAGGTTCCTTATATTTTTCAATCAGCTCGGGTGAAACCTCTTCTTCATGATCGTGGTCGTGATCATGGTCGTGACCATGATCATGTTTAGCTTCTTTCCCTTGCTTCTTATTAGCCTGATCAGACATGAACTTGACTTGCTCTTTGATCAAGCCTTCGGGCAACTCGACAGGGTTTTGCTCGGCAAGTTTATCCGCAAGTGTTTTTTTGACGGCCTTTTTAGCTTCATCGCGCTCATATCCCTCCAACTCAACCCGGACCTTAGCTTTCATGTCTTCCATACTTTCATATTTCTTTTCAGCATCCACTTCGCGTGCAAAATCATCATTAAGCTCTGGCAGTTCCTGCTCCTGAATGCCTTTCAAGGTGACATTGAAATCGACATCTTTACCGGCGATTTCTTTACCCTGGTAGTCCTCTGGCACCTTCACCTGAATTTCGCGGTTTTCCCCGATCTTCATGCCAACCATACCTTTGTCCAAACCTTCGATTAGCTGACCCGATCCTACTCGAATGGCTTGGTCCTGGGCTGTTCCACCTTCAAAGGGCTGGTCTCCCATTTTGCTTGTGAAGTCGACTTTTATAAGGTCATCTTCCTCCACAGGACGATCCGTAATCTCTATAGTTTTTGCTTTTCTTTGACGAAAAGTCTCAATAGTCTGATTGACTTCTTCATCAGTGATACGGGGCACTTTCATCTCCATCTCCATCCCCGAATAATCTTGAATATCGATACTCGGCAACACTTCTAGCGAAGCGGATACAGAAATATCGGTACCTTCCTCTGCGTTGACCTCCAAAAGATGCGGTTGACCGATGGCACGCAATTCCTTTTCAGCGATAGCCTGGTTCAGACGATCACTGATGAGGTTGCTCAACACCTCTTTTTTAACATCAGGCCCAAACTGCTTTTCTAACAGGGAGGCAGGCACTTTACCTTTACGAAAACCAGGGACTTTAACCTCTCTTCCCAGTTTCTGATAGTACTTGTCCACTTCTTTTTTGTAATCCTGATAAGGAACTACAAAATTAATTTTCTTATTACAAGAATCAATGTCTTCAATTTCGATCTTCATATAGCTTTCAATTTTTCTAAAGTTTTAACAAAGGCTTATAAAACTGAGTTTTCATTTTGTCGGCATAAATTAAGATTTGGCAACTCCTATTACTTCTTCCTCCGAGGAATGCCGGTGGAGGGACTCGAACCCCCACGCCCGAAAGCACTAGTTCCTAAAACTAGCGTGTATACCAATTTCACCACACCGGCTTATTGCCAAATTGCTCGCAGAAATATACCACTTTATATGGAATTAGGTAGAAAGAAAATCCCCTGAGACATAAAGGAAGGCATTTACCATTGTTCCAGTCAAATTACGCTACTTCTTCTTCATTTCCAACTTGAGGGCAGAAATATCGTCCTGAAGCAAAGTGTAATCAATTTCGAGTTTATCGCAAAACTTCCGCAGAAAAGAGTGCATTATTAGGACACAATGCCACTCATCAAAAATCTCATCACTTTTATTGCAAAATTTTTCATACTCCGAAAAACCTTTCTCTATTGTTTCCAATAGTTTCCCGAACCCAGCCAGCTCATCCATTTCTGAATAGGTCGCATCCAGATCTTGGTCCCAGAAGGTTTCATCAGATTGACCGGGATTGATAGAAGCTTGGTATTGGTCTTCAATCTGACTGAAATCTAAATCGATCTGCTTGCAATAACTGCGCAAATTATTGAATGCAATGAAAAGACATTCATAGCCACTGACATCGACTTCTTCGTCGTTATTCAGTTCAGAAACATCGTCATCCACCCAGTCAAACATTTCGAAAAAGGCATCAAGATTAGATTGTTCTTTCGATGATGAGTCTTTAGTATTCATAAACTTACCTATCTATACTTCGTAGTTTTCTGTCTTTTGGAGTCAGTACGGTTTTAGGAGGATAATAACCTTTTGGCACCATCAGGTTAGGGTAAACCCAGGTATCTTTACCCAACAATGCTCCCGGGCAAAGAACCGCGTTACACCCAATCTCGGCATGATCTCCCACCACAGCTCCCAGCTTTTCCATACCGGTATCAAGGCCCGCAGACGGAATCTGAATCGGATGGACAAAACCTTCCTGTTTTTCTTCCCTGCTACGAAACTGCAAGTTTGCCAGTTTCGACCCGGCACCCATATTGACATGGCGCCCCACAATACTGTCACCAATATAATTGAAATGCCCAGCTTCACTGTGATCCATTAAAATACTATTTTTAACTTCTGTCGCATGACCGATCACACAACCTTCGCCGGCAAAAACATTTCCGCGAATATAAGCGCCTTGCCGAATGTCGCAGTTCTCGTCTATCACCGCCGGACCTTTAATTATTGCTGATGGTTCCAACCGAGTACCCGAGCCAATAAAAATTCCCAACTCTTTTAAATAAACCGCGCGATCCAGTGTTATCCATTTCTGCACGAATAATCCCTTTTCATTTTTGTCAAAACTGGCACCCTCCAACTCTATTGAATAGGAATCTGTTTTACTTTTCATCAGCGACTGTAATATCGAATCGAGATTTCTCAATGGCCCCCAA
This sequence comes from Nitrospinota bacterium, assembly GCA_013349585.1. Taxonomy (GTDB): domain Bacteria; phylum Nitrospinota; class Nitrospinia; order Nitrospinales; family VA-1; genus UBA8687. The sequence goes on along the minus strand of DUZG01000003.1, from coordinate 42,429 downwards.
ACCTGATCAACCCCAGAAAACAGCGTCTTATAAGGCTCTCGGTCCAAATCTGAAAAGAACAGGGACAAGTCTTGCATAGTCAATTTCCTACATACCATTTTCCAAGCGCGGTCAAGCGGAAGCCTTTGGAACTCATTTCAATGAGGCTCTGTTTCTGCATTTCAGTGACCAGTCGGGTTTTTGAAAATTTTTCAATTTCTAAATCTTTTTCATTCAAGGGCTGCGATGCAATCTGACTAAGCGCATCCAATTCCAGTTTAAAAAAATGATGATCGCAGTTTTTTAAGGCCGTGAAAAGTATTTTTATAGTCTCTTGTCCCATTTGTTTCAGGTTCGCGGCATCCAACTTACTTCCTCGGAGATTGATACTGATTTTATTTTCGGTGCCGGAGTTCCTCACGAAGATACCCGCTTTCCCTGCCGACAATGAGATATATAACATATCGGGGTCTTCAGGAAAAATTCGAGTCGCAACTTGATAGCTTCTTTTTTTAGCCGCACGCATAAGAGTTTGCTTTACTTTTCGCCAGACTATTGAACCTCTGAAAAACAATTCCTGTTGAATATAATAAACATAAAGCGTACCCTTAAAGCCTGGGGTAAAGGGTCGACTTATCTTATTGTAATATTTTGTTGGAGAAAGATTTAGATATTCGGTCGCCACCAGAGTGTTCAAAGCACTTTTAATGCCATTACCAGAATAAATCGACACTGCTTCTCCATCAGGCCGAGTAAATTTTGACTCTGTAATATTATGCCCGGTTTCTTCACTGCCAACTGCCAGAACCGAGTTAGCATCTTCTTTCGGCCTCTTTTTTTCACCCAAAATTTTGGCAAGTTTTTTTAGCGAAGCAATACTTGTTATACCCACCTTTTTTAGCTTCTTCGCTTCACGCTGAAATACCAAACGTTTTTGCTTCGGGCAATCGCTGCCTTTTGCTTTTTTCTCTAAATGTTTTAACAGTATTTCAAGAAGAATCCATTTATCGCCTACAGCGGTCAGCTCAGATTTCAATCCCATTTTTTCAGCGGCGATTGCAGCATTGAGATCGCTTTCAACGGTATTGATATACAAAGATTCTTTATATTTTTCTGGGAACTGGGTCGACAGATGTTTGGCTTGCAAAATAGCCGTTTCATCGCCGCTCAATACCCAGAGTAGATCTTTAAAAGGATCGTATTCCAACATAAAAAAACGATCGGCATCTGCATCGAAGATGGCTGCCACGGCTCGCATTATTCCTTTGCGCAAGAAGGGTTTGTGCTTACGTCCTACTTCAAAAAGTTTAACAACGGCTTGGTGGCGATAAAAATACCCGCCGGGATTTTTAATCTGCTCGGCAGCGATCCGGTCTCGGCCTTCGAGATCGGCCACACCGGAAAACACGTTCACATCCCCATTTAATTTTCCGTTGACCTCGAATACTTTCCCAACCCCTGCCTGGGTAAAAATTTCCCTGGCAATGCCCGTGAGCGAGCCATTAGCAGGGTCAACAACCAGCACCACGTTTTCAAAATTGATCGATTCATCAATCCACGAGTTTTCGGGAGCTAGGGTAAACTCGCTAAAAAGTTCCAAAGCATTTTTCCTGTAATCTTTACGCTTACCCTTTAATAATAGGCTTTTAATGGCGGAATATTTTTGCTGCGAAATAAAATGAGTCAATCGAGAGTCGTCGGACGGCAGAGGTTTCATGCCGCGAAAAGGGGAAAAAAGTTTTATTCCGTTCTGGTCATTGGGGTTATGCGATGCCGTAATCATAATGCCGCATTCGGCATCCTGATGGAGCATAAAGAGCGGTACCAGCGGGGTTGGCACAATCCCAAGAGTCAGGGCATTGCCCCCAGCCTTACGAATCCCCTTGATAGCAGCTTCAATAAAAATTCCAGATGGGTCCCGCGGGTCCCATCCCACCACAATATTTTTTGCTTTTTTGGGTCCTGGCAGATTTTTAATATGCACATAGGCATATAACTCCATGAATTGCTCGGTGATCCAGCCCTTCTCAAGAAATACTTGCTGCGGAGTGAGCCCTTTGCATTCAAAATCACTAGCGAGCTTTGTTTCCCGGCGTATACCATCGGTACCTTGAAGTCTTTGTGTGCCGGGCTTATTCATAATTAGCGATTAAATAGAGTTTAAAAAAATCAAAATGAAGAATACCACATACCCACATGAAGCATGCAATTTATGAGAAGGCTCTCTTGTCAGAAGGAGGAAAAACGGGTAAGCTAAATGCTCGCAAAAATATTCGAGATCGGGCTGTTTATTTTTACTTGAATCAGGTAAGGGATCGAGACATGGCCTACAACGCTTTTGTCAAAAAAGAAACCATCAGCGCCATTATTCGAACCGCGAGCTAAAAAGTCGAGGGAAAGATTTTCAAGTTCCCAAATAATCGACTTTTGGATATGTTGAATCAGGGGGAGGAAAGCTTCATTCCTGTGATCGATGCCAAAGTCTATTGCCTGGTCACTGGGAATGTTTTATTTGAATCCAAATTTCTTGCGGTAAATAAACAACATATTATTCTGATCGCGGATCACCTAGTCGCCAAATAAACTCTCATTTTTCGGGCAAGAATATCTTGAAGAAAAGCGGAAAATTAAAGCCTGATTTTGCTTTGCTTCAACCATTGTTCCTCATCAAATTCTTGACTGAGATATTCTTCGAAAAGCATCTCGTTACCTGACAACAATTTTTCATCTACCCACGGCATAGAAATTTTCTTGAACGTTTCTGAATCTTCGAGATCGATTTTATCCTTAAGAATCGTCTTTTCCCTACTCTTTTGGCTGTGTGAAAAATTTATTTGTCCCGGTTCTTCCACTTCCAGCACTAAATTATACTCGCTGACATAATCCAAAAGCCCCAATGCCTGCAGTTGCTTGATCGAGAGCTTTACTTCAGGTGAAGTCAGGATGGCCTTGATGATTTCCATTCAAAAATATTCTGCGAGTTTCTTTTTACCATCGTTTTTCAAAGACATAAAATTTTCCTTAAAATCAGGTTGTCGACTAAGAAAAGTATAGCCTTCTCACATTACATAATTGTCAAGCGAACGTTTCAAATTGGTTAAGGATAAAACAGGAAGGAAAAACGCAAATAGGTAAGGGTAAATATAGCTATGACTTCTTAGAGATCAGGGTCGTGAAACCTTTCTTTCAGAATATCGACCGGGCTTTTATACTTGTCGCAGGCCATCACTGCAGTCAATTTGTAGGAGTCTTGTTTTTCAAGGTTCAATTATTCCGCCAATATGGGTTGTGCTCCACAGTCAGATATTTCGTGGGAGTAAAAGTCGCACAGATTCAAAATTATCATGGATTTATCGTTTGCCAATTTCCCCCTTTGCACAATGGAGTCTAGATAGCCGGAAGTAGAAAAATCAATCGACTTATGGTTTTAATCTTAGAGGGTTGCCCGGCTTTTTTTAAATTCTTTGACTTTTTTTGAACCCTCAAATATCCCAAATAGGATTTTCCATCTCTTCTCCTGTTATCAAAAAATTGACAGGCAATGGAAAAAACTTCCGATTTTGACTCTGTACCGAGTAATTTTTCCCGCATCAAAACTAATAAAATACTTTATTTACAAATACTTACGCAATTATTCTCGTAGGACGCCCTTTGGCATAGTCCTTGCTTTTAATAAGGAGTCAATATGCCTGAAATACTTGTAATTAAAGGGTTAACTTCCAATGCAGTTTGTTTAAAAAATCAAATATTCTTTCGAATTCCCCCGAGGCTTTGGGCTGTCAAATTATGGCATGAAACTCTATGAAATATGGGAAGTAATCTCGATTGAGACAGCAAGTATGCAGCAGAACCTTTTAAGGCTCAAGCCCTTTATTTACGGTAATTCAAGGATTTTAGCAAAGGTATTTTTGGACTCAACTTCAGCTCTTTATTTCCCGCTAAGATGAATATGGTGGTGGATTTGGTTACAACTAATTTCAAAAATAAAATTCTTACAGTAGGGGCTTTTTGCCTTCTCTTCTGTAATTTTTTTGCCTTGCCCTCTTTTGCCCAGATTTCTTCCCAAGGGCGGGATCAAGTTTATAAGCAGGCCTCCCCACTCCGATTCGAAGAACGCTTCAAGAAGCAAGCAAAACCAAAAGCGCAAAAGATACCCGTACGAAAAGACAATCTCAAACCTATGTTTCCCGAGGAGTTGCGGAAGGTAAAGTTTATTTTGCGAAAAATGGTTATTAAGGGTTCGACCCTTTACAGCAAACGCAGGTTTTCCAGATTATTTAAAAAGTATATGCGAAAGCGTATTTCGTTAGGGCATGTGTATGGCATTGCACAAACAATTACGAATATGTACAGGAATGACGGATACATTTTGAGCAAAGCTGTTGTTCCTCCGCAACAAATTGACAGAGGGGTCATCCGTATCGATGTCATAGAAGGTTTCGTGGACAAGGTCAATGTTCAGGGAGATGTTATCGGCCCGAGAAGCTTACTTAATAAATATCGCAAGAAGCTTTTAAAATCCAAACCGCTACTTGCCAAAGATCTCGAGCGATATTTGCTTTTAGTAGATGACTTGCCCGGCGTGACAGTGAAATCGGTTTTAACGCCTTCTAAAGTTCAATCAGGGGCTACCGACCTGACCTTGATTTTTGAGAATAAAAGATACGCAGGAAGTCTTGGAGTCGATAACCGTGGTTCAAAATTCAACGGACCCATCCAGTTTTCTAGCAATGCCAGCACAAATTCTTTGCTAGGGCTTTATGAACGAATCGGCTTTCAAGGGGTAATTACAAAACAAACCGATGAGCTGAGGTTCTTTAGTGGATTTTATGAACAGCCTGTCTTTTCTGAAGGAACTAAAATTTATTTTTCTGGTTCAGCCAGCAAGTCTCAACCCGGTGCGGATCTTGAAGTTTTTGATGTGAAAGGAAATAGCACCGCTTTCACGTTGCGAGTGACACATCCTATCATCCGATCTCGCGCTGAAAACTTGAACACGTTTTTTGGTTTTGCCCGCAGAGATTCCACTACAAAATTTTTGGGTGATACGAATTCGAAAGATAAATTACGCATCGCCAATTTTGGTTTGTCTTACGATTTCGTCGACAGTTATCGCGGGGTCAACTTACTTAGCATTAACTGGAGCCAGGGACTAAACATTTTTGGCGCCAGCGAATCGGGCGGACTCAAGCTTTCGCGCCCCGAAGGCAGAGCTAACTTTTCAAAAATCTCTGGAGAAGTGCTTCGACTGCAACAACTGGTTCCTTCCTGGATGTTATTGGGCGCTGCATCGTGGCAATACTCTTTTGAAAAACTATTGGCACCCCAAGAGTTTGGAGTAGGTGGCTCACAATTTGGACGGGCTTTTGATCCTTCAGAAATTACAGGTGACCATGGCTTGGCTTTAAAGCTTGAGTTACAAAAAGCCTTTCAAATCAATAGAGCCTACATTCAAGACATCCAGGCATATACATTTTTCGATTATGGAACGGTGTGGAGTCGAATCAAAACTTCAACCGGCTCCAGCAAACAAGACCTCAGTTCTATTGGTATGGGATTGAGATTCAATGTTACGGATTATATTTCCGGGTATGTTGAATTTGACAAGCCTCTAAACCGAGATGTCTCGGCAGAGGGCAACAAGGACACCCGAATGTTTTTCAGCTTGTCGACACATTTTTAAGTTTACAGATGAACGTTTTTAAAATAAATCAGATGGCATTTGGCCCGGCAAAGACCGGAGAAAAGCCAACAATGCCTTTTCCTCGTGAGAAATCAGCCTCTCGCCCGGGACGAGTATTCCAACTCTCCCGGAAGCCAAGCAATTGGGCGATATTTCTGGTTTCATTTTTGACTTATCTGATAGGTATTTTCCCTTCGATCGTTTTCGCCCTTCCTACCGACCCAACTATTAAGTCTGGTTCGGTGATAATTGATGATACGTCCATCCCTGATACCATGAATATTTACCAAGGCACTACCAAGGCGATCATTGATTGGGAAAGTTTTAACATCGATACGATGGAACACGTTGACTTCCAGTTATCACAGGGTGGCGTTACTCTGAACCGGGTAACGGGAAATGATCCTTCACAAATTCTAGGAAAACTGACATCGAATGGTGATTTGTGGTTGGTTAATCCCAATGGGGTTTTCTTTGGTAACAATTCGCAAGTGGACGTGCATGGTCTAGTAGCAACAACCAGCAATATTAACAATTCAAATTTTTTGAGTGAAAATTATAATTTCGATATCCCCTCCAGTTTCTCGAACTCAATAGTCAATCAAGGCACCATAACCGCTGCTGAAGGCGGACTCGTGGCCTTGGTGGCACCGGGCGTACAAAATCTAGGAGTGATCAATGCCAGACTGGGGAAAGTGAGTCTGGCTTCAGGTAAAACTTTTACCCTCGACCTTTATGGTGATCAATTGATCAACCTTGCAATCGACAGCAAAGTGGTAGACCAGGTAACAGGAATGGATGGAGAAACCCTATCCACTCTAATCACTAACAGTGGCAGTATTTTTGCTGATGGGGGTGTGGTTCGGCTGGATGTCAATGCCGCACAAGATATCGTAGACCATGTGATCAATATGGATGGCGTGATTCAGGCAAGGTCTGTTATGGAGAAAAATGGAAAAATAATTTTGATGGGTGGCGATGAAGGCGATGTCCATGTTTCAGGAACGCTGGATGCTTCGGGTTACAATGCAGGAGAAACAGGAGGCGAAATTAATGTTCTGGGCCATCTGGTTGGGCTTTACGGAACAGGCTTCATAGATGTTTCTGGCGATTCTGGAGGTGGAACATTATTGTTTGGCGGTGACTATCAGGGTAATGGCACCGTTCCCAATGCATGGGATACCTATATCGGATCTGGCACACTGATATTTGCAGATGCCGTGAATTATGGTGATGGCGGCAGAACGATTTTCTGGGCCGATCGAAGAATCCACTTTCAAGGGATTGTCAAAGGTCGCGGAGGAAAATATTTTGGCAATGGCGGATTCGTAGAAGTCTCCGGGAAAGAAGAACTATTTTTTGATGGGTCAGTAAACACCACCGCTGCCAATGGAAAAACCGGAACATTGTTGCTTGACCCAAAAGAAATTAACGTTGTTGCAGGTTCGCAAGCTACCACCAGTGGTGCGGCTACTTTCGAAATAGCGACTATCTCTGTTGGTACACTTCAAGGAATTTCAGGAACAACAAATATAATTCTACAAGCAGACGAAAAAATCACCATCGCGAATTTAGGTGGATCTGCTTTTATCAGTTTACAGCAAGGTAGCGGCAACTCAGTTACCTTCCGAACCACAAAAAATCTTATCAGCAAAGACACTAACGGGGATATCGTTTCTTCTACCGGAAATATTCAATTCCTTGGAGCGAATGACACCATCTCTACCCAGGGAGGAAATATCATCTTCGAGGCAAAGGGTGACCTGATCATAGGAAATTTGACTTCGAACGGAGGCGATATTTCTCTAACAGGTAGAACTTTAAATTTGGCGAGCAACATTAACAGTGGCACCGGCAATGTAACCATTGGATCGAACACAAATATTTTCTTAGGTGGCAGCGCGTTATCCGGTTGTGGAGCTGGTTTCGCAAGCCTGTGTGATATGTCCATCGTGCAATCTGAGCTGAATAACATCAGCGGCAATAAGCTCACCATTGGCGGAACCCTCAACGGTGATATCACCGTAGATGGAATTACCCTCACTTCTTTTAATGAGGGTGTTGTGCTGAATGTCAACACTCATGTCTCGGGTTCAGATGGTGCTATTATATTTCAGGCGGACTCTTCGTTTTCTTCACTGGAAGCTAAAGCCGTTAATGGAATTAATGTCAATGCCGATATCACCACAACTACAGGAGCTATTAGCTTAAACGGAGACTCCGATAACGGCATCGATACAATCGACCCAAAGGATAATATTACTTTTGCCAGTGGCGTTTCTCTAAACAGTGCAACAGCTATAAGCTTGAGTGCCATTACCGGTGGTATGACTGCGGCTGCCGGGTTAACGCTGACAGCACCTACCAGCATCACGACAACAGGCAATTTAACAGCCGCCGGAACCGTTGCCCTGGTAGCAAGCTCCGGTATTACTTTGAATGGCGGCATTACCACATCTTCTGGCGACTTAAGCATCAACGCAAACTCTTCAGTATTAGCATTAGGAAGTGGCGTTACTTTAAGCTCAGCAGGTGCATTGACACTTAGCGCCAGCAACACAACCTCTGCGGGAGCCTTGATTCTCACCTCTACCAGCTCAACGATAAATATCGACAACGCTCTAGTTTCTCAAGGTGCTATAACGATGACTGCCAACAGCGGCCTAACTCTCGACAACAGCACGCTAACGGCAGCAGAAAACATTAATCTAGAAGGAGGAAGCTCGCTTTCTCTGGCAAGTGGTACAAGCATTTCTGGAGGAAATATAACTTTAGGCGGGTCTACGATTACAGCTAATAATGGTTCGCTCACTCTAAATTCCACAGGCAGTATTACTGTTGGCAATGCACTGACTTCCGTAACAACCGCAAACCTAACTGCAAGCTCGGGAGTTTCTCTTGCCGGTCTTTCAGCAAATGGAACAGTAGATCTGAACTCAGGCACCGGCACCACAACCATTTCTGGAGCTTTATCTACAACCAATAACGCTTTGACTGTCACGGCCAGTGATTTGAGTTTAACTGGGTCGATAAATACCGGCACCAGTGCAACCACCATTAATGTATCAAACAGCGGAAGTTTAGGGTTGGGGTTTACTTCCGGATTTTCCGGAATGAATATCAGTAATACTGAACTGGCTCTGATCACCGGTGATCTCAATCTGATCAATGGCAGCATTACCCTTGCATCTGGAACTTCATTGAATCTTGCTGGAAAACTGACCATCGGACAAAGCGGAGGGACCATAACAGGACAAGGAGCATCGACTTTGTCTGGCACAACAGGACTGGTCATTAATACCAGCACCATTACATCGTCCGGAGACATTACATTAGCCTCAAACACTGGCAACATCACAACGGCTGGAGCTATAACGCTTAAATCCACGGGTGCCATAAATCTCAACAATAATTTCATAGCATCAGGCGCTATTGTCCTGAAATCGAATGGACTGACAATTGGAGGATCGACATTAAGTAGCGGTACCGCATCAACAACAATTCAAACAAATCTGGCTAATGCCACTATCGGCTTAGGAGCCTCCAACTGCGGCGATACCTGCGGTTTGAGTTTAACTTCGACCGAGTTGGGAAAAATTATAGCCGGGGATCTGGTCGTTGGCGATAACACCAATGGCAATATCACGGTGGACGGAATCCCTTCAACGGATTCGGACCAGTTCACATCAGTAACTTTAAATGCAACATCCTCAGGATCATCGGTTATTTTTGAAAATTCCGCTTCTATTTTTAAAGTCTTAACCGTGAATTCCGGAAATGGAATTACTCTCTCTTCCAACCTAACTACTAACAACACAACAAGTTTCAATTCAGATAGTGATGCTAATGGCAGTGGTATTTTTACAATTTCATCAGGCCAAACATTGAACACCAGTAGCAACTCTTTATCTATCATCTCCAGCGATATAGCATTGGGTGCCGTTAGCGCAATCAACTCAGGCACTGCAACATTATTGGCTTCGCAGTCTGGCCAAACCATAGGACTGGGATCAGGTGCTGGCAGTTTTTCTTTGAATAATACTGAACTCAGTCAGATCACTGCTACAGATCTGACAATAGGGAATAACTCCAATGGAACCACGACATTAGACAATGTAACTTCTTTTTCTGGACCACTAACCTTGAACGCAACAGCAACGGGAAGTGCAGTTAACTTTTCTGGCACAGCTTCATCAGGCCTGGGCAACATTACTATCAACGCCGGCACAGGCGGCATGGACTTTGGCGTTGATGTAACGACTACCGGTTCATTGACTGCAACATCTGGGGCGGCCATTGCAGGTGCTGGCGTATTAACTATCGCTGGCACAGCTAGCTTCAACACATCAGGAACTGCCAACGCAACAGTGGTTAGTAACAGTGATTTTACATTGGGGAATTCCACAATAGGCGGCGACCTTACTGTGACAGTAAATGGTGCCAAATCACTGAATGTTAGTGGAAACGTTACCACCTCGGGAAAAATAATTGCAAGGGCCGAGAGTAACGGAGGTGCAATAACAATGGCAACAGGAGGATCTTTCAACGCAGGAACAGAAACTATTAACTTGTCAGCCGATCAAGATATTACTCTTGGCTTGCTCACCACCTCAAACTCTTCAACCACTTCCATCACTTTGACTTCAACGAATGGCGGCGTTCGCGATGGTGACACAAGTGCTTTGGATATTAGCACATCGGGGCGACTGGTAGCCGACCTGGTAACAGGGTTTGGAACATCAGACAACGCTATCGAAACAAATTTGACCTCGGTTGACATTGACAATTCCACATCAGGAAAAATCAATATCTTCGAATCAAATGCTATCGATATTTTTAAAATTAACCATGCTGGAACCGGAGATATTAACGTCTCATTTATAAGAACCGCCACCAACCGACATAATGCAACCGCATTTTCGGGATCCGTATTATTCACTCGGCGTGATACGGGAAACATACTCGTTCTGGATAAAAAATTAAGTCAGCGTTCTAACGAAACTACGGGGCAATTATTTACTCAGTTAGAATACCCTGAACCAACTTATTTAAAGCTCGATCTAGCAACAGCCAAAAGGAAAAAACTTCCTCCTCTTAATTTGTTTAGCGAAGTAAAAGGATTGGTAGAGATTGATGAAGAAACAGCGGTCTATTTTGATGGCTTGGAAAACCTTGGGAATATCTGGGAAGGAACTGGGATTGAAAACAGCCAAATAGCCGAAAGAAAAAGATCATCAAGAAGTGTCCTTTCCAAACGACCTAAAACAACTTTCGAAGAGGAGCAGGTGGCTGATATTTCTTTTAGAAAGTCGGTACAGAAATCTTCCTCCTATTTTGAGGATACTTCTGGAGGAAAAAGAGCCTCTTATCAATCTTCACACAAAACGCCCAAGAGGTCTCCCAAACCTCTGTTCAGCTTGAGTCAGCTAGACTTTTTTAGTTTCGCCCCTTGATATTTATTTCTTTGAATGTTCGTGGTTAACCAAATAATCAGCATCAACAATTGAGATTTTTCCGTACTGCTGGTTTTCTGTAAACTCTTTATTGATACTGTCATATTGTTTTCCCGTTTCAGGATGACTGATCAATTCAAGAAGCCGAGTTTCAACAGGATCTCGCCTTAGAAGTTTTAGTGTGGCTTCATCAGGTTTTAAATCAGGGGCCAAGTTTTCCAGGGCAACCAAAGGCTCCTCTCCTTCCGCCATACGCTGTTGGATCGTCTCCTCAATCGCTGCTTTTCTTTTCATATGCGGTTTGTGAGGATAGTCGGCTTGCGAAAATATCATAAAATCGAGATTCAGCCAGTAATTATTTACAAAGTCATCGAAGTCAACTTCAACTCCACTGCTCAAATGGATATCTCTCGACTGGTCGGGTTTCTCCCGGATGAGACTGTTATAAACCTGAATAATATTGTGAACGGAATCGTACAAAACAGTCCAATGATAACTGTTTCCGGTTTCGTGAGTACGGAAGGAATCCATTATTTTAACAAGAGTTACCAAAGCGTAATGCATATCCTCCATTTTTAAAAATGCGGACGACCAGGGAAACCGTTGACGGTACCACTGATCAACATCTGCAGGGTATTCCTGTCGGTTGCTGTCGGTAGGCGGACGATAATCGTTATCGACAAAATTGAGCATGTCATCAACCTCTTTGTAGGCCAAGTCTAATCCCGCCCGAACAACGGTGTATGGAAATAGTTTTCTTTGGTATTCCATATAGCTTTTCAAGTCTGGCAGTTTATCTTCCAGCGCATGAGTATGGTCTCGTTGACCGATATCTTTAGAAAAAATTAGCATATATATTTTGAGTTAAATTATTTGGAAGGATCGAATCGCTGGGAGAACATTTTCATTATATTCATCTTTTCTTCATCACTCATTGATTCAACAGATTTGCGAATTTCCTGCATTTGATCGGGAGTCATTTTTCCCATGGCTTCTTTTGCAGCGCCCTGGAATCCTTCCATATTTCCCGCTGCACCTTTTACCCACGAGAAGTCATCAGCAGAAGACGGATTGGGAGACTTTAAATCGATTTTCTCCCGAGAACGAAACTCAACATGGTTGCCAATGATTTTCCCGAAAATCTGCTGTTCCTGCAAATTATCTAAAACATCCGACAAATTCGTGCCGTGTTTTTTGCAGGCATCGTAAACCGGCTTGAACGGAAGCCGAACGACTTTTTCGGGAAACCCATTTTTATTAATTGAATGTTTAATACTCTCTTCTGCTTGATTAGGTTCAGTCATATCTCGATATTTTTTTCTGCCCCAGATAATTAAGGATTAATATCTATTGTAGTATAATCTGCCAAACGGGATGAATATTAATTTTCCAAAGAACCTCTCGAAAAAAAAGTCGACAATGCCTGCAAGTAAAAAGAGCGTGGAATCAATGCCGAAAAAACTAGGAACTGCCATGCGAATTGCATTGGCGCAAATGAATTCGATGGTCGGCGATTTTGATGACAATACCAATAGAATAAAAAGCCATTTAAAGCAAGCCCGGAAAATGGGCACCGATGTAATTCTTTTCCCAGAATTAGCTATCACTGGCTACCCACCTGAAGACTTGTTACTGAAAGACAGTTTTTTAATGCACAGTCACAGGGCTCTGGAAAAAATTGTATCTCATACCCGAGGGCTGACTGCCATTGTCGGCTTTGCAGAAAAGCACGGCAACTCCATCTATAATTCTGCGGCCCTGCTTTGCAATGGCAAGCATGTCGGCACTTGTCGAAAAATGCTTCTTCCAAATTACGGTGTATTCGATGAAAAAAGATATTTTCAGGAAGGCAGCACTCCCGTTCGGTTTGCATTAAAAGGAGCAACACTGGGTATTACAATTTGCGAAGATATTTGGGAGGAATCAGGGCCGGGAAAAACTCTGTGCGGTAAAGGTGGGGTAGACTTGCTGTTGAATATTTCTTCTTCTCCCTTCCACAAAGGAAAAGGCACAGCACGAAAAAAAATGATCCAGCAACGTGCACGCAGTTATCGCTCACATATTGCTTATGTCAATCTGGTCGGCGGTCAGGATGAGTTAGTATTTGACGGGCAAAGTATGATGGTAGCACCCGATGGCAAAATCGTCACGCAGGGAAATTCTTTCGCAGAAGAATTGATTTTTTCCGATATTGAAATCATTCCTAAACCAAAGAAAAAACTATCTTCTAAAATCAATATTCGATCTTACCGCGCACCGGCGGGGCTATCGAAACAGAAAAAATACCCCGCCCTTCCCTCTCATATTTGCTGTGATAAAACAGAGGTCGAAGAGATTTTCTCAGCACTGGTTTTAGGCACTCGTGACTATATTTCCAAGAACGGATTTTCAAAAGTGGTACTAGGGCTGAGCGGCGGAATCGATTCGGCATTAACCGCAGTCATTGCTGCGCAAGCGTTAGGCTCAGAAAATGTGGTCGGAGTGTTGATGCCCTCCCCCTACTCTTCTGAAGGTAGCGTTCAGGATTCTCTTGACCTAGCAAAGAATATAGACATTGCGACTTTGACGCTTCCCATAGAAAAAGCCATGGAGGCATACGGTCACATCCTCGCAAAACCATTTAAAGGAACGGGTTCTGGGTTAGCAGAAGAAAACATACAAGCAAGAATACGCGGCAACCTGCTCATGGCACTTTCAAATAAAATGGGGTGGATGGTTCTGGCTACGGGAAATAAAAGTGAATTCAGTGTGGGGTATTGCACTCTTTATGGCGATATGGCTGGGGGATTCGCCGTTATCAAAGACGTACCAAAATTTTGGGTCTATAAAATTTCGCGTTGGCTCAATGATGAAAAAGAAATCATCCCCGAGTCCATCATCACGAAAGAACCCTCGGCAGAACTACGGCCAGATCAGAAAGATTCCGATTCGTTACCTGCCTATGATTTACTGGATCCAGTCTTGTTAAAATACATTGAAGAAGATAAATCGGTCGAAGAGATAAAAGTTCCCGGTTTGTCGACAACGGATATCAAGCGAGTCGCAAAACTGGTGGATGCCAGTGAATACAAACGTCGGCAAGGCCCTCCGGGTGTTAAAATCACTCCTAAAGCCTTTGGTAAAGACAGGCGCTTGCCTATTACCCACCGGCATAAAAGTTAACCACAGACAAACACAGACCACTCGCCGTGGGGGCAACTAAAATAATCCCTCTCCCCACCGAGGGAGAGGAATGATTGATCTGTGTCTATCCGTGCTCATCTATAGTTCTATCTTTTGTGTGGTTTCTCTACGAACATTGCCTCCCCTGTTAGAGGGTGGTAGAATTTGAGCCGAACTTTCAATTAAAAATCATCTCACATTGAGTTCTTATATTTAGAGGGGAAATAACTATGAAAAAAATTGGTGTCGTTCTTTCAGGGTGCGGTGTGTATGACGGATCGGAGATTCATGAGGCGGTCATCACTCTTTTGGCAATCGATCGTGCCGGTGCCAAGGCCGTATGCATGGCCCCTGATATCGATCAAATGCATGTGGTCAATCATCACAATGGGCAGGAAATGCCAACAGAAAAACGCAACGTGCTCGTGGAGTCGGCTCGTATTGCCCGTGGAGAAATCCGCGATATCAATGCAATCAAAGCCGATGACATTGATGCGCTGGTGATCCCCGGTGGGTTCGGTGCAGCCAAGAACCTCTCAAACTTTGCAGAAAAAGGCGATGAATGTGATGTTAATCCCGAAGTCATGAGGCTAGTGAAAGAGTTTGCTGCCAAGAAAAAACCACAAGCTGCTTTATGCATCGCTCCGGCTATGATGGCAAAAATTTATCAAAACGAAACAGCCAAACCCACTTTGACGATTGGTAACGATAAAGAAGGTATTGGCATGATCGAAGCTATGGGGAGTAAGCATCAGGAATGTCTCGCGACTGATTTCGTTTTTGACGAAGAAAATAAAATTATTTCAACCCCGGCCTATATGGTGGGCCAAAGTATTTCTGAAGTGGCGGAGGGGATCGAAAAAACCATCAATAAGCTGGTCAGCATGATTTAAATTCTCCCTATTCTGCTTAGATTTTGCTATTTCTGTAAATGGGGCGGTTTTTCGCCCCGCTACCCCTCTAAAAACCCTCCTTTCCTATTATAATTAAAGGATTTCCGCCATTTTCCCGTAAAGAATAATTGGACCCTTGTATATAATATTGTAACGATATGGTTTTTCAGACCACATATTAAATAAAACAAATGAGCGAATTTAAGAAAAAATTACTGGTCACAGGCGGTGCCGGTTTTATTGGCAGTAATTTTATTAACTATATCCACCGCTGTTATCCCGATTACAAAATTTTGCTCCTCGATGCACTGACGTACGCTGGCAATCTCGACAATATTTCTCCTGCTTTAAAATCCAACTGCCATTTTGAATTTTTCCACGGCAACATCACCCATCCAGACATTGTCGGCAAATTAGTTGCCGAGGCGGATATTGTCGTTCACTTTGCCGCAGAGTCGCATGTGACTCGATCGATTTATGATAACGCGATCTTTTTCGAGACCGACGTCATCGGCACCCAGGTGGTTGCAAATGCAGCGGTGAATAATCCTGTAGAATTGTTTGTACATATTTCATCCTCGGAGGTTTATGGAACGGCTTTAACCGATCCGATGGATGAAGAGCATCCGTTGAATCCAATGAGCCCCTATGCAGCGGCGAAAGCTGGTGCTGACCGATTGATTTATTCCTATATTAAAACTTACGATTTGCCAGCGGTAATTGTTCGACCTTTTAACAACTACGGTCCCTGTCAACATCTGGAAAAGGCTATCCCCAATTTTATTGTCAGCGCTTTGCAAGATAAACCACTCACTATTCATGGTGATGGCAGCAGCTCGCGGGACTGGTTATTTGTAGAAGATACTTGCCGAGCATTGGATAAAGTTCTACATTTAGACAGGGAAAAAGTTATAGGCCAGACAATAAATCTGGGAACAGGTAGCGACACCTGCGTGCTTGACATCGGACGCAAAGTTTTAGAAAAACTGGGTAAGCCGGAAAGCACGCTCAATTATATAAAAGATCGTCCCGGCCAAGTTTCGCGTCATATTTCCTCGACAGATAAATCCCAGGAATTACTAGGTTGGCAGGCAGAAATAAGTTTGGATGCAGGGTTGGAAAAAACCATTGAGTTTTACAAGAATAACCGCCAATGGTGGGAACGATTTATCTGGATGAAAGAACTTTGGGGATCTTGACCACGGGAACTAAATCTATGCGCGTGACTATTCTTCAGCCCTCCTATTTACCCTGGCTGGGATTTTTCGAACAAATGTGCCGTTCGGATCAATTCGTCTTATACGATGACGTGCAGTTCACCCGGAGGGATTGGAGAAATAGAAACCGGGTTCGGGTTCTGGAGGGTTCAGTCTGGTTGACGGTACCGGTAATACAAAAGAATAAATATGAGCAAAGTCTTCTAGAAACAAAAATCGATAATTCCACTTCATGGAAACGAAAACATTTGGAAACTATTCGGTGCCATTATTCCAAAACACCTTTTTTCGACTTACACTTCCCATGGTGCGAGAAGATATTTAACAGCGAATGGAATTTTTTATTAGACCTTTCGCTGGAGACCATCCAATATTTAAAAGGGGAGTTAAAAATAAATACCCCTCTTCTTCGTTCTTCTGAACTCGGCGAGCCTGGCAATAAGACCGAAAGATTGGTTTCAATTTGCAAACAACTTGGCGCAACGCAATATCTAAGCGGAGAATCGGCTAGAAACTATATTTCGGAGAAAGATTTTTCCGATCAGGGCATTGAATTAGTGTATCAGGAGTATCAGCACCCGGAGTACCCACAACGCTACGAAGGATTTGTTCCATTCTTATCAACGATAGATTTATTGTTTAACTGCGGCGACAAGAGTATGAAATTTTTAAAACAAATGGACTGCGCTTAATAGTTTTATTATTATGGATTTTAAATTTATTCAAAAAATTCTACCGCGCTTGTATTCGCTGCTTCCGTTTTATTTCGCCCCGCGAAACTCTCTGCCGCCGATTCAAGCATTTTTTGAAGTGACCTATCGTTGCAACCTCCGTTGCGATATGTGCCACTATCTCGAAATAATCGATGACACTGAAACCAATAAAACTTACAAAAATGAGCTCTCTGCAGATGAAGTCAAAAAGGCCATTACAAAACTTCCGCGCTTTTCACTGATCACATTTACCGGTGGCGAAGCGTTTATGAAAAGCGATTTCATGGAAATTCTTGAATTCGCTGTTAAGAATCATAAGGTCCATATCATCACAAACGGAACTACCTTGAGCGAAAAAGTAGTCGAAGACTTGATGAGTTTACGGCTCAAGTCGGTTTGGGGCTGTGGATTATTTTATATGGGTGTTTCTATTGAAGGCGGAGAAGAGCTTCACGATACCATCACCACGATTCCCGGCTCTTTTAAGAAAACCACACAGGGACTAGAAAGACTGATTGCGCGCAAACAGGAATTAAAATCTAAGTTTCCGCTCATCCATCTCACTTGCGTGATCAATCGGGGAAATACAATGGACCTTGTCCCGCTATATGAGTATGCGAATAAACTTGGAGTGAATGTTTGCAATTTTGTTGTGAGTAGTCCAGCGACCTACTGGCATGGAAAAGATTATGATCAGGACCACCATCTGGATCGCCCAACGGCACCAGTCGAAGAAATTGAACCGAAAAAATTGAACCGCCAATTATCACAACTTGAGACACTGAGTCAGGGCTTTAAAACGAAACTAAGGTTTTCGCCGAACTATATTACGGTAGAAGAAATTGTCCGTTACTACTCCAACAAAAGTTCCTACAAAGATTACCGCTGTTTCATTCCGTGGACAAAAGTGGCTTTTTCTGCCTACGGCGATGTGTTCAGTTGTCCTCATTATAGAGTTGGAAATATAAATGACGGTAACGAGCTTACTTCATGGAACTCAGGTCGCATTAAGGGATTCCGTGAAAAATTAAAATCAGAAGGAATATTTCCCGGTTGTCTGGGCTGTTGCCAATCGGAATACATTGGCCTGACTGGCCCCGAAGGGGAAGCGGTAAGAATTCGTGAAACCGAAATGGCGTGTTCTCGCCAGCAATAACTTCTTCCTCTCAGAGGAGGAAAGCAGGTTTCAAAACAGAATTAATCAATCATCATGAATGATATGGACAAGCAAATAGAAATTTCAATTGTCATTCCTGTTTTCAATGAGGTATCTCTTATTGAAGAGTTAGTTTCAAGGCTCAAGGTCGTCTGCGATAAACTGGATCAACCTTACGAAATTGTAATCGTAGACGATGGAAGCTCTGACGGCTCGCACGAAAAGTTAAAACTAATTCAGGCGAAAGAAAGTGCATTGCGTATTGTGAAACTTACCCGGAATTTCGGACAACAGGCTGCGGTACTTGCCGGATTCAGAATAAGCAAAGGTGATATCATCGTTCAGCTGGATTCAGACTTGCAAAATCCCCCTGAAGAAATACCAAAACTTCTTGATGCCATGTCCAATGATATTGACATGGTTACCACGGTTCAGCGCAAACGGCGCGATGGCATGTTGAGAGTACTCGGCTCACAATGCTTGCTAAAGATCGGGCAAGCTCTTTTTGGGGATACGGTAAAATTAAATTTAAGCTCTTTCCGCGCAATTCGTCGTAGCGTAGTAGAAAGGGTTGAAACTTGTAAGGACAGGTCTCGCTATATGGCGGTTTTGATGAGTTGGATGGGATTACCCAGCATCGAAATTGAAGTGGAACATCACGAAAGAAAAAAAGGGAACACCAAATACAATATTCTTAATCTACTGAAGTTATCATGGGATCTCATAACAGGTTACTCCAGCTTTCCGCTGCGTATGGTAACCTATATGGGATTATTTGGTGCTTTCCTAGGATTTTTAATGATGACTTTCTTACTATTCCAAAGAATTGTAAATGGAATTTTGATTGAGGGCTTTGTGGTTTTACTCGCAGTGTTTGCATTTTTTGCAGGTGTACAGTTATTATCCATTGGTTTTTTGGGAGAATATCTGGGCCGGGTGCACCATCAAATTCAGGAACGCCCTGACTATATTGTTGAGAAGGTTATCGAATAATGCGCGTCAAACCCCTCACATCACTAATCATCGAACCGACCAATACCTGCAACCTGCGTTGCACTTTTTGTTTTGTGACAGAAGGCATGACGCGAGATGAAGGGTTCATGGATTTAAAGCTATTCAAAAAGGTCATAGATGACACTCCCGACCTTGAACATCTATGCATGCATAACTGGGGAGAGCCTTTACTGCACAAAGAAATTTTTGAGATGTTCGATTACGCACATAAGGCTGGTGTGAAACATATTGTCATGAACACCAATGGAACTTTGTTGACAGATAAGATGATTAACAAAATCATTGAAAGTCCACTAAACATAATTCGGTTTTCCATAGATGGTTCTGCAGATACTTTTAAAAGGATTCGCGGAGTCGAACTTCAAAAAATAAAAGAAAATATTCTTCGATTAAAAAAGACTAAAGAGGCAAAGCGACCTGAATTGAGTATGGGAGTAGTCTTTACAGTTGAGGAAGATACTCAAGAGGATGTTGAAAAATATATCGAGCACTGGGAAACCATTGTCGATCATGTTCGCACACAACCAAAGCTCATTCAAAGTCCGCGAAGCGAACCCTGCCCAGAACCCTTCGGCAAGGATTATGGCAAACTGGTTGTTCTCTGGGATGGTACTGTCATTCCCTGCTGTGTGGATTATAACGCGACTCTTAAATTAGGGAACGCCAACAGCGACCGGGTCAACGATCTATGGAATAATTCGGAAATTAAAGCTTTACGTAATCAACACGAAAAGGCAGACTACCCAAAAGTATGTGTGAATTGCAATGAATGTGAAACTTCGACAACTGAAAAGCGTTTCTTTTTTGACGAGATTCAGGAAGCTATCTAGTTGCATCTAAAATGACAACCCTCCTCAAAGAAAAAGTATTAGAAGAAAACCGGCGTGTTCACGCACTTGAAAACCAGTTATATCTATCCCGCCACCCGGAGCAAACCAACTTTTTCCAGAACTATATTGCAGAAAAAAATTTAGACAAAATCTGTTGTGACTTGGACGCAAATGCAAAAGTCCTTGATCTTGGATGCGGCACCGGATATCTATTTTTAAGATTTCTACGAAGAGGATTCGATGTGACAGGTCTGGATCTCTCCAGTGAGATGATCCAGGTACTAAAGGATTCTGTTTCAGAAAGCGAAAAAAATCGCGCTCACTTGGCAGTTGGGGATGTGGAGGAATTTCTCGAAAGAAACCAAAAAGAGTTTAATCTCGTGGTTTTTTCTGCAGTATTACACCATCTTTTTGACTATGAAATGGTTTTAAAAAAAGCCTGTAAGGGGCTCAAGGCAGGAACAAAAATTATGATATTTTTTGAGCCCTTGAAGCAATCAGTAGCTTCTTCAATTTCTTATGCTTTGCATCGCGGCCTTTCGTGGTTAGACGAAAAGTCTTATCGTTTGGAAATGAGGGTGCGGAATATACCTTTGCTGGAAGACGAGTATCATCACTCTGACTACCAACGCCAATTTGGGGGCATTGACCCAAGGGGTATTGAAAAAGTTCTGAAGGAAGAAAACTGTTCTATTTTAAATACAGAAAAATATTGCGCTCGTCGATTTGGAATAAATGCCTGGTTGGCAAATCGAATCCTGAGGACCCAGAATACGTTCAATATTTTAGCAGTTCGAAATTAGACGGATAGACTTTCTTCGCCTAGGGCTACGAAATCACTAGGGCTTGCAAAAGTGTTTTAGAAAATTCACTTTCCCCGGCGGCATCCATATCCAAAAAGGCCACCCCAATATCGAAATGCGAATCAAAAATTTCTACTCTTGCCACCTGCGCATTGACGGTTAGTGGACCCTCTTGACCTTTAATCGAAAATGAAATTCCCACCTGCGAACCAATTTTCAAAGCTATAGGACTTTCAACAAGAATTCCAGAAGAACTCATATTTTTCCCTTGAGCATTCAATTTCTTTGGGTTCAAGCTTTCAGTAACAGATTGGACTTGAACTTCCTCTGAAATACCAATCCGCAAATAATGCGGCTTCTCAAAGTCATGAAGGAAGATTCGGTTTCTGCCACTCTCTTTTGCCTGATAAAGCTACACGTCTGCTGCGTGTAGCAGTTCATGAACTTATTTTCCGTCTACAGGATATGTAGAAATGCCGCCACTTAAGGTAACGTTAAACGTTTTATCTTCAAATTTAAGTACTGCTTCTTCTACTTTTTTTCGAATTCTTTCAGCAATCACTCGAGCATTCATTTTCTCTGTTTCAGGAAGGATCAGGACCAACTCCTCGCCACCATAGCGACAAGCCGTATCTTCGGTGCGCCTCATATTTTGAAAAATATCGCCACGACCTTTAGAGTTAAACCACCTACCTAGTGACCGTATGTATCGTTAAGTTTTTTATAGTTATCCAGATCAATAAAGAAGACAGAAAAGCATCCATCGTATCTTTGTACCCGGTTCATTTCTCGTTGCAGAGCTTCATCAAAATAACCCCGGTTAAAAAGCCCGGTTAAACCATCTGAATGATATTGCTTTTTTATTTCCTTCAACATCTTCAATTCTATGATAGCGGGGGTATTGATATTTTTTTCATATCACTGAAATAGTAACAGTAATAGATTCGGCGGGGTTGGATTTTCTGTTGATAACTACTATCGCTGTTGATCTTTAATAACAAACTAATCGCGCTATGATTTTCAAACAATCTCAAGAACTTCTATTCCGGTCAAAGCCGTAGACTTTTGTAATGCGTCTTCCCCTCTAGGTGTGAGCCTGTTTCCGGCAACATTCAAAAACATCAGACCTGAAAGTGTCTGCGAATTGGCAAGGTGAATGGCACCTTCATCACCAATAGCATTCAAAACCAGCACCAGCCGTTTCAAGCTGGAAAGGTTCTTAGATTCTGAAATTGCCTTGGCACCCGGCGCGTGAATCCAGTTTTCATTTTCGATGGAAAGGGTTTCCAGTTGCAACAAGTTGGTTGAACGCGCCAGAGCTTCGGCACCTTTATCCGAAAGATTGTTATTATTCAACCTTAGAAATTTCAGCGCAGAACAATTTTCTGAATTTGCCAGCGCAGCAGCTCCCTCATGGTTCAGTTTATTTTCTCCAAGATCAAGGCTCTCCATCCATTTCATATTGATGGAATCCGCTAGAGCTTGGGCGCCCTCGGCTCGAACGTCATTGTTGTTCAGATCCAGAGCGCGAAGTCCGGTTATGGTTTTGGATTGGGAAAGCGAAATCGCGCTGTCTGTGGTCAAACCATTATTATGCATTACTAGTTTTTCAAGATTGGAAAACAAAGGCGATTCTGCCATCGCGTAAACACCCTCATCCCCTACATGATTATTATTAAGAATCAAAGTTTTTAAATTGGGAAATACCATAGAGCGGCAAAGTGCTTCTATGCCTACTTCGGTTAACCCATTATCAGATAAATTTAATGTCGTCAAAGATTCAAGAGGTGGAATTTTTGTCAGAGACTTCAAGCCTTCATCCCCGATACCTGTATCCCGAAGATTTAGTTCAACGCATTGTCGACCTAAAGATGAATCGGCAAGGGATTTAAGACCCAATCCTTCGAG
Organism: Nitrospinota bacterium; assembly: GCA_013349585.1. Classification (GTDB taxonomy): domain Bacteria; phylum Nitrospinota; class Nitrospinia; order Nitrospinales; family VA-1; genus UBA8687. Next base: position 19,618 of record DUZG01000003.1, on the reverse strand, counting down.
ACGATTATAGGATAGGTCAATCCGGCTCAATTTTTTCATTCCCTCCGCCATGGAGAGTACTTTTGCGCCAAGTGAACCTAACTCATTGCTGGAAAGGTCAAGGTTTTTAAGTTGAGTCAAAGACAAAGATTTTGATAGAAAAAATATTGCCTCATCATCAAGATTATTATTGGCTAGAGTAAGCGTTTCAAGATTAGCAAAAGAATCGGAAGCGCTAAGGGGTTGTAAGCCTGCCGAGTTGAGCCCTGTCTGATTCAGGTCGAGGTACTTCAGGTTCTTGATTGGGCTAAAACCAGAGATGGCTTTAAAATCTTCCTCTTTCAGTTTACAGCCATGGAGCTTTAAACTTTCTTTATCTGTGCTGATTTTTTCCTGGATTAAGGTTCCTAAATCCGGATTGGCAGTATTCTTTTCAAAATGCCGAAGATATTCCAAACTGCTGTCAATGTCTTTCGCTTCTGCCATAATTCTTCCTTGGTAAGAGGACTCGAATTATAACACTATTAACAAGCAGCTTTGCCTATTTGAATTATAAATATAGGTTGGATATTAATTAAAGTGAACGGATACGGCTTTGGAGACGCCTTTTTCTTCCATGGTGATTCCATAGAGGGCGTTGGCGAAGGTCATAGTCTTCTGGTTGTGGGTGATGATAATAAACTGAGTGTTGTCAGCCATCTCTTTCAGCATTTCCTGAAATCGGACCACATTCGCTTCATCGAGCGGAGCATCCACTTCGTCAAGTAAGCAAAAAGGGCTGGGGCGAACCTTAAATACGGCAAACATCAGGGCGATGGCCGTCATCGTTTTTTCACCACCGGAAAGAAGCGACAGCGTTTGCAGGCTTTTCCCTATCGGGTTGGCGGTAATCTCTATTCCTGAATCAAGAGGATTGGCCTCATCTATTAAGGACAGCTCTGCCTTGCCTCCTTGGAAAAGGCGTGCGAACACTTCTTTAAAGTTTTCATTAACCTGCTTAAACGTATCCAGAAAACGTTGCTGAGTGGTGCAATTAATTTTTTCGATCGTTGAATGCAGCAACTCAATGGACTCGGCCAAATCGTCCTGCTGTTCTTTAAGAAAGGTGTAGCGTTCGTTTGTTTTTTCGAATTCAGACAAAGCCGCCAAATTCACTTCGCCCAATCGTGCCAATTTTTCTTTAAGATCTTTAACCGTTCCTTCGATCTCATGCTCGTCAATATTCTCATCATAAGCTGCCCACAACTCTTCACGAGTGGCATTGAAATCTTCGTAAGCCCGTTCTTCAATGTGGGCATTTTGCAATCTTGTTTCGGAACGCTTGATTTCTATCTGCGATAAAGTTTCTGTGATTTCTTGAAGCTTCTTGGACAATTCGCGGATATCCTGATCCATTTGTTTCTGCGCATCTTCATTTGCTCTCAGGCTTTCTTCCTCTTGCACTGCATTTTCGCTGAGGATATCCTTTTCTTTGGACTGTTTTAGTACATTCTCTTCCAAGACAGAAACATCGTTATCGATTTCGACAATTCGGTTCTGGTTGGAGACTCTGTCCGACTCCCGCTTTTCAATTCGTTGCTGCAAATTTTGTTGTTGTAGCTCCAGTCGCTTGATCTCTGTCAGGGTATTTTCGCGTCGCCCAATCAAGGAAGTGATCAAAACCTTCAATCCGCTGATTTCTCCGGATTTTTCTTCCAGGGCTTTTCGACTGTCTTCCAATTCTGTCCGCTGTTGAGCTAACGATTCTTCTTCCGCCTGATTTTTTTGCTCCATTTCAAGCAATAGCACCTTCAGAGAAGAATTCTCATTTTCCAGTTCCTGTAGCTCCTGCGACAGGGACATCGTTTCAGCACCCAAAGTGGAAGCGCGGCTTTCCAACCTCTGCTTTTCCTGACGCAATTGTTCGAGATCGCGAAGACTGTTGTTATTCGCTAATTCTTTTTGATGAACTTCTTCACTTATTTGCTTGAGGCTAGCCTCCAGTTCAATTTGCGCCCTTTTTCCGGACTCAACGGCCAATTGCGATTCTTCTAACTCTGCCTTTAACTTTTTCACAATTTCGGAAAGGTTCTCTATTTCCCTATTCCTCGCCAACAACCTTGAAGATTCACTCTTGGCAGACCCCCCGGTGACGAACCCATTCGCATCGATCATTTCACCGTTCAAGGTTACAACTGTTCCTTGAAATTCAGGGTTCTGATGAAGGTGCATGGCTACATCCATGTCCTGAACCAAAACTACATTGCGCAACAATAATTCTATAACAGGACGATAATCTTCACTGCATTCGATAAAATTCAAAGCCTTGCCGACAACTCCCTCTGCGCCATTCAATTGCATAGGAATGCTGGGTGTGGATTTTGGATTCAACGGAACAAACAGCCCTCGCCCAGACTCATTACTTTTAAGATAACCTATGGCTTCCATCGAGTCAGAATAGGAATTGACGATGACACTTTGCAGCTTATCGCCCAATGCAGTTTCGATTGCCGTTTCATATTCTGCGGGGGTTTGCAAGACATCTACAAGTACTTCGCGAATCCCGGGAATCCTTGCGCCATTTTGTTGGCTCATGAGAGACTTGATGCCTTCATTAAACCCTTCGAACTGAGATCGAAGTTTTTCCAACGAACCTAACAACGAAGATTTATTAAAATAACCTTCTTTTCTTTCGCTATGGGCATCGACCTGAACTTGGGCCTGATTCGAGCCCTCGAGTACTTTTTGTTCTAAATTTTCCTGTCGTTCTTTTAGCTGTTGCAATTCATCGATGCGATTCTGATGCCCCGATTCTCGTTCTTGGAACATGGACTGGTTACTGTGAATTTGATTTTGAGTTTCTTCTTTTTCTTTCGCCAGGTTTTGCTTGCGTACCTCAATGCCCTGGCTTTTTGTTTCAATTTTGGTGAGCTTATTTTTTGAACCAGCCGATTGCTGAAACAATTCGAAAACCTTTCTTTCACTCGACTGAACCTGGTCTTGATTTTTTTGAACAGCATCGCGCTTCTGTCCGCTCTGTTCTTTTATTTGCTCCAGAGTAATTTCCTGGTCGTTGATTTCCTGAGATGTCTTGCTGAGCGTTTGTCGCTGCTCTACTGCTTGATGCGACAAACTCTCGACCTCCTCACTCATCCGGGTAATTTCGCCAGCGGCAGACTCAATATCTTCTTTAGCTTCAGCTTGTTGTTCTTTTTTAAAAGCAATTGTTTGTTCGCCATTACTGATTTGCGTGGTCAGCTTATGGATATCTTCACGAAGCTCATTCAATCGATTCAGCGATTCTTCTATTTCAATATTAAGTTGGGCGATCTGATTTTCGAAAGTGGCGTGGCGGGCACTCCATTCTGTTTTCTTTTCTGTTTGTTCTTCGAGTTCTTTTTCTACCGTCTGTAGTTGCCCTTTGAGCCGGCAGATTTTTACTGAAAAAAGTTTCAAAGACAATTCTTTGATTTCTGTTTTAAAATTTTTGTACCGCTCTGCTTTTGCAGCCTGCCGTTTCAAAGACTCGACTTGCCTGTGCAACTCCTGAACAATGTCAGCAACGCGTTCCAGATTTTGCCGGGAACTGTCGAGCTTTCTCACTGCATCATTTTTGCGGCTTTTGAATTTAAGTATACCTGCTGCTTCCTCAATCAAAATCCGTCTTTCTTCCGGTTTTGAAGTAATGATATCCTGAATATGTCCTTGCTCGATTATTGTCAGAACCTTTGGGCTGATTCCTGCATCGAGCAGAAAATCTGTAATATCTTTCAGGCGACAAGGTATCTGATTGATGTAAAATTCACTTTCACCTGAACGGTGATAACATCGTGTAACCTTAACCTCTTCGGCCATATTGGGAACCCCAGCGATGCGGATTCCCTCTGCAACATTGCCAAGAGTGATCGAAATTTCGGCTCGGTTTACGGGTTTACGGCTAACACTGCCATTAAAAATAAGATCAGTGATACGGGTGCTACGCAGAGTTTTTGATCTTTGCTCTCCTATGGCCCAGCGAATTGCATCGGACACATTACTTTTACCACAACCGTTAGGGCCGACAATTGCTGTAAATCCATTTTTGAATTCCAGATTAGTGGGATCAGCAAAAGATTTAAAACCTTCTAATTCGAGATTTTTCAGGTACATTTAACGCTAAACCCCTGTAAAAATGATGTATTATAAACTCTGGGTAACTTTCACGAAGATTATCCCAATCCTCAGGTATTGTAAAGGGAAATCATACAATGTTTGGTATACTAAGTTTTTTAAGGCACAATATGTTGTGGTTTTAAGTGTTTTTATGTAAATCATTGATTTTTCGCCACTACCCTGTATTTTGGTGCATATTGGGTAAAAATTGTCATCTTATACTCAGGGAATAAATGGAGATTAGATTAATATGAAGCTCTATTCTTACAATAAATGTGGAACCTGTCGGAAAGCCATCAAAGATCTTGAAGCGAAAAATATAGATTTTGAAGTGATTGACATCACTGAAAAACCGCCCAGCAAGAAAGTTCTCAAATCTGCTATCAAAGTAAAAGGCCTGCAAAAATTGTTTAATACCAGCGGTGTCCAGTATCGGGAACTAAAAATAAAGGATAAACTGAAATCTATGTCGGAAGCTGAAGCGATAGACCTCCTTGCCTCTAACGGTCGCCTGATAAAAAGACCTATCGCCGTTGATATGGATAAAATAACCGTGGGATTTGATGCGGATGAATACAAACAGGTCTGGGGAAAGTAGCCACTTACCAATATGGATCTTTTTTTAATTACAACCAAATTGAAAAATGAGTTTCCCCTTACTAAACGGGCGATTCAACCTTATCCGCAAAAGGCAGCGGTTCTGGTTATACTTTATCCCAAAAACAACAAGACGCATGTGTTGATGACCAAAAGAGCGTTGCACCTGAAGTCGCATCCAGGGGAAATTAGTTTTCCCGGCGGTGTCTATGAGGAAGATAAAGACAACAATCTTTTGGCAACCGCGCTCAGGGAAACATCCGAGGAAGTCGGAGCAAATATAGAATCCTCAAAGGTGATTGCCGAGCTGCCCATTGTGAATACACGATTTGGATTCGAGATCACGCCTTTCGTTTGCGTAATATCTGAAGCTCTGGAGTTTGAGCCTGAAAAAGATGAGGTGGACGAGATTCTGGAAATTCCATTCACTTCTCTACTAGCAACACAACAACGGGATGTGGGACTCAGTCCGGAGAAGAATATGGTGATGTATTGGTTCAAACACCATCGAATTTGGGGAGCCTCCGCAAAAATTTTGCTAAATATTCAGCATTTGAGCGTGTACTGAATTTTGATTTTAAATTTTCCTATGGGTATTGAATGGAAACGTTAAAAGTGCTTTTTCTTGCAGCGAACTGGAGAGTTTCTCTTGTCAGGGCATTTCAAGATGCCAAGGCACAATGCGAAACTCCTTTTCAACTGATTGCGGTAGACAGCGATGCCTTGGCTCCAGCATTACAGGTTGCCGACCGGTCTCATTCCCTACCTCTATTTTCTAACAACAGTTGCCTGGAGTTGCTTCTAACAATTTGCAGAACGCAGGCGATCGATGCGATCATCCCTTTGACCAATAAGGCCATAGATTTTCTGGACACACACCGCGAAGAGTTGAGTGGAGGAAATCGTCGACTGTTTATTCAGGAAAGTTCTACAATAGAAATCTGTCACGACAAATGGAATCTGTGGAAGTTCATGGAGCTTGAAGGTTTTAAAAGCCCTAAAACTTTTTTGCTGGCAGAATCTGATCCACCAGAAATATTTCCACTCATCGCAAAGGAAAGAAGCGGTGAAGGAGGAAAAAACCAGAGCATTATTGAAGATCAACGAGATCTGGATTATTGCATGGATAAATATCCACATCATATTTACCAAGAGCTGATCCAAGGCAGAGAGTTCAGTGTCGATTTATTTGCAGATATGAAAGGAATCCCGCAACTGATCGTCCCACGGAAGAGATTGTCTGTGCGCGGCGGCGAGGTCATGACGAGCAAAATAGATATGAACGAATCTATTATAGGTTCAGTGGAAGCCTTGAGCCGCAGATTGTCATTGACCGGTCCATGCACTATTCAAGGAATTCTCGATGAAAACGGCACGTTTTTCTTTACCGATTTGAACCTGCGTTTTGGCAGCGGCTCGGTTCATACCATCGCTGCGGGAGGAAATATCCCTCTTATGATTTATCAGGAAATGGTAGGCCAGAGTTTTCACCAACCCTCCATTCAAGATCAGTCTGTTATGACGCGTTATCCCGAAAGCATTTTCCATCATTCCTGATATACTAATTACAATTTCTATTAATCACACCACCATCTTACTATTTTGACCACTACTCCTAGCTCCAAAGATCGGCTCATTTTTGCTCTCGATGTGCCAGACAAAAGTGAAGCGCAACGCATGGTAAAACTGCTGCAGGATTCTGTAGGCTGTTTTAAAGTCGGGCTCGAGTTATTCGTTCGAGAAGGCCCTGATATTTTAAAATTAATAAAGGATCATTCTTCAGCCGAAATTTTTCTCGATCTAAAACTTCATGACATCCCCGCAACGGTTCGCGGCGCTTTAAGGTCTGCAGCGAAGTTGGGCGTAAAATATATCACCATCCACTCCACAGAGGGTGAAGCAATACTTGAGACCTCGAAAGAAGTTAAAGACTCGGGTCTCGAAGTGCTGGCGGTCACCATATTAACAAGTATGGGCGAGACGCAACTGCACGATTTAGGTTCCAATCTTAAAGTAGGCGATGTCGTTTTGGACAGGGCATTTCGCGCCCGACAGTCAGGATGCAACGGGATCATTTGCTCAGGAGAAGAAATCTCATCAGTAAAACAAAAATGCGGAGATACATTTAAAGTGGTGGTTCCCGGCATTCGACCGGAATGGAGCCAAATTGCTTCAGACGACCAGAAGCGCATCGCCACACCCAGAAAGGCTATTCAAGCAGGGGCCGATTTAATTGTCGTTGGTCGCCCTATCCGTGATGCCGTTGACCCTGAAAAAGCCGCTCGCAAAATTGTTGCAGAAATAGAAGAAAGTGTTAAACAATAGAGGAATACTTCACCTGAAACAGGAAAAAGCACTTGCTCGTTTTTAATTTCATTTATTTATTAAGTCTGGTTTGCTGGTTGGGAAGCATCATATTCTTTTCCTTCTTCGTGGCGCCGGTGGTGTTCAAGACTTTGGATCGTGAAAAAGCGGGAGAGATAGTCGGCATCATTTTTCCTCGCTATTACAAACTGGGTTATGTTTGCGGCGCCCTGATCCTATTAAGCTTACTGATGATTGGAGAAGTAGGACTGAAATGGTGTGCCTGGGGTATTATGGTTCTTGGATCTGGATTGGCAGGCTTGGTTATAAACCCGAAAGCAAAAAAAATAAAAGAACAATTAAAATTTTCTCCAGAAAATGAGATTTTAACTCTTGAAGCAAAATTTAAAACTCTGCATTCTTTATCTGTGAAATTAAACGCCCTCGCTCTTTTTTCCGGATTGTGGTTGCTCGGCTTAACAGCTACAAATTTTCAGATCTAATACATTATGAATATCTTAGGAATCTCCGCTTTCTACCATGACTCCGCCGCCTGCCTCGTTCGCGATGGTGAAATAATCGCCGCCGCACAGGAAGAAAGGTTCACTCGAAAAAAACACGACCCCGCGTTCCCCCACAATGCCGTTGAGTTTTGTTTGAAAAAAGGCGGAATCCAGGTATCCGATCTGGACTATGTCGGCTTTTATGACAAGCCATTTATCAAGTTCGAGAGAATTCTCGAAACTTATTTGGGGATAGCCCCAAAAGGAATAAAACAATATTTGTCTGCCATCCCCATCTGGCTGAAAGACAAATTATGGACCCGGGGCAATATTAGAAAAAATCTGGGCTACGGCGGGACTGTTTTATTTTCCGAGCACCATGAGTCACATGCTGCCAGCGCATTCTTCCCATCACCTTTTCAGGAAGCCGCCATTCTCACCATGGACGGTGTTGGTGAATGGGCCACTAGCAGTCTGGCTTTAGGCAAAGATAACAAAATCGAATTACTTCAAGAGTTGCACTTCCCGCATTCTCTAGGATTACTTTATTCTGCCTTCACCTACTACCTGGGATTCAAAGTCAACAGTGGTGAATATAAAGTCATGGGATTAGCTCCCTACGGTGAACCCAAATACTGCGATTTGATTCGCAAACATTTAATTGACCTTAAAGACGATGGTTCCTTTCGCATGAATATGGATTATTTCGATTATCTAGGCGGAATGACCATGACCAATGATAAATTCGCGGCGGTGTTCGATCACCCGACCCGAAAGTCAGAGTCACAACTTGGCCAAAAAGAAATGGATATCGCCGCCTCCCTGCAAGAGGTGACAGAAGAAATAATGCTGAAAATGGCTCGTCACATCCGCCAAAGATCGGGCATGAAAAACCTGTGTCTGGCAGGCGGTGTTGCCTTGAATTGTGTAGGTAATGGAAAAATCCTGAAAGAGAAAATTTTTGACAACATATGGATTCAACCCGCTGCGGGTGATGCAGGAGGGGCATTAGGAGTCGCTCTTTGCATCTGGCATCAGGTGCTGGGTAATGAAAGAAAGACCAACGGTAAAGATTCCATGAAAGGTTCTTATTTAGGTCCCCAATTTAATGAAAGTGAAATTAAAAGCTATCTCGATAGCCAGGAAATACCTTACCGACATTTAAATGAAACCGATTTATCCAAAACGGTAGCAGATGATTTAAAAGCTGACAAAGTAGTCGGCTGGTTTCAGGGGGCCATGGAGTTTGGGCCTCGGTCGCTGGGAGGTAGAAGCATCCTCGGCGATCCACGTAATCCAAAAATGCAATCCACCATGAATCTGAAAATAAAGTATCGCGAATCGTTTCGCCCTTTCGCTCCTTCGGTCCTGGCAGAAAAAGTGGGCGAGTGGTTCGAAATGGATTCAGAAAGTCCTTACATGTTAATGGTCGCCGGAGTGCGGGAAGACAAAAGGATTCCCATTACCGACGAACAGAAAAAACTCTTTGGAATAGATTTATTAAATATTCCCAGATCTCAAATTCCCGCTATCACTCACGTTGACTATTCTGCTCGCATTCAAACGGTGCATAAGGATACCAATAAAAGATATCATGATTTGATCAGCGAATTTGAAAAGGCCACTCAATGTGCAGTATTGATCAACACCTCCTTCAATGTTCGCGGAGAACCTATTGTGTGCACACCCGAACAGGCCTACCGTTGTTTTATGCGCACCGAAATGGATACCCTGGTTCTCGAAAACTTCGTCCTCTACAAAAAAGATCAGAAACCCCTGCAATACGATGACGACTGGAAAGAAGAATTCGAACTCGACTAGCGGCGAACCACCGCAGGTCTATTCTTCATACAATGAAAACAACCTTTAAGCTTCTGGATTATTTTTTTGATTTTGAGAGGGTCTCGAAGCTGTGCCTACCTATGCTAGAACAAAATTTATATTCATCGCTTTGGCGGTTCTAGCTGTCTACAGCTATGGCTGGAAATTGACAGAAATTAATCTGGGTGAATTGTTTCGCGATTTCCATTTAGTAAAGCCACTTGTCACAGAACTTGCGTAACCTTACCTGTTTCCCCGGCAAAAACAAAGCCAGACAACAGAGGTAGCGTTTTTTCTGACGACAGGTTAATCTGGCAACAAAGCCTCAGTCCATCCCGGTGAAAAGTCTGAACTGGTTTTATCTCAAAGCTCGGGGCAAATTGGAGACCGCATTACCATAGCAAGACTGCGCTTAAAACCAAACTCCAAGGGCACACTGTTCTGGATCAATGAAGTCGAGCAGGAATTCCCAATGGGAAATTTTGCAACCGATGCAACTGGCAATTTCCAAAAAGACGTTACGGTGCCCCCAAGTGCTCTCGGAAATCGGCAAACGGTTAAGGCAGTTTTGACTTGGCCCGAGGGCCCGTTGCAGGTAAGCGAAACTTTACACCTAACAATTGACAAGATGGTAGAAACCTTGTTTCTAGCTTTGATGGCAACGACCTTTGCCATTTTAATAGCAATTCCATTAAGCCTCCTACCTTCAAGAAACCTAATGGCGGGAAACTTGCTCCGAACCATTATTTAATACAGCGTAAGGACAACACTCAATTTGTTGCGGTCTATAGAACCTTTAGTAATGGCCATTCTGTTTGTGGTTTGGGTGGGCATTGGTCCTTTCGCAGGAGTTCTGGCATTGGAGGTGCATTCCATCGCCGCTTTAGGAAAACTTTTTTCCGAACAAATTGAGAGTATCGATACAGGCCCTGTTGAAGCCATCACCGCAGTCGGCGCAAACCCCATTCAAGTGGTAGTCTTTGGAGTTTTGCCGCAAGTGATTTTGCCTTTTCTAGCACTTAGTTTTTACCGCTGGGACATCAATGTGCGGATATCTACGATTATCGGTTTCGTGGGTGGAGGCGGGATCGGCTTTCTGCTACAATAATGTATCAATCTTCTACAATATAATGAGGCCGGCACAGCATTGCTAGCCATTACAATAGTTGTCATTATCCTCGATACCCTAAGTGCAAAAATCCGCGAGCCCATTGCGGCGTAGCTGGGCGAGATCCACCAGCAATAAAATCTCAAAATAGTAAATATCTCTAGAAACCTAGAGGCAGTGTTTTTGCTTTAAAAAGAATAGACCTATTACTACCGGGGGGGGGCGAGGTGATTGAAATTTTTTATGAATTGTTTTCCCGATTCAGGAGTTTTTCGGACTTGTTTCGTCAACAGAATATCTTCTGCTGTATAGGGCTCTCCATAGTAGGCAAGGTTAGCATCACTATCGCTGGTAATGATGGTACCTTTTAAAGAAATGCCCCCAAATAGACCTTTACTTTTCGAATAGGAATAAATTTCTCCCTGCATAAAAACATCAGCAGAGGCTTCGGCATGGCGTCCTACGGGGCCAGCGGAAATAGCAATATCGCCTCCGAGCGTGAATTGTTCGCTCAATAAACCTTCAAGTCCTCTTTGTGACATAACGAGAAGAATCAAGTCAACCGCTTGCGCTCCAAACTGGAATCCAAAACTTCCGCCAGTGGTGTATAGAAAAGCGGGTGGCCCCCATTCTCCGGTTTCTTCAGCGCGGACAGATGCAATTCCTTTTCCATAACGGGCACCCACAAAAAAACCTGCTTTCAACATGGTGGGAAAAACAATGATTGCCTTGGCTTTGGATATTAAATTCATCGGAATCTGCTGGTCTGGAGATTTTTGAATTTCTTCCAAAATCAATTGTGACGTGCGGAGTATTTTCCTTTGCTTACTACCATCTGCCCAAGCTCCGCTCAAAAAAATCAGAGTAAAAAAAATACCAAAAGAAATTAGCTTCATTAGACCTCCAATTTAGTTTCCTAAATATACTATAAGGAATTCATTCCTCTAATTCAACCTCCCAAAAAAATCACAAATCAAAATAAGCTTTGCTCTTTTCAATTTACCGCTTTACCATGCGCGGTAATGACCACGGAAAACGTAGAAAAAATTTTAGGAGCCGGTGGGCGACTTTCTGAACAGCTGGAAGGCTTTGAACACCGGCCCCAGCAAATCGAAATGGCACAGGCGGTAGAAGCGGCTTTCGGCGATGCAAAGCATCTCATTGTCGAGGCAGGAACGGGAACGGGCAAAAGTCTCGCCTACCTTGTTCCAGCTATTCTTTGGGCAGTAAAGAACAATAAAAAAGTTATTATCTCTACTTACACTAAAACTCTGCAACAGCAGATTCTCAATCACGACATTCCCTTTCTCCGGGAAAAACTCGGTATTCCTTTTCGCCACGCTCTTTGCATGGGCAATGAGAACTATCTTTCTCTGCGTAGACTGAAACGCTCTGCCCAGGCAGGACTTTTTAATAAAGCCGATGAGGAGGCTCAGTGGAACGGGGTGTTCGACTGGGCTGTAAAAACGGAAACCGGTTATCGCAATGACCTGCCGTTTGAAGTCATGCCGCAAGTGTGGGAAGAGGTAGGCAGACAAAAAGATCTTTGTCTTGGAAAAAACTGCGAGACTCATTCATCCTGTTTTTATTTTAAAGCACGAAAGAAATGGTTTGGCGCACATTTGTTGATCGTGAACCATCATTTGTTTTTTGCGAATGTCGCAAATTCTGGGGCTGTACTACCGGCTTTTGATGCAGTGGTCTTTGACGAAGCACAAAACCTAGAAGAGGCTGCTACCCAGTTTCTCGGCTTGGAAGTTTCAAACTCAAATCTTTTTTATTTTTTAGATCGACTACATAATCCCCGAACAAAAAAAGGATTACTAACGCGGCTGGATCATGCTTTGGTGCCGCATGTGAGAAAGCTGGCAATGACCGTCCGCCAAGCCATCGAATCCTTTTTCACTCATTTACTGGAAGAGTATGGCAGAGAGGATCGAGTTCTACGTTTTTACAAGCCCCCTGTTCTTGATAATGGAATTTATGTGCCAATGGAAGCCCTGCGGGAAAGCCTAAAATCGCTGGAAGCAGGATTACATTCTGAAGAAGACCGGATCGATGCCGCCGCAGCAGCCGAAAGATGTTTTGAATCGAATAATGCATTGTCCGCAATACTCAATCAAAACTTTAACGGATATGTTTACTGGATTGAGATTGCAAAGCGAAAAAGGTTTCCTCGAGTTACTCTACGCGGTGTTCCCATTCATGTCGGTGATGAATTGCAGGCACAGGTGTACAACAAACTCGATCGAATTATCATGACCTCCGCCACATTGACCACCAGTAAAAAATTTGAATTTATTAAAGAGCGTTTGGGGTTTCAGCCCAATGAAGAACTACTTCTCGATGCGCCATTTGATTATCCCAACCAGGCCCTGCTATATGTCCCAAGTGACCTTCCAGAGCCGGGGGGCAAAAATGCACCTTATGTTGAAGAGATTTCAAAGCGATGCCGGGAGCTGGTTCTGACATCCGGTGGAAAAACTTTTATCCTGTTCACCAGCTACGCCTTGCTCAATCAGGTCTATGAAAAGCTAGATGAGTGGGGCCTGCCTTTCCCATTAATTCGGCAAGGTGAGGTGCCGACAAATCTGATGATAAAAAAGTTTAAAGAAAAACCATCGGTGATTTTTGGCACCAATTCTTTCTGGCAGGGGGTAGATGTTCCGGGGGACGCATTGCAAAGCGTTATCATTACCAAACTCCCTTTCGATGTCCCCAAAGAACCCTTAACAGAAGCCAGAATCGAAGAGCTTCGACGTCAGCACATAGACCCCTTTTCTCACTATCAAATTCCTCGCGCTATAATCCAGTTAAAGCAGGGGTTTGGAAGGTTGATCCGAAAGAAGACCGACAGAGGTGTCGTCTCCCTTCTCGACTCAAGAATCAGCCGCAGAGGTTATGGAAAACAATTCATCGCTTCGTTGCCTCCTTGCCCCGTGGTTACGGAAATAGAGAAGGTGGAAAAGTTTTTCTCCTGACGATCTATCACGCTGCGGTGGTTTTGAATTCCTGACAAACAAGATAAATTACGAAAAAACTGGAACCTACTGCGGTGAGAAGAATAAAAGCATCTAGCCTATCAAATAATGCAAAGGCAAAAAGGAGATAAATGAAATCGCGATTTGCTAACTGATCGGAAAACTTTTCATTGCAGGACTCCAAGGAAAGTTTCTTTGTCTATTCAGCCTTCTTCCTCAATATATTTTTACTTAACATAATAAAGGCGGTCAGACTTCCCAACACAGCCAGCATACCCAGATATTTAAAAATTAATTCTCCTGATGAAAGATACAGGCCCATTCCTATGGCAAAAAAAAGACAGAGCAGTGAACAATATTGTCGGAAATAATATCCAGCTTTGCTCCCCACTTAGATGTCATAAATTTCAAACGCGCAACTTCCCCATCGGCGCAATCAACCCAGGCGGACACAAGTAGCAAAACGGAACCCGCTATTCCCATTTCGTGACCACCAGAAAAAAAGCATAGCGCCGCAGCCAGCCCTATAAATAGGCTTAGAAATGCAATTTGGTTAGGGGTAAACGACGTTTTAAGGAAAAGGGATGTGAGCTGGCGAGAGGTATAACGCGTTATCAGGCGATCCATAAAGCTATCATTATTGAGCCCGCAGGTTTTTAAAAGTCCTTCTTCCGCTTCGTAAAAATATTTTTCATCTCGCAACCGCTCCGGTTGCTCTAGACTCTCTGACTTTAAAAAATAAATCTCTTTTTTGTTGAAACATTGCATCAGTTCTTCTGGGAAGGCCTTGAAGTTATCAGCATCTATCTGAACCAATTGGCTTCCACAGTTATTTAATAGGGTGGAGCCATCAAAGATAAGAAAAGAAGACGCCCCTAAAATTGAAGAAAAAAGAGTCTTTGTTAATCCAGTTAAGCCCCAACTGCAATCTTTGATCTGCTTTAATTGACTCTAAAAACTTCTACCCTTCACGAACAGGCTCTTCGGCCCAGACGTCCAGCTTCTCAATCCCTAACTCTTGCAAGGTAAAAATATTTCGCAACAGAAAAGGAACTCCTGCAGTTTTCTTCAAGTACCATCCTGGTTCAGAGGGAACAGGTAGAAAAAGCACTGCAGTATGATTATTTTGAAAGCGGTTACTTGAGGGAGTCCTGATTCATTAATCAGCGAGGTACAGGTTCAAAGTTAGGCGTGTAAACAAAATTTGCAAGAATGGATATTTTTTCACGCTCAATGTTTTTAGGGAAGGGATAAAAAGGTGCGGCTTCTTTAACTGCTTTAAGCGCTGCAACATCTAAAATTTCATACCCCGATTTATCTACTAGATCTACCCCCATAAGGTTTCCATCTTTGGAGATACGAAACTTTAATGAGAGATCACCACTAATACCTCTTTGCGCCGCATCGGAAGGGTAAATCCATACTCGTTCGATTTGATGCTTGATGCGAGCAAAATAGGAGGCATATTTCACTTCCGTAGTATCCAGAGATACCAATTCATCGTCATCGGAATCTTCAACAGAATCGGTATCCAAAGAAGCAAATTGCTCTGCATCAAACCCATCTAACAGAGCTAGTGTGCTGCCCGCCCCAGACCTTTGCCTGGATGAAGGTTTGGTTTTTTGCATTTTATCCGGGGTTATCGATCTAAAGGTCCCGATGGCTGACTCGGGCAAGGGTTGTTTTCTAGGTTTCAAGCGTGACTGTTTTCGGAGCTGCTTTTTTGGTGCAATATTTTTAGCCTTCTTTTGGTTTGATACGGTTTTTGAAAGGACCCCCTTAGATTTTGGCACTACGGTTTTTTTTCTTTTGTAATTTTTTTCAGGAGTTTTTTTCGTGTTGGAATGAGATCGGCTGTCATATTTAGCCAAAAGCTCTTTGCTTTTTATATTTTCTGATTTTACGGGAGGTTTCGGCGCATCAACAATTTTTCCAGGTTTTGTCTCCAAAGCTTTTTTGGATTCAAAATACTTTACTTGAATCGGAGGTGGACCTTTAATTTCCTCCTTTTGGACAGGCACCAGCATATGGGCAATGACAAAAGAAATATGAAGCACTACAGAAACCAGAAGAAACCCGGCTAGTCGGGTTCTATTCAACAAACTATTTTCAAACCAATTTTTATTTTTCTTGCGCAAGCTTTAAACCTGAAAAAGGGCACCCTACTGGCAGGGTAACTTATAGAGCTATTATAATGTAGTTTTTTCAGCGCATTTCTTCTGATACCAGTGGTAAGCCTGCGCTACTTCAGGGGCATTGGCATTCGGCGAAATATAATTACCGTTTGATTCAAAGGGTTCATAATCCATTCCCAGTGTTTTATATATGCGATTCAAATAGGTGGGGAAATTCTGGTACATGGGAATCTCTTCCTTTAAAAAGGGCATGTCCGTCTCGCGAAATTTGATTAACTCTTTACCAAAGGGATGAATTTTTTCCAGCCCGCCCTGATTGTCTGCGAAATGAGTCAGCGACTCAAAATCCTCCCAATCTTCCAAGGCATCTACATCTGAAACAAAAGATGGATCGTCATGCAAAGTTGTGGTTACAGGAATGTTTAGCAAATTGGAAATACTCTTATGGAAGTTTTTTCTCGACATTCCAAATTGATATTTATCGCCAGGGCGGATTTGTTGAACCTGAGAGCTAAATCTAAAAAAATGGTCGACCAAGTACGGCAGAGTCTTAAAAATCCGAATCGGGTTTTTAAGAGACATTTTTACTCCAGCATCAATAATTTTCCCGTCTTTCCTTGAAGAATGAAGATAGTCTATGATGTCAGATTCAATTCTCGAAAAATTAATAGGATATAAATTAGGTTCCTTTAAATCATGCAGGTCTCTTTCATTATCATTGAGGATTCGGTAATGATAATTTCTTTTAACGAACTCACTGTCCGGTTTTTTATTAAACTCTGGGAACATTTTTTGACGTGAATTCAACCAAAGAATAATATCGTGATTCTTATTTCTCTGGAAACCCAAAACCTTTTCAAGGTCGTACAGAAAAGGCAGATCGCCAGGCTGGAATAAAACCAACTCGTCGACTGCAAACGCAAGCTTTTCCCGACCCAAGCTCAAGGTATGAACCAGATTTAGTTG
This sequence comes from Nitrospinota bacterium, assembly GCA_013349585.1. GTDB lineage: Bacteria > Nitrospinota > Nitrospinia > Nitrospinales > VA-1 > UBA8687. The sequence goes on along the minus strand of DUZG01000003.1, from coordinate 3,093 downwards.
TCGATCATCTTCTTTTACAAATTGGATGTTTTTCCCACAGGTGCCAACGGTTTGCAGAAAACGATCCATAACTTGTCGCACTTCATCTGAACCTACTACGACGATTTCTTTAAGACTCGAACACAATAAATTTCCCAGGGCATAGCACATCACTGGAATGCCATGAATTAAAAATAAAAACTTCAGTCGGTCGATTTCATCGTCTCTGGAGCGAAGAATGAGATGGCTTATGCCATTTTTTTCCGCTTCTATTTCGTTTTTTGCTTTGGCAATGCTTAAATTATCAGCTGCCATACGAGAATCGTATTTGCTATGGCTGAAGCTGACAATGCATTTTGTGATCTGGGTTTTGTTTTTTGCAGAGGTCATAAAAAGCAAAATGGCTAGGGGTTACAGGCCCGTTTCTAATGAAATGGAACAGAAATTCTCGCCTATTGGCAAAAAAGGCGTCTTTAATTTATAACGGAAGGGCGATACATTTCCCATATTAACTATATCCTATAATAATGTATTGATTTTCTCTATTAAACCTTTGAGAAAATTGACTTGATTTATATTTTTCAATAGTCATACAATTAAGAGAACCTCAGGAAATTCACCTTGGCCATAAGCGAACCTTTATGAAATAAAGGGTTGGCTCACTTGTATATTTATTAATTATTCGAGACAGCTAAATAAACTCTCAATAAAAATAAAGGATTTAGGAATGGGCGATAAGATCCACATCGTTGAATTGATCGACCAGATACTGGATGAAACTTCAGAAAAACCGCAATTGCAGGAAAAGATTCTGGATTTACGGGATGCCCTGTTTCAGGCTCAGCAGATGGCAGAACAATATGCTCTAAAAATAAAAACCCTTGAAGAAGCAATAGAAAAGCTGAAGTCCCCAGCTCACCGAATTGGAACCGTTTTAGGTCAGGGTGAAAATGGGCTGTTCCGTATTGTATCAGGGAGCACTGAATATCAGGCAGCGGTCGTCCCCGAATTGATGGAAGATGAAGGGCTGAAACTGGGAGATCAAGTAGCCCTTAATGAAGGGTTTGTTGCCATTGCGAAATTACCTCTTCCCACTCAAGGCCCCATGGCTACAATTTCTGGTATGCTTCAAGGAGGACAGTGGTTAATTCAAGGTGCCACGGGAAATGCAGAAACAATTGTTCAATCCCATGCCGATCTTGATGCTTCTTCCTTGAAAGAAGGCGAAGAAATTTTTCTGGATGCAAGCCAACGGATCATTCTAGGCAAACTACCCAAGCGCGAGTCGCGAACCTTAATCGAAGATGATTTTGAAAAAGTGGAATGGTCACAGGTAGGCGGGCAGGAAAAAGTCAAAGAAGAAGTCCGCAAAGTTTTAGAGTACCCTCTGTTGCACGGAGATATTTTGCGCAAAATGGAATATCAGGTACCGAAAGGTTTCCTTTTTTACGGTCCTCCCGGTTGTGGCAAAACTCTCGTTGGCAGAGCTATTCTCTCGGAAGTACTCAGCAAACTTTCTGAACAGGAAAATACCGAATTGCAGGGTCGGTTCATCCATGTAAAGGGTCCTGAAATTTTAAATATGTGGCTCGGTGAATCAGAAAGAAAAGTACGTGAAATTTTTAAAAAAGCTAGAGACTATAAAGCAAAAGGTCAGGTGCCTTTTATATTCATTGATGAAGCAGAATCAATTTTGGGCACCCGGCAGGCATCGCGGGGATCAAACATCAGCAACACGATTGTCCCCATGTTCTGCGCGGAAATGGATGGCATCCAGTCTCTCCGCGACACTGTAGTCATTCTCGCGACCAACCGACCCGACCTGATTGACCCTGCCATCATCCGCCCAGGAAGAATCGACCGGAAAATTAAAGTCAGTCGACCTAATCGAGAAGAATGCAAACAGATACTGCGTGTTTACCTTAAAGATCGACTGCCACGGGAGTATGAAGATTTTGATAAAATGGCAGAACCCTTTCTGAACGGTCTTTTTGCCCGAAACCCAGAACAAGAAGTGCTGGTACTAACCTTGCGAAGTGGTGGCAACAGAAAAATGTATTGGAGCGATTTCATTTCCGGAGCCGCGATAGAAGGCATTATGAAACGCGCTAAAGAGCGTGCTATCGAAAGGGCCATTAAAGGAGATAAATTATGCATAACAGTGGATGATCTGACCACAGCACTGGAAACCGAATTTAAAGAAGGTAGTCTGTTGCCAGCCGAATCAAATTTAGAAGATTGGCTACAGCTATTAGATATGGAATCAAAAAATGTGGTGCGCGTTAGAAAGCCTAATGAATCCGATTCTGCTGCAGAAAATACGAGCCGCCGGTCTGTAATATGAAAGAAATAATCCCGCTTCTTGGTCTGGAAACGGAATATGGCATCATCCGTGAGGATATGGAAGATTCAGATCCCGTTGAAGAGTCCATGAAGCTTTTGAAAAGTTGCACTCAGAAAAGCGTATTCGGCAAATGGGCCTATACCCAGGAAAATTCACATCAGGATATGCGCGGGTTCCGAGTAACTTCACTCGCACAAGATGAAGAAGAAGATGCGTTTTGCGTGCAAGATAGAAAGCGACCGTATTCTTATATCGAGATGAAATGCGACCGAGTGTTGGCAAATGGTGCACGTTTTTACAACGACCACACTCACCCAGAGTACAGCACGCCGGAATGTAACTCTCTCTTTTCTCTTGTAGCTCATGATGTAGCAGGAGAAAGGATTGTAGCCGAAAGCACAAACCTTCGAAATCAGGAGATTGGAGAAAAAGCTGTTCAGGTTTTTAAAAACAATACTGATTACAGCGGTCACAGTTACGGGACACACGATAATTATCTTGTTCCGCGCGACATTCCATTTGATCTTCTAGTAAAAGGACTGGTGCCCTTTCAGGTAACACGACAATTGTATGCCGGAGCAGGAAAGGTAGGATCAGAAAACCCTAAAACCAAGGGCTACAAAGGAATACAGTTAGCCCAGCGTTCCGATTTTATCGAAACGATTTTAAGCATAGAAACCATGACCCAGCGGCCCATCATCAACACGCGCGATGAGCCACACGCTAGCCGCAATCAATATCGTCGGCTACATTTGATTATGGGGGATGCA
>DUZG01000002.1 GCA_013349585.1 Nitrospinota bacterium | reverse complement strand
CTTAACTACTTTTTTCTTAACCGCTTTTTTCTTAACTACTTTTTTCTTAACTACTTTTTTCTTAACCGCTTTTTTCTTAACTACTTTTTTCTTAACCGCTTTTTTCTTAACTACTTTTTTCTTGGTTGCCATCAAGATCTCCTTTTACACATCTTTTGGTATACGTTTCAGCGCCCAAATACCGTTTATCATTTTATGACATAAGCGTTTGTTGTCAAGCGAATATTAATAGATTTTAATGACGCGAATTTTTTTTTAATTTTTTTTGATCTCACTTTAACCCTTAGGTATAAAAAACCGCGTATTTTAGGGACGAAAGGCTGTATGATTAGTTTTAGATGAGAGTCGACAGGTTCTTTTGTGCTTAGAAACCCGTTTGTTTTATTTAAATTTTTTTTGGAATATTTTTTTGAAACTTTCCGTTGATGTGGTGAGAATTAATCGTTTTGATAATTTTCCAAACTTAATTCATGCTAGCAGTCCGCGATATTTTAAAAATACTTCGGATGAAATAGAACAATATGATTTTGTGGGAAGAGAAAGTTTTGAAAAAAAAACGAAGCACATGATTCAATTTATGGAAACGGTTAGAATAAAAAATAACCTGCCTTTTTTAATAAACCAGATTCACAGTGCCGATATATTTATATTAAAAAATGAATCTCAAACCCGCGAGCAGGTTTCGAAAGTAAATGCAGATGCGATAATGACTCACCTCAGTGAAACTCCTATTGGGATTTTCACAGCAGATTGCCTCCCTGTTCTTTTATATGATCCAAAGTTGCATGTGGCGGCGGCGATCCATGCCGGGCGAGAGGGCACCCTTCAAGGCATTGTAAATAAGTCTATTATGGCAATGGAGCGGGAATATGGCTGCCAGCCGCAAGATTTAGTTGCGGGTTTGGGTCTGGGGATCGGGGGTTGTTGTTATGAAATCGATGAAAACTGTTTGAGTTCTTTTGAAAATGAAATCCCTTTTGAGTCGCCTTTTGTAACGTCAAAGGGGAATGGGAAATTTTTGCTAGACTTGTTTGCAGTGAATGCTCAGCAGGGAATGGATGCAGGGCTATTGCCAGAAAATATACTGCGTGTTGAAGAATGTACTTTTTGCTCACCGATGAATTATTTTTCTTACCGTAGAGAAGGTACAACAGGAAGAATTTTAACTTTCATCATGTTGCAATCCAGATGTCTCCTTATGTAGGATTGAAAAACCACTCCCCTTGGCTCTATACTTAATAGGTTTTAATTTTTTTTATTAAAGACAACTTAAACAAACTAGGTTCTGCTTGATGAAAGAAGAAATAACTGAATTATCTTCGACACCGTATTTTCCAATTGAATGGATACAGTTGCAACCGCGCAAGATCGAAGAAATTCTATCGGGGTTGTCAATTGAAGAGCAAGCCAAGTGTGTGTTGAGTCTGCCCCCTGCTCTTCAGATCAAGCTATTGGTTCTTTGTGAAGATGCTGTGGAAGTTACCCAGTCGATCCCCGCAGAAGAAATTTATAATTTGATAAAAGAAGTGGGCAAAGAAGATTCGCTGTTAATTTTGTCAATAGTTTCTGCGGATCAATTGCAGTACATGTTTGATCTGGAGTGGTGGCAGGGAGACAGGTTTCAACCCGAGCGTGCAGTGGAGTGGCTGGAACTGCTGGATCAATGTGATGACCCACAAACGTTGGAATGGTTTATGAGCGAAGATTTTGATCAAAAGGTGATGCTACTGCAATCTTTTATCAAAGTGTTCAAGCAGGATGAAATGACGGATTCCTATGAAGGGGTTGAAGGGCTGGATCATTATTCTCCAGATGGTGTTTATGATATATTTTTTAAAGTAAAAGAAACCAAAGTCCTTCAGAAAATATTTCATTTGTTAGCTGAAAAAGATTTGCCAATTCTACACTCTCTTTTAGAGGCGGTCATCTGGTACCCTTTGACCATCACTGTAGAAAAATCTTATCAATGGCGGTTGAGCAGAACAGCGGCAAAAGGAATTCCTGACTTCGAAGAAGCCATGGGGGTTTATAGCAGTCTGAGCCCAGAGTCTTTAAAGCAAGAGGTGCCCACTTTGGATAGCTTCCCCGGTGGCCGATTCCGGTTTTCACCGCAATACCCGCTTGCGCAAGCGGACCCCTCACTATTTTTCAGTCAATGTGTGAAAAGCCTGGGACCTGGCGACCGACTGGATACAATTCGCTGGGAACTGGTTTGTCTGGCAAATAAAGTGTTGGTGGCAGATAAATGCGATCCCTCGCATCAGGAAACTCGACAAAAGGCAATGCGGAAAGTGCTGGGGTATGTGAATATCGGTTTAGAACTTGGAGCATCGGGCGACCCGCAAAAAGGTCCGGGCTTGTTGCATCAGTTGTGGATGCAGTCCTTATTCCAAGTTGGTTTTGAACAACTCAAACAGATTCGATCGAATGCAAGTTTGTTCCTGAAAGAAAATGGCGCTTATATAGAAAATCTTATTTCTTCAGGGGATAAAGAAAAACTGGGTGCGTTAGTTTTGCCTTTTTCCAAAGTCGTGGAAAAAGGGGAAGAGGGCGCACCTTTACTTTGGCGAGACTTGGAGTCGCTGGATGACATTCGCATGATAAATAAATTCCTCGAACGGTGGGCCTTTTATATTCGACTCTCAAAGCAAAGCCTGGGGTTAGATGGAAAAACATTGCAATCCAAGTGGGGTGGATTCGCTTTTCCTGAAACTGGCAAGCTAGAGTTGTTGACACTGGTCACAACGGTATTTGCCAGGCATACATTATTTAAAACTTTGTCATGCGAGCCTCTGGCCTCTTCTGCTGCAAAAAGTTTTCTGGATATCGTTTTTTTACCCGGCATCTTTCGCGATGAAGGCAGGGTATGCGATGAAGACAAACTTTTATCTTTCGAGCAGGCTTTATTAGATACCCCCATGGCTTGGACCGAGTTGGACAGGGAATTGCTCAGAGAATTGTTGATGCAGTGCGTTGCCAATCTGGAAGAACAGTTTGGTCAGCTAGATTTCTCTAAAGCAGTGCAATGGCGATTCACTCAAGGTTTACTAATAGCATAGGACCAATAATAAGGTTTCTTCTTTTCGAAAGATTTTAGGATCTCGGTAGAAATAAAAGAGAACCGCACAAAGAAGCCATTAAGAAGATGCTCGTTCAATGGCTTCTTGGATAAGCTGGGCTGAGTGCTCTGCATCTTTCCACCCCCCCAGCTCAACCCATTTTCCTGGCTCTAAATCTTTGTAGTGAGTAAAAAAATGAGAAATCTGATCCAATAAGATTTCAGGTAAATCGGAATATTGTTTTACTTTTTTATAATAAGGGTTTAGGGCATCCACTGGAACAGCTAGAATTTTTTCATCTTCCCCTTTTTCATCCTTCATTTTTAGAACCCCGACAGGTCGGGATCGGACAATACTGCCGGACAAAAACTCGACAGGGGAGGCCACTAGAATATCAATGGGGTCACCATCTTTAGAAAGCGTATGTGGCACAAACCCATAATTACAGGGATAACGCATTGAGGTATGCATAACTCGATCCACAAATAGTGCGCCGGACTTTTTATCCATTTCGTATTTCACCGGCTCCCGACCACAGGGTACTTCGATGATAACGTTAATGTCCCAAGGGGGTGCTTCACCTATTGGTATTTCATCTATAATCATGTGATTCACTTATTTTGTAAGGTGGAAATTCACCCACTCCCATGAGAGGAAATGGGCCAATGCTTGTCAGATTGACAATTTGAATTAAAATTTTTTTACTGGGTTCGCTAATTTTTCTCTCCCGTTAGGGAGTGCCGAAGTCCGGAATCGAACGGGCATGTGGTTTCTATTGCGGGATTTTAAATAATTTAGGAGATAAATCCAAATAGATCTGCATTTTTTAAGGAAATATTTTTTCTAAAACAAGTTTACCCTTCTTTCTACAGAGTTATTCAGACTCTAAAAAGCTCCTTCCGCTCATATTTGGAGCAATATTGTAAAGGAATTACTCAGAGGTTTGATACCGCTTGCAACTGCTTGATCACTATAAACTAATTAAAGTTTCAGAGGTTATAGTTTGTAACCTGTGGAGCTTAACTTCTTTTTCTTCGTCCAAAACCTCCTGACTCAGCACCGCCAATATTAAAACTTTTCCAGTTGAAAATCAGATGGTCAGTGTTCTGGTTTATTTGTATTTGGATAGCGATAGAGGCTCTGCGGGGGAAGCCTTTCTAAACAATATTTTGCGCCTACTTTCTGAACCAAGACTTTAAGTGGTTATGGTGATATCTGGTGTATGAGTAATGAGGAGGAGGCGCCACCATGAGTAATGATAAAATTATTCCCCTTGAGAATCCAGAAGGGAATGCAGATGTATTGACGAGTTTGCTGAGATCAGGGGCTAGAGAGTTGATTAAGAAAGCAGTTCAGAAGTTTCTATCCCAGTATCAGGATGTGACAGATTCTGAGGGAAGACCGTTGGTGGTTCGTAACGGTTACTTGCCTGAAAGAGAGCTCATGACGGGCATAGGCCCTGTTGATATGAAGATTCCTAAGGCTCGTTACCGAGGCGGGCAAGGCATTCATTTGAGATCAGAGTTGTTACCTTCGCATATCAAACGTACAAAGAGCGTAGAAACGGTATTGCCCTGGCGGCGTTATTAGGGAAGGATGCAAAAGGTTTGTCTGCGAGAACAATCAGTCGCCTCAAACAATGTTGGATTAATGAGTATGATGATTGGTGAACAAGAGACCTCTCCGAGGTATTGATTAATCTCAAAGATCGATGGTTTAAGTCACCCAAGCTGGCTGTGGGTAATGAAGTTTTAGGTTTCTGGAAGGCAGTAGGAAAAGTCTTTTGCCAAACCCGTAGCCAACGTTGTTGGGTTCACAAGACAGCAAACATCCTCAACAAGTTCCCCAAACACATCAGGCCAAAGGAAAACAATATATCCATGACATCTGGATTGCAGAAACCAGAGAGAACGCAGAGAAGGCATTTAACCTCTTCATTCTGATCATTGGCCACACATCAGAACCACCAACCCAATCGAATCAACCTTTTCTACGATTTGGTTGAGAACTAAAAAGACCCGTGCCTGTGTCAGTAGAACAACCATACTGACCATGGTTTATAAAATTGGATTGAGTGCAGAAAAAGGCTGGCAAAAACTACGAGGATTTAGGCGATTAGCCGATGTTATCAATGGCATAAAGCTCATTGATGGTATAGATGAGGAAACAATCGAACGTCAAAGGAACGCCGCTTGATCATGATCCCATACACCACATTTGACTATAACTCCGAAATATTATTAATATTTTAGATAATTACTCCGATAATCATTAAGAACTCCGATGCAGTAAGAATAAAGTGTCTTGAACGGGATATTTACCTTGCTAGTTATCGTCTGCGTCTCAGCCCTGTGGTTGTTTTTTTTTGGTAATAATGAGGTGGAAATTGGAAGAACAAATGAATTTTACAGTCTTGTTAAGAAAATTGTGCCTTTTGTTTAGTTGTTTCCTGTTAGTGGCCGCAACTAGTGGAAATGCCGCAGATGCTACAGAATCAATCTCACCGTACTTATTTCTCCCTGCAGAAAATACTGAGGATGTTAAGGTTCAACAAAGTCCTTTTATTGTTCGTTCCCGATTAGTAAACATAGATTTCGAACTTTTATATAAACTCCAAGAAAATTTAACGGTAGAGCCAGATGAGGAACATCAATTAATTTTGAATGTTTTTGAGGGGTTGGAGTACACACTCATCATTCAAAAAATAGAGAGGAACCGGTCTGGCAGTTACTCTTGGTATGGACAACTAAGAGACATCCCAATGAGCCAGGTTGTTCTGGTCATCAATGAGAATAAGGTTTACGGAAACATATCAAAAACAAATTTTTCCTATCAGATACGCCATATTAGTGACGAAACTCATGCGATTTATAAGATTGACCCAACTAAGTTTCCACCGACGAGTGAACCGATCATTCCTAATATGAAACCTAAATCCTCCTCTTCGATTGACCCGCTAAAAGATATGATGAATCAAGTGGAACCTCATATTTCTGGTACGGCTACTAAAGTAGACCCGCATATCTCTGGAAGTAATGCTCGAAACGGAGGAGATGAGTTTGTTTCCCAAAACCAGCTTTTATCAGGCTATAGCTCATTTAATGGAAGTTCTTCAACCCCTCAAACTCAGGCAGATGATGGAAGCCTTGTAGATGTTTTGGTTGTTTACACCGCCGAGGCCCGAGCTGCAGCGGGAGGCACCACTGCTATAAGAAGTCTCATTGACTTGGCTACATCAGAAACCAACGCGGCTTACCGTAACAGCGGTGTGAGCCATAGCATCCGAATTGTCGGTAGACAGGAAACAAGTTTTTCAGAGAGCGGCTTCGTTTGCGGCGCAGGAGTTTCAACATGTTTTTCTGCATTTTTAAAATCCGCGAAAGAGGGATCTATTCCTGGTGTTCACTCTCTTCGAAATTCAACTGGAGCAGATCTCGTAGTCATGTTAGTGAAAGGGGACAATAGTTTATGTGGTTTAGGATATTTTATGACCCCTGTAGCTGCGTCTTTTGCACCTTTTGGTTATTCTGTGACTCAAACTAGTTGCGCCACAGGTAACTACACATTCGGGCATGAGATCGGTCACAACATGTCAGCACGCCACGATCGTGCCAACGATAATACAGATGGGGCTCCTTTCAATTATAACCATGGCTATGTTGACACCGTAAATAATTTTAAGACCATAATGGGCACGGGCAGCTATGCCCGAATTCAGCATTTTTCAAACCCTAATGTGCTTTTTGGTGGGGCTCCAACCGGGGTTGTAGGGGGCAGTTTGCAGGCTGCAGATAATCGCCTCACATTCCAAAATACAGCTCTCACAATCTCTAATTTCAGAGAATCCATTGACGCTTCCACGAGACCTCTCAATTTCTCAGGTTTATATCCCAACTCAGAGAGAGTGCTTTCCCCCTATTGGCAATCTGACTCGGGGTCTTATTCCTTTGTTGCTGTGAGTCATCCCTCGCTTTCAGGCATGGCCTCACAGATAGGTGTCACCATTGAAAGTATAAAAAATGATGGGACATTATTTGGTTCCTCTACATCTTTTACAGTAGATGCATTAGCAATTACCAGGCTTTTTATAGTGAGAGCAGGTCATCCCTCTATTAACTCAGGTAGTATCCCATCCGCTCATTTCATAACCGGAGCGTCAGACTTCGAACACGGTCATTTAGGTGCTTTTTCTCTTGCAACTTCTCCAACAACATCTACGGGGACGGGGGTTGGGCATGGATATAGAGACGCAACGATGCTTTCCTTCTGGGGTGCAATAGTTGTAGAGCAGAGTAACTCGGGTTTCGCCATGGAGTTTATCGGTGATATGCATGATTCGGCGGCGGCACCCACCTTTTCTGGTGCTAACCCCGTAAGTGGCCCTAGTGCTCCCTAAGTTTTGCAGATTCTATTACACAGTTCTCTATTCAAAAGAAAAAGGAGTTATGGCGAATTTTCCATAACTCCTTACTTTATTTAATCCCGAGGACCAGAATCGAACCGGTACAAGGTTAACCTCGAGGGATTTTAAGTATATGGGGCTTAATTCCTCAATGATTCCAGATACGTCCTAAGGTTCATATTTAATTGGTGTTTTACCAGAAGGTAGGATTTGTAGGGCTATGGTTGAATCCATAAATATCTTTACTTTTCCGGGCAAGATTACACAGAGATTTGAAATTCTTAATATGTTGTAGGATTAGAGTTTGTATAGCTAGTTTGCGCTTACCCGCTCCTTGAATTTATCCAAAAAACTTTTTGATTTATTTGGCATCCACCTTTTTGCCATTTTTTGAGCTTTTCCTATGTGCTCTGGGGACATTTTTCGTTCTAAACGGTTTCTATTTTTAAGAGCCTTTTTATTTCCTTGAGAGCCAGAAAGATTAAACCAGATATGCGCATCAAGATAGTTTTGCGGAAGCCCCACACCTTCTAAATAAACTTCTCCCAATTTGTTTTAAGCTTTGTCAATTTTATTCTCTGCATCCCTAATTAAAATGTTCAATGCCTGCGGAACATTTTTATTTGCCAAATCATATAGAATTATTTTTGCCTTAACATTTCCCTGTTCAGCATTTTTGATGCAAAATTGCACTGCCTCTTCAACATTATTTTTTGTTAACTGGTATATTTTTTTTGAGGCTTTCTGGAGGAGATACAGGTTGTGTGAGTCGAGGCACAAGTTTCTGAGGTCGATGGGCAAAGCTGGTAGTCTATTAAGCAGTTTCTTTTGCACATGTGCCCATTCGGCGTTTTGGGATAATAATTAGGGCCATTGGGCACAACTCATAATGAACAAAACTAACACTAGTAAAGGAGTACGCACCTGTCAAATTATTATTTTTCTTCGTCATAATTCACCATCTTTTTACTATTAAGATAAAGTGTTGCTTCGACCAGTAGAAGTCGCGGTCGGAAGCGGTCTTAAGATTCAATTCTAACTGTTCGGTGAGAAAAATAAAAGTAGGTGTCCATAAAAGGTCTGTTGTCGGACAAAAGCGGAAGCTTAAGAGCAAACCCAAATGTCTTTTGGTTTATATTTTCTGATCATTCACTTACTTTCTGTTCTTTTTTTGGATCGCGCGGATCTTTTTATTGAGTGATTTGTCATCAGATTTACGCTCCGCCAAAGAGGCCGAGTTAAATCGTTCTTCCGTCACCAATTTGTTCCATCTGTCTAGTCGCGCCTGATCAATTATGTTTGCCTCAAGGGCAGTGAGGATGGAACATCCTGGCTCTGTTTCGTGCCTGCAGTCGTTAAAGCGGCACTGCTCAGCCAAAGTGGACACGTCGTCAAAGACATCCGCGATACCTTGCTGTGCATCCGTGAGCTGAAGTTCTCGCATGCCAGGGGTGTCTAATACCGCACAGCCATCGGGTAAAAAGTAAAGTTGCCGACGAGTTGTCGTATGCCGACCTCTAGCATCATCTTCGCGAATAGACGCTGTGTCCACGGCTTGATCTCCAAAGAGCGCATTGACCAAAGTGGACTTTCCAACACCCGATGATCCAAGAAAAGCAACAGTCTGACACCGTCTGCACCAGTCACGAAGCTTTGCTCGCGGTTCATCGCTCAGCGCGTTGAGAAGAATAACGGGTACCTTTTGTGATATTGCACTGGCAGCACCCAAATAGGGCGCAGGGTCGTCGCAAAGATCAGCTTTCGTCAAGATGATCACAGGTATGACATCAGCCTCAAATGCTAAAGCGAGATAACGTTCCAGCCGAGCAACGTTAAAATCTTGATTGCACGAGGATACAATAAAGGCCGTATCCACATTTGCTGCAATCAGTTGAAGCTCCCTGCGGGCACCCGGTGCTCGCCGCTTGAAAAGACTTTTGCGATGGAGGACCTTGCTGGATGCGGGTTGGGATTTGTTCAACAGCAACCAATCCCCGACAGTTGCATCTGGTCCGGGAGGGATCAGCATATCAAAGCCGTCACCAAGAAAATGCAAACCCTTTCTGTGAACTTCAACGATGCGCCCTGGCGGCGTCTGGTTCATGCCCTCAATACTGGTTTGTTGGGCAAAGAAGGGTTGCCAGCCGAGTTTTTCTAATGGAGATCGCTCGCGTAGAGGTGATCTGTCTAAATCTGATGGCGGTAAAAACTGGGGGTATTCTTGTTTCATTCTCTGGACACTTTATATGTGGAAAATGCTTATAGAAAAAATCAGTTGTTAAATAATGTCTGCTTTGGGTCGATAAGCTACTGTTCAATTGTACCTAAAAAAGGGGTTGGCCAATTTCTCTTTACATGCTTTGGGCATATAAATGGTGACTATCGCAGATTAAACGCGGTCTGTGCCCCTTCATTTAGATAAATTCTTCGAACTTGGGGATTTCATATTAATTTTCCGAAAGCTTTAACCTAAAATTTCAATACCGTTGTTTTTCTGACCAAATTACACAAGAATTACACAACTTCTCTAATAAAAGAAAAAGGAGCTACAGCAACAATGCTATAACTCCTTACTTTATTTAATGCCGAGGACCGGAATCGAACCGGTACGAGGTTACCCTCGAGGGATTTTAAGTCCCTTGCGTCTACCAATTCCGCCACCCCGGCTTGGTCTTGTATATTGAAACCATCCTGACTTAGAATGAGGGCTATCAGAATCTGGAGGATGTTAACAGTTTCCTTCTTAAATTCCAAGCTATGCTTATATACCTTTTTAGGATTAAATACCCGAATGCGCGACCCGAAACGTATTTTAAAGAAACTAATCGGATCAGATACCGATATCGCACCTTTCGATGCCACTGGTGAACCTTTGCAACAAGCGGTTGAAACGTTTCGCGATGTGGGCCAATGTCGCAAGATACGCGATTTCGTAAAAACCAATTTCGGTATCGACTTTGACCTTTCTCCAGAAACTTTTTATCAACTTTTGGAAATAGGAGCGATCAATTACATCGAAACGACGCAAAGGGATCTGGAAGTTGAAACCATTTCTCTGAAAGATACCCGCCAATCGGATGAGCCCGTCAGCATCGGCAACTTGAACTCGGTTTTGCGGGAACTGTATAAAGATTTATTATTGTTACACGAGAGGATCACTAAAGATTTCCCCGATGCTCTTTTGATCCGCGATATGCGCCCGGAGCTGATTGATCGTTGTTTCGATTTTGCAGATAGACTGGAAATCTTGCACGGAAAATGGTCGCTTTTTACAGTGGGCAAGGTAAGCGATATTGAAAAAGAATTCGCGACTCTGTTTCCCAATTCTACAAACGCGCAACCGCTTAAAAGCAAATTCCTGTTGGTCCGTCACGAGATGGAGCTTTACCAAAGTGTTTTGCGGACAGAAAAAAAATGGAAGGCTCTTGAAATCGACCTCTTTGCTATTCTCAGGGAAGATGAAACGAAAGACTTGCGGCTGCTACTACAAAACGCGCAAGAGATGGGGAACCGACTTTGGCAAATCATCTACCAAAGCTCTGAAGTAAAAAAATGCGTGGAGTTGCTGGGAATCGACTTTACAAATATCCATCCCTTGTTCGACAATCAAATCATCACATTAAATACAAACGCCCTCTAGTGAGCGAAGGTAACAGTGATCGATATAGACCCATTTCTAAGAAGCCAAATAATCTCGGAAAGAATATAAAGACCGGTTATTTGACTTGGAAGCCTTCGACTTTGTCCAGCAGCAGATGCTTTACAGAGGACATTTTTTGCGCTTCTTTAAGGGCATCTTTGCCTTCTTCTTTAATCCGATTCAGGCGAAGGTCGAGTCGCATCAGGTTGGTGAAAAGTGGCAAGAACTTGGCTAAACTGAGCGCGCCTTCATCGGTTATCTCGTTATCCGTGATCACCAAGTTCTGTAAGCTCAGCAGGTTATCTGAGACGGCAATATATTTGAGGCCGTCATTCCCGATCTTATTGTAAAACAGGTTGAGGGAAGTCAGATTGACCAGGACTTCAGACTGTGCTAGCCATCTAGCACCTTTAGCGCCGCAAAGATTGGTGCCAAATGCGAGAGTTGTTAAAGGTCGCAACGATTCCATCAGCGAAATATCTTTTGCCCCGTACTCCTTCAGGTAAGTTGCTGTAAGATCAAGGGTTTTTCCGTCTTTACTCAAGTTCATGCCAACGATGGACTCCGTTTCCGATATTGCACGATCCTGCCCTACTGCTGTTTTATTACCACTGTAATCCATTTTCCTTTTTCTCCAAGCATTCAAGGTCTGTCCCTATAGGCAGGCCTAATTTCTTAATTTATCAATATACATTTCCTGATAAGTTTGATTATACACCGCTTCCCCTAAATCCCTCAAGGTTATTCCGCCCCCTACGGGGATAGCAATGCGAGTTCATTGGAGTGAGAAGTAAGGATGGTGACCTATAGTTAAAGGAAAAAATATATTTATACGCAATTTGGGTGTCGACCTATTTTCTCCGGACAAGGCCTGGGGGGTTGGTTTTTCTCGAAAAATATTCTAATATACGTTATCACTTATTTCCATGGAGCGGTTCAATGGCTGGATTATATAGAACAGAAACCGAGATGAGTCTGGGCAATAATGTCATCGTTACGCAAATGACGCAGGCCATCAACTGGGCACGAAAATATTCCTTTTTTATCTATCCCTTCATCACTGCTTGTTGCGGTATGGAGTTTATGTCCGTAGCTGGTCCAAGATATGATCTGGATCGTATGGGTGCGGCGTTTCCTCGTTTCTCACCTCGGCAGGCCGACCTGCTTATGGTGGTGGGAACTATCAGTCACAAACAGGCACCGATTCTGGTAAAAGTTTTTAATCAGATGACGGAGCCAAAATGGGTTGTGGCTTATGGGGTATGTACCGTCTCCGGCGGATTCTATGATAACTACTCAACCGTTATGGGAATTGATACATTGATTCCAGTGGATGTTTATATCCCGGGTTGTCCACCACGACCAGAAATGGTGATAGACGCGCTTATGAAACTTCAAGACAAGGTGCAAGCCGAAACTCTTGAAGACCACGTAAAAGGCCCGGCACTCGTAACACATCCTAGCAAACTCTAACCGGGCAATGCCCTGTCGTGATAGGTCGATACACGTCAAGTAAGCTGAGCCTATTATCTTTTTACTACTGGTTCTAGTATTTAGTCAATGCATAGCCTTTACGCGGATCTATTCCCAAGAGGCTTGCAGTTTTTTTTGGGTTGTGGGTTGCCTCATAAAAATTCCTTTATTCGGAGATCACAACTGGGCTTTGACCTGTCGGCCCTACGCCGAGTAGTTTTTCTGCGCCTTGGCGTTCTATCTCGGTGAAGTTTTTTGATTTCATCATGCGAGTTATCTGAACACGTTTTTCTTCGACAAACTTTTTCAGATCTTCCTCATCCGAAACTTTTAAACTGATCTCTCCATCTGCTCCTACATATCGATCTTTTAAAAAATGAAAATAGATGCCTAGCCGCTTTTGGGGATCTTTAATTTTCATCTTATAGGTGAGAATCATCAAGGCTTCTCGTTTGCGATCAATTCTGTATCCCAGACGGGTGTTGTCGAGTTTGTCGAATTGCTGTCCTAGAATAGAGAAGGCTTCTTTGTTATCCGATTCCATTATTTTTGGGAGAGGTAATAATTTTGCCGCAGCAATATCAAGTAACAAAGAAAGAGCTCGGGTTTGTTCGCCCAGGTAAGCCGCCTTGACTGGAAATTTGCGGTTCATCCGTCCCATCTCTTTTAAAACCGGTTCCATTTTTTTAATAGCTTGAGAAAGTTTTTTCAGACTCTCCTCATCAAAAGGCATCAAAAACCACTGCACTTCCCTCGGTATAGTTAGATCTTCATTTATTTGTCGAGCAAAAAAACGATCCAGCATTTTTGGGAATTCGGGCAGGAAAAAAGCCGTGACCGTATCTGAAAAATAAGGGAAGTTTAGAAATAAAAATCTTGGGTCAGAACGAATGTTCAATCCATAAGCTTCTAGCTCATTGGCGGCTCCCACAAACGGTTGTGTCAAATGAAGTGATTCGTGAAGGTGTGTTGCGTTGCCATAGGCGCGACTGTCTATCAGGATGGTTGCGGGAGAAATTCGGATAGAGTCGAAAGTCGTATGTGCAAACTGCCAGGGTTGTAATAACTCACCGGACCACGACTGAATAATGAACTGCTTCAACGGTGCCGGCGAAAGATCTGGGAAAATAGTATGCAAACGTTTCAGAGTTTTTCGCATGCGGTCGATTGAAAGATTTAGTAGATCATTTGATTGATGGCATGCGCCACAACCAGAGACTTTGAACCCGGGAATGGAAAAGACAGTCGGCTCAAAATTTGGAAGTAGTTGAACGCTTTTTATAGGACCAATGGTTGCGTCAAAATCTTCTGTGGGCTTTTGCGGCTTGTGGATTTTAATCAATCGGTCCAGCTCCCCCAAACCCATTTTTTCTGCGGCGAAAATAGATGGGATGAAGGTAAGGCAATAGATCAGGAAGAAAACCTCGATCAACAAAATACGGTATTGATTCAACAGAAACTCCGGTGGAAGTTAAGAATTACCCCTTTTAATTCGGAGAACGTAGGGGAAAATTTATTTTGGTTTAATAATATTGAAGCGCTGCCATACGCAGATAACCTTGCGGCCATTCCGGTCTTCTTTGGCGCCAACCCAGACGGAAAAGGTCAACAGAGCTGGGTCGATACGCTTGTATATGGAAGTTACGTTTCTCCTTTTTATTTAGAGAGCGTAGGGGAAAATTATTTTGGTTTAATAATATTGAAGCGTTGCCATACGCTGATGACCTTCCGGCCATTCCGATCTTCTTTGACTCCATCCCAGACGGCAAAGGCCATTAGGGCGGGATCTATACGTTTGGCAAAATCAACATCCCATTTCCCAGTTTTAGGCATATCGCGAAGAAAGACAACTGTCCAAGTGCCGTCTTTCCATTCCCCTGCGCCATCGACATTTTGGTTTTCAGGAGGCTGGGGAGTGATGGTGCCGAATCCTTCGGCGTTCAATTCTTCAACTGGATTTTCACCCGTGGCATTTAATTTTGTAACCGGATTAGACATGATGCCGCCGTAGATGAGGGCATCCATATCTACCCCGCCACCGGCATATTCAAGATCGTCTTCTGCTTCAAGTGTTTCTCCGAGACCGGCCTTCCAATTCCAGATATTTACCGGTTTGTTGCGGTTTCCCATTCCAAAAAAGGGTTCGTTGTGACCGTGAGTGTGAAGTGTTACCGCACCCAAAGCAAATTGCACGGCAACCCCATCGCGGAATATATCTGAATGTAATTCAGAAAACGCGTCATGAGTAGGGTCGCTCCATTTGATGCGGATGGCAAGTTGCTCTCCATTGTTGACGGAAGCCACATTGACAAATTCAACGGCATCACGACGGGCAGAGAGTGGACGTAAAACCAAGCTGGTTGATTTCACTTCTTCCCATAGAGGACTGAATGGGTCGGTGCTTAACTCAAAGGCAACGGGAAAAGAATAGATATCGGTTTCAAATTCAGCATTTGTAAATTTTTTGGAAAAATTTGAGCGAATGTAATGCACCAATGCCCAGCGATCTTCTTCAGGAAGGTCGATATAGGATCGCATCGGTGTTCCATCGAGACCCGAAGAGATTGTTCGGAAAATATCAACCGGTTTATGACCGCCCTTCAGAGCCTGGGGATTTGTAATGTCGTGAACAAATACGGCATGCTTCCAAGCATCAATCAACGACTCGGATAGTTCTCCATCGCCTTTCAGGGAATCGCCATGACAACGGTTGCACTTCAACTCCTGAAAAAGGTTTTTACCTTTTTCGATTAATTCAGGCGAAGAATCAGGATGGATTTTCGCTACAATTTTTTCACCTTGTTTCTCTTTTTGAAAACGTTCGGAAAAGTTTTTTATATGATTGATTAATGCCCATGTGTCTTCCGGGGTCAACGCGTCTTTCCATGCTGGCATGGAAGTCCCGGGTACACCCTCAACAATGGTTCGATACAAATCTTCATCGCGCGGTAGGGTTCCGGTGGGTGTGGTTCGAAACTTAAAAATTCCTTTACGAAAATCCCGTGGCCAAGGGTAGAGATATTGGGTCGCTGTACCGCCGCCATTGCCATTTTCACCATGACAAAACACGCACATATGTAAGAAAATATTACGTCCGCGCGCCAAAAGTGCCTTGCTGCTCATGTCCTGGGGTTTCGACATCCCCATCTCATCATGGGCACCCTTGGTTCGGAAAATACTACCATCACTTTTTCCATGATCCATGTGCCCGTGATTCATAGTATCCGGTTGCTCCGTACGATATTCTCCACCCGAAACCGCTGGTGTACTGGAGTGATCGCCATGGTCTCCATGACCCATTGGGCTGTTATCCATAGGTTTATCTTCAGAAAATGCGGTAGGAATGGTCCAGCAAAAGCCCATCAATAAAACGAATAGTAAAAGGTAAAATTTTTTGTTCGGTTTCATTGTTCGCTCCCTAGGGTCACTCGTTATAACGAGTAGAAGAATTTTGTGATTAGCTCTTATATAAGCGATTCTAATGGCTATTTAAAAATTACGCATTTTTGCCACCCATACTATTGGACATCACGCTGGCGGACCATTTTTACACCCTGTTCTAAGTCCGCCAAATCTTTTAAATTAAAGTAATTTTCTTTTTGCCCCAAGCCAAAATACCAAGCGTGGTCCAGGCCTCTTTCTTCTCCTGTCCAGATATAATAGCTACCGCCTTTCTGGAATTCGGTGGCTAGACCTAGAGTTTCATCATCTTTACTTTTTACTTTTCCGGAAGACTGCCATAAGTTGTTCAATTCGTTTAATGTGGGCAACCGCCAATCATCATGTCCAGCAAATTTTTTGGATTTTTTTGAAGTGACGTACTCGAGAGCATCGTACCAATTCAATCCTTTTTTTAGATCGTGGAAGGAATCGCCTTTTTGCCAGACTAATCCAGTGCCTTCATCGATAACTGTACCATTATTATTATCTCTAAAAGGTTCGGCCCACATCAAACTGGGGCAGCAAAGTAATACCAGTAATACGTAAGATAAAATGTATGTAAAAGCTTTTGAAAACATGAAAATGCCCCTTTTTATGTTTCAGCTCAATATGTTGCCCAGAAATTATTTTTTCAATTTATGTTTTTGTTATTAAGATCTCGTACTTTATAAAATATACAAAGCTACTATTAAAGTTTTTCATATTTTTGAATTAGGATAGGCTAGATGTATTAAAATAATGTTAATCCGACATTAAGTATTTTTAATCTCAGATCTATTATTTCAATGTGACAGTGATAAAATGGCTTTAAATTCCATATGTTTTATGTCTGGACCTCTTCATAGTAATACTTTAGTTATATTTAGAAAAATATAAAGCTTTTGAGGGTTTTTATATGATAACCAAAATAATAGTTTGCTTTAATTTTGACAGGAGAAAGTGCAATTAGTGAAGTGGCCCCCAAAGTTATCATTTTAACTCGAACATGCATTCCAATTCGGGTTCAGAAACAAAAATTCCAAACAAAGATGACCTTTATCTTCACGCGAATAAGCAATTATACCATTATTACAGTAAAGGAAAAAAAACAAAACTCCAGGGGTTCACCAGTTTTTTATCAAAAATATCCAGCCTAATAAGTTAAGAAACCACTACTCTTTGCTCCCAAAATCAATGCTGCGTAAGTGCCGTAGTTCAACGTTTAATCACCGCTCGATCTATTTGATTTTAAGGAAAAACTGGTGATTCTGGATTTTTGGATCTATTTTTTTCTTAATTCTATTGATGTGATCCCGACACTGATTTTAGTAGAGTCGAATCGATATGTGTTTTGGGAGTATCTTAGTTAGGAAGAATAGATATTAAATGTGAAAAGGTAGGAACTTGTTAAGGAAACTGTAAACAAGGTGTTGCATTTAAAAGACGTGCGGATAGTGAAACCAATGCCATCCTCAGTATTCGTCTCTATGAGTTTGGTTTCAACGCCACCTTCATAGGAAAAGGATTTTTCGGTTTTGGCGAACGCGATGTGAAATGCAAGCTGGCGTTCCTTCAACACCTTCTGGTTAAGCATTATTAAATGGATAAGGTATATATTGCCGTTTTGTAGAATCATAAAATAAAAGTGTTGGGTTTGAAGACTCAAAGCGTAACTAAAGTTCTCTTTGATCTCGCAATCGATGGTATTGGTCAGCTTTGCGAACCGGCAGAGGTGCTCGAACTTAATAACCGATTATATGTCTCGGATACGAACAATCACCTAATTTTAAAAATTGATCTTGAATCGGGGAAGGCAGAAATATTTATTGTTTAGGCAAACATTGCGTAATGGGTTTTGCTTAGGTATGCTTGCTGAAAAATTTAAGTGCCTTTTTTAACAGGAAGTTATTGTGGAATCTCTTTTTATATATATTGAAAGTATTATTTTGGGGATACCGCCTTTGCTGCAATTGCTTCTCGGTATATTTGGCATGCTTGGCGTGATCAAGCTTTTTATGTTTATTGTCGATTTCGTCGAAGACCGCCGCGAAGGAAAAAAGTAGAGATTTCCCAGTCACAAATCAAACTGCATTAGGTCGCTAGCCAGCACCAATTCCCCTTTATAAGTTTCCTGAACTGTATTGCGGATGTTTTCTAAATCGCAAGGTGGATAAAAATGGGTGAGGCAAATTTTTTTGCAATTTGCTTCCATCGCCAGCTTGCCCGCAAGCGTCGGGCCTAAATGGCCTTCGGTTTTTTCGTCATCTGGCCAGGCGCATTCGAGTATCATCAAGTCGGCATCTCTGCCTAGTTCAATCATTCCCTCGCAATAATCGGTATCTCCAGAAAGTGCAACGGATTTCCCTTAGTCATTGGTGAAACGGTAACCTCGACTCATAGCAATATGTTTCACTTTTCCTACCTGAACTTTTAATTTTCCAAAATCACGAACGCCTTCATCTACTTCTGAAATATTTAGCTTATATTCGGTGGGCTTCAACCAATGTTTGAAAGCCAACATGAGCTTATCGAAAAAATCTTGAAATCCGGGCCCGGCAATGATTTCGAGATCTTTTTTTCGAGCATCAAGTTGATAGCGTGAGCCAAATAAGAATGGAATGAGGTCGGATACATGACCGGGATGGTTGTGCGTGAAAAATATACGGTCAATATCGTGGTAGGTGACCCCCAGGTTAAGCAGTTGCCTCAGGTTTCCGTAACCGAAATCAACGAGAGAGTTAACTCCATTGTCCTGAATGAGGACACCGGAAGAATTGCGTTGTAGGGATGGTACGGCTGTGCCTGAACCCAGTATTGTGATTTTCAACTGATTTTAATCCCACCAGTGGGCTTTATTCCCCGTGGCTTGCCACGTGTTTTAAATAAAAATCCTTGCCGGATACCTCGTCCGCTTGCGGCGGTGTCGTTCATTTAGTAGGCAGATTTTATTGCATCCAGAATAGCTGTTTCCAAGCTACCCCAACTGGATTCAGGTTTTTTTGTAACAGAAATGAAGTCTGCCATTAGGAAAACCTGAGTCACTCCATCAATCGCAAACAAAGCTTTGGCAACGGGAGAATCTACTGCGTCCTCGGCGTTGGCGTAAGTTTTATGACCCGATTCAATGGAGTTACAATTGAGGGTGTACTTCATCGCATTTTCGTTGGGGGTGGTTGAGACACTTACTTCGACTGCCATAGGTATTCCTTTCTTATTATTAAGTGCGATCTGATTTTCTAAAAATTCCAAACGAACTGGTATAGCCATGTAGGAATGTGGCATTTCCCACAGGTCCTATCTCTCCATTGCAGAAAAACCCACCTAATGGGATCTTTCCCAGCTTATCCCGGAACATATTGGTATCGTGGTTTGCTTCTCCATAAAGGTACTTGCCTCTGCCGAGGCAAGAGAATAACAATGCGCCGCTAGCATTTTCCGCATGACCTTTAGACAGGTATCGTGTGAGCATTACATCGAGATCTTCTGATGACATTTTTTTATCACGCAAATGGAACTGCACAAGTTGACCGGTTCTCATTAGTGCGCCAATAGAAAGAGACTGACTTTCCCGGTCAACACCCATTAGATTGCGAATAAGGAAGTCGCCTTGTTTTGGGTCGTCTTTCATCGCGTCCATTTCGATTCCCAGAAACAGAGAAGTTTGTAAAAGTTTTTTGTCGTCATCAGAAAGAGTTTCATTGAGATCCTGTAAAATCTCAAGAGTTGGCTTGCCATCGAGTTCTTTTAGCAGAGTGTCCTGGCATGCGGTAATTTTCATGGGCTGACCGATGGGGCGGCAGCCTTGCGCTACGATGGTATCGACTTCTATGTCACCGCTTAAGGCAATGCCGATCAATCCTTTGCTAAAAATTTTATCTCCCAGATAAAGCACGTTACCACCGGGGCCTTGAGCGCCGCTTGCGAGACCGCCTACCTTTTTACTGTTTGGATAGGCGAAATCGACGCCAGCAAGGAACTCGTCGCCGCGAAAAGAAAAAGGGTCGGCAAGAAAAATGAAATGCGGTTGGTCTTCAATTTTCACGCCTAACCAATCTCGCCAAACCGATGGGGAAGTGTCTTGATCGGGCAACTGTTCGGTTTCGGAATAAATGGGCTGAATTTTCACACCTGGCATAGTTGCACAAGTAATGCTGAATGCGGCCTGCTGTTCTACTTCCTCTCCGTTTCCAATAATTCCACCGCCAGAACAACCAAATAATACGCCGGGTTTGAGGTAGCGGTTTACCAGATCGGAAATCTTGTCATAAAAATCTTTATATTGTGGTGCAACGAAAACAACGGTCAAGTCGGCCTGGTCTTTACCCAGTTTTCGAATGATTTCCTCAGTGGCTTCTTGGACAGCAGCATCGATATCCGTTTGTTTTGAGAGGGCAGAAACCCATTTCATAGCTAACTCCTATATATTATTTGATGATCCAGATATTAGATGCTAAATCGTCTATTCGGATTTAGCACCTAAAAATTCCAAGGTAGCTTCGGCTGCCTGATTTCCACTATGAATACAATCTGGAATGCCAATCCCACGATAAGAGCTACCTACAAGAAAAAGTCCTGGAAATTTTTTTAAATTTTCCATTATAGAATCAATTATCTCAGAATGATTCACATGGTATTGCACATTTGCTTTATGATTTTTAAATACTCTACAGAAAACGGGAGTTTCTTTGATACCCATTATTTCTTTTAGGTCGTTTCTTACTAATGTTTGTATTGTTTCAGCATCTTTTTCGGCAATTTCCTCGTGAAGAGCTCCACCTAAATAACAGCGTAGCATCACATACCCGTCAGGTGCACGATGAGGGTATTTTGAAGAAGTCCAAGTGCAGGCCAAAATACTTTTTCCTTCAGCTTTAGGTACCACAAACCCAAATCCATCTAGAGGGTGAGAGAAGCCTTCTTTTTTATATCCAAGCGTCACGGTTGCTGTGGATACATAGTGGATACGTTCGAATAACTCAGCCAATTCGGGGGCAATTGGTTTTATGATTTTTTTAGTTATGCTTCCAGGGGTCGCAATAATAACAGCATCCGCGTGGCATTCAGATCCGTTTGCAAGACTTATATGCCAGCCATGATTTTGTTTTTCGAGGGCCGCAACTTTAGCTTCTGATTTAAACTGGACGTCGGGTGATTTTTTTATAATAGCGTCAACTATTTCACCAAGACCTTCTTTTAATGTCATAAATAACGAATAGGAAGTGGTAGGTCGTTTTCCTGTGTTCATCGTTACATCAGTATCGGCAGACACCAGCAGGGCTTTTTTGCGAGCCAGCATACCGATAATGAGAGATCGATATTTAAGTTCTATTTCAACAAACATGGGAAAGGTACTACCAATGCTCATCTTTTCTGGATCGCTGGCATAAATTCCAGCGAGCATTGGTTCTGCCATTTTATTGAGAGCTTCTTCTCCCATTCTGCGGCGAACGAATGAGGCTAGACTTTCATCGGAATTTCCAACTTTTCTTGGGATAAACAGATCTAAGGCCATACGAATTTTTCCAGAGAGACTGAACAATGACGTCATAGCGAAGGGTAAAAACTTAGTTGGGATCATCAGACTCAATCCATCGGGCATGGTCATCAGTTTACCATCGGTATAAACAAAAGTATTGGGTGTTCCAGGATTGGTTCCTATGAGTCTATCCTCTAATCCCAGTTGTTTGCATAATTGTATAGTGGCAGGTTTTTGGGAAATGAATGAGTCGGGCCCTCGTTCTATGATAAATCCGTCCGATTTTTCTGTGAAAATTTTGCCACCAAACCGTCCGCTTCCTTCCAGTAAAATACATTCCAGATCGGCACCTTCAGATATTTTCCGTTGAATCCGATATGCAGCTGCCAACCCAGCTATGCCACCGCCAATAATAATAATTTTTTTCATATTTATATTATGTCAGTTTTCTAGAAGCTATTGTCCAGTAATTTGTTTTAACAGATCAGTTGCTCGGGTATTAGGGTCTGTTCTTATTTTGGTTTCTTCTTTGCCCCCCCATCATAATGAAGATATTATGCGTGTCCAAAACGGCTTCAGGCCGATGATTCGGCCAAAGGCTAATCCGAGACACAACTGCCAGGTTTTTTGTCTGAGTTCAGTGCTTTAATTTTCAGTACCTAGCGAATCATGAAGTCCTCTTAACTTTGGTTTGGTAAATTATACTCTTGTGGGGTTAAAAATTCGAATGATAATCAGAGATTATGAGGATGCAGGTATTTTTTGACTTAACTTTCCTTGTAGATATATTTCATACTTTCTATTTCAGGGAATTCTGTTTTCAGGTTTTCAAGCAGTAGAGTAAGGGCAATGGATTGGGCATCTTCCATTTCGTGTCGTGACCCAATAACGCAAATTCCCAAACTGGTTTCATTGAATTCAGAAGAATAGGCTCCAACTTTGGAGGAATGCCTGCCCATTAAAATTTGCCCTTGAGAATCAATAATGAAATGAAAACCAATTTCACCATTGTTTGACTTTTTTAAATCTTCATAGGTTAGAGATGAATCTCCTGTAAAAGATACGATGGCGAATTGAGTGGAGCTTCTTTTTTTCATCTGTGCAAAAGTTAAAGGTTTTTTTACTTAGTTATAAGGGAAGCCTGATGGTCTTTTTAGTTTATTCCTTGTGTTACACACGTTGATTGTTCTGTGATGCTTTCAAGGTTGTAGGATCCGATCGCCAATAGCTAGAAACCACCCGGCTTTTGTTCTCTATTGCCCATTCTAAATTGAAACTATTGGAGTAAAGAGAGCCAAATAGGTCCAAGTAAAAATTTGGATGATTTTTTTGCGTTTTCATATTATTTCTTTTGAGTAACTAATTATCACTAAAATTTAAATGCGCAGCAACACTTTGATAAATAAAGGTATAGGATCAAATTGAAGGCTACTGCGAAAAGCTTTGGGCGAGATTGTGAAAAAAACGAGAACGGTAAAAGTAAAAGGGAAGGGGGCTAAGAATAAGTGTGAACCTTGATTGCTGGGTCGAGTTGAGATTTAAGATGGTTTTCAATTACACGCAAAGTGCCGCCGGTAGAGCTGGGGCAACTGCCACAAGCACCCTGATAACGAATGCGGACAATCGGCCCATCCACTTCGATTACTTCCAGGCCTCCGCCATCGTTTGCCAACGCGGGTCGGACGGATTCATCCAGAACAGCTTCAACAATAATTACTTTCTCATCATTGGAGAGCCCCGGATATTTTTCCATATCGAAATCTTCAAGAATGGAAGCAGAGACTTCGTCATCGCCTTCGTCGTATTTTTTTAAATCGGCCTCAATAATATTTTTGATTTTATCCTTAAAAACCACCCATAGATCAGCAGAATGAAGGGTGCAGGAAATAAAGTTTTCCCGAAGATAAACAAGGTCAACAATATCCAAGGCAAAAATATTACTGGCAAAGATATCTGATGCAAGATAACCGCCCAATTCAAAGGTTTTTGAACCAGAGTCTAAAACAGGCTTGTCTAATATAAATTTTACAGCCCGGGGGTTGGGCGTGAGTTCGATTTCTTTAACTGAATAATTTTCCGACATCAAATTCCTTTTGAAAGTAAAATTGAACTGCTCTCATATACTAAGATGGGTTCCCGCTAATTGAGGTTCAAAAAGTTTCTCAATTTTAAAAATTGAGGGCCATTCCTTGACAACTTATTGTAACAGGTTTATTTTTAAATAATAAAGATAAAAATATCTTTTTATCTTTATTAGGGGTTGCGGTCAAAAAAGCCCTAATTTATGGAGAAAATCATGAAAACGCGCTGGAATACTCAGACCTCTGTTGGAGAATTTGTAACCGATAACGCCCTCTGTGCCGAAACCTTTGAAGATTTATCCATTGATTTTTGTTGTGGAGGAGACCACACCCATTGAAAATGGGTGTCAGGAAAATGGTCTTGAATCGGAGGAAGTATTGAATCCAAACATCATGAATATTTGAAAAAATCTACCTCGAAAAAGTGATTTGCTAGATAAAGTTTTATCTGCCCATGAGGAACGGCACCCGGCACTTAAAGATCTAAAAACAACTTTTACACATTTGCGAGAAGACCTCGAGCCACATTTGCTGAAAGAGGAGAGGGTTTTGTTCCATTAATAAGAAAACTGGAATCACAAGAGCTGGGCACAAACATGAAAACTGTTGCCGGGCCAATTCAGGTTATGTTGATGGAACATGATTGGGCAGGGGATTTACTAAAAGAAATAAGAGACTTGACGAAAGGTTTTGAGATTCTTGATGAAGGTTGCCAATCATTTTAACTTTTGTGTAGGGAGTTGAAGTTTCTTGAAACGCATAGGCACATTCATATTCATAAAGAGAATAATGTTCTGGTCTTAAAAGTAAATCCAACGAATTAGTATTTGCCTCGAATAAAAGGCGCTACATCTTGTTTGTAAAATTGTTTTAGCGTTTCGTGTAAAGATGGGTTCATATGGGTCAGGTCGCTGGCTCGGCAATTATGCTGAACTTGTTCAGGACTTTTTGAGCCGGGAATTGCAACAGAAACGGCCTCAAAATCCAGAACCCATCTTAAAGCGGCTAGAGATAGAGGAATATCATTGGGAATCATTTCTCCTAACTGACTGACAAGCTCAAGACCCTTTTCATAGGGGAGACCAGAAAAAGTTTCCCCGACATTAAAATGCTCTCCATTTCGATTGAAGTTGCGATGGTCGTTTTCAGCGAAAGAAGTATTTTTGTTGAAATTTCCAGAAAGCAGTCCAGATGCAAGCGGTAGCCTGACAATGAGAGCAACCTGTTTTTCCAAAGCCAATTCGAAAATCGCTTCAATCGGTTTTTGCCGTAAAACATTGAAAATAATTTGCAGGGATGAAACCCCTTCCTGTTTAAGGCATAGTTCCGCTTCTTCCATGGATTCTATGCTGAGTCCGAAAGCTTTAATTTTGCCTTCTTGTTTTAATGTGCGAAGCCAGTCGAAAATGTCCCCTTTTTTAATTAATTCTGTGGGAGGGCAATGGACTTGAG
Source organism: Nitrospinota bacterium (assembly GCA_013349585.1). Taxonomy (GTDB): domain Bacteria; phylum Nitrospinota; class Nitrospinia; order Nitrospinales; family VA-1; genus UBA8687. Next base: position 80,192 of record DUZG01000002.1, on the reverse strand, counting down.
TCAGATCCAGACATTCGGCACCAAGACGTTTGAGTGAATCCTCGGTATGTTGGCGAAACTGTTGCAGGGAAAAATTATCTAGCCCGCCGGGTTGAGGGAACCTGCCCAGCTTGGTAGCGATGGTTACCTTCTCGGGACACGATTTAAAAAATTTTCCGAGTCTTTTTTCGGAAAGGCCTTCGCCATAGCAATCTGCTGTGTCGAAAAAAGTAACTCCCGATTCCACGGCAGTCCGCAAAACTTTTTCTGCCATTGCATCGTCTACATTTCCCCAGTCAGCACCGAGTTGCCAGGTTCCAAGTCCGACTTCAGATACCTGCCAATCCATACCGCCAAATTTCCTGTAATTCATTCTTACCTCAAAATAGAAAAATGTTACATTGATGAGATGACTCTTAATATATCCCAACACATTCTGTTAGATGTTTTGCCTGAAAACAAGAGGACTCTTTTTTTTATTCTCCTTTTAGCCGGCCAGTTTGTTTTTTCGGGATCTATAGGGGCAGGGGAAACAGATTTTAAAACCTATCGCAAGGCGGCCAAGCAGGAAATCAATCGGCAAAATGCGATTGTCGAAGAGGACCCTTTAGATTTTCTGTCCTATTATGAATTAGGTCGTGCTTATCTTGCACTCGGTCGGCATGAAGAAGAGGTGCAGGCATATAAGGAAGCTTTAAGATTAAACCCAAAATACGCGCAGGCGCATTATAATTTAAGCATGGCGTACGATCATTTGAAAGAAGGTGGTGAAGCTATACATCATATGGGGAAAGCACTGGATTTATATGCCACGAAGAGAAACCATCGGAAAATTCGAACCACCCAACGCCAATTAAAACGATTTCATATGAGTTATCCGGGCAAGGCACGAATAACAACTTCAGAAAAGATTCGAAACCACTGAATTATATTTTTTCACCTCAAGTTCGTCCCTAAGTTTTTGTGAATATTCGAAATATTCCCCCTCCTTCTTAATGGGATTGAATTTGTTGTGCTATTTTTTTATAGTGTTAGTGTTGTGATATCGTAACTGGGTTTATTATAAAATAACATGTTTGTTGTCAAAGAGTACAGAAAAGGCAAGACCATTGTCCGTCAGGGAACACATAGTACCAGTGCTTTTCTTATCAAAAAAGGTAAGGTAGAAGTTTTCATAATAGATGCTGGAGGCAATAAAAAGGTGTTGGCAAGCATGAAAGAAAGTGATCTTTTTGATGAAATGGCACTGATTTCTAACGATGCGCGTTCTGCAGCGGTGGTCCCTTTGGAAGATTGCGAACTTCCATTCTTACTCGCGATAAATATCTTCTACTTCTCGATGATAATCCTGCTGTTCAGCGTCTTAAGAATCTTATGATAGAACGCAAAAAAAAGGGCCAGGGACTTTCAGTAACTAAAATTTCTCACGAGTGAAAATATGGAAAAAAATTTCGAACCATTAAAAGACCGGCTTCGCATTATTTGTGATCGCCTGGATGAAGAAGAACAGAAATATTTTCGTCCGTTGATTGATAATTTCAAAGGCCAGACGCAGGAGTTTCAGCGTATCATGCGTGATCTCGGTAAGTTTGGTGTGAAAATTGGCGAAGGCAGTACATTTAAAGTTTGTCGCGAAGTGCAGCATTTGTTTGACGATGCTCACAGGAAAAAAAATTGATCTTCATAAAAGTTAAATGATAGAAGCGACCCACATCAACGTGCATGGTCGAGTGCAGGGTGTCTGGTTCCGTGCTGGAACAAAAGAAAAAGCGGATGAACTGGGTTTGCTCGGTTGGGTAAAAAATCGGCCGGAGGGAACGGTAGAAATTCATGCCGAAGGCGAAAAACCACAACTCGAAAAATTTATTGCATGGTGCCGCAAAGGAACCCCCGCGGCAGATGTGACCTCGCTAGATATTGATGAGGTTATGGCACAAGAGTTTATGTCTTTTGATATCCACTCCTGACTTCATGCGGGGCAGGCCCCGCGGCCAATAGGTCTATTCTTTCACAGCGAAACAATTTCAATTGAGCTTCTGGATGGACGTTTAGTGAAACCGGCTCAATGCAGAAAATCAGAGGGATAGCACATAAAGAAGGATTAGCCTCCCCCTGAAAAGGGGGATTGAGGGGGTTGCCTTTTCCCCCTCGGGGCTTTGTCATCGCGAACGACCAGAAGGAGCGCGGCGTTCCAAACTTCCCGGTAATCTTAATTTAATTTAGTAAAAAAATAGGAGTTAGGCATGCCTTGCCATATAGAAAATTGTCAATTTAAAGTTCCAGAGAGCCAGCTTACTTCACATATTAAGTTGTTTCAGGAAACGCTACCTGAGTCTTTAAACTACTGCATTTTTCATGTTCCAGAGGATAATAAAGAGAATTGGGGCGAAGAGAAGAAAAAATAGTTTAATAAAGACATCTTTGACTTCATTGATCGATGTTTAAATAATAATGAGATTATGAACCTTTCTAATGTGATTTTCCCAGAGATCATAGATTTTTCGGATCAAAATTTTCTCAAATATTAGCTTTACGGGGGCTCTATTTGTTGACACAGTTTATTTTTTGGTAACACAGTTTCAAGGTAGGGCGAGCTTTCAGGGAGCCAGGATTTTTTGACACAGCAGAATTTTCTAGAGCTGTATTTATTTTGGAAGTGAATTTTAAAGGTGCTCTTCTAAATATGGATGGTGTTTTTGAGAGAACAGAATTTGGAGAATTTACTGATTTCCAGGGGGCCACTTTATCTGACGCAGCATTTTTCTTTGATGCAAAGTTTGGCAAGTATACTTCATTCCGAGATGTAAATTTTAATTCGACTGTAAACTTTCAAGGTGCAGAGTTTAATGGTGAGATAGATTTTAAAAATGCTAATTTCGTGGGCCTTTGAATTTCTCAGTAATAGCTGGTGAAAACAGCAACGACACTTTCCCAGAGATTGATTTTAAAGGTTCGTTTCTCAAGGAGGAGGTTGTTTTTAATAACCGTAAATTTTTATCGAAAACAAGTTTTAGGGATTTTACTTTTATACGAGCTCCTAAATTTCATAACTGTAAACTCAATGAAGATACTGTTTTCCCTCCTGGGAAAAACTTTAAGGATACAGAAAGTGAAGGGGCGGTCAGAGTTTATCGTACTTTAAAACTTGCGATGGGGGATTTACAGGCGCCCAGGGAACAGGGGATATTTTATGCTCTGGAACAATAAAGTTTGCTGAATGACCCAGATGTTTCCAAAACTTTCAAACGATTCTCTCGGTTGCACAAAAAACAACTAATTACGGTCAAAGCATGGGAAAACACCTAGCATGTTTAGGAGGCGTGATCGGAGGGTTCTTTGTTATCTATTTAGCTATTGCCTGCATCTATGCCAGTCAGGCAAAGAACTTTTCTGAGTTAGCTTAGCCCTCAAAACTTTTGGGTTTTCTTTCAAGCAGGCTTTTCAGCCTTTTTATGTGTTACGACAACCTTCGCTTGAGTGGATAACCGATGTTACCGATATGCGAATTAAAAACCCGTGGCGACAATTGAGTCTCTTTTAATTTTAGGGTTATTTGCTTTTTTTCTTCTTAGCGGTCGCTGGAATTTTTAAAGAGGGTGAGGGTAGAAACTATTATTATTCCCCTCATCCTAACCTTCTCCCTCAATGGGAGAAGGGAGTGAAACCAAAACCTTTATCCGTCATTGCGAAGAGCCGAAGGTAATGTGGCAATCCAGAACAAATAAAAAGTTCTAGCTAGCAAAACAATCTACGAATAAAGTGGGATATTATTAAGTCTGGATCGCCGCGCTCCTTACAGTCGCTCTCGATGACGCGCGAAAGGGATCTTGGTTTTTTTTTGGATGAATCCGTATTTATCTGTGGTGGAAAAATTAAGGATTACTTTTTTTCTTAAACACCACTTCAATATTTAGTTCTTTACCATCGCGGCGCAAGTGGAAGGTTGAGTGGTCATCGAATTTTTTGTTTTGCAGCTGTTCCAACACTTCTTCCGTTCGAGTGAGCTTTTTCCCATCCATACGCAGTAATAAATCGCCTTTTACAATTCCTGCGATTTCAGCGTTGGAGTGTTGTGTTACTGCCATTATGCTTACGCCTTCTTTTTTCTGCGCCAGCCTCACACCCAACCGCACGTTATCATACACTTTGTAATCGACCATCCAGGCATAATCCGCTGCATAAAGTGGGATGGAAACTTTCTCTACTATCATTTCACGATCTTTCAATTCTTCTGGGATGTGGGTAATCGTCGGTTGAATTGTGGAATAGGCGTGTGGAATTCGACGGTAGGCACGCTTAGGGATGCCGAATCCGTATTGGATATGGAACCCACCACTCAAAACCACCAACTTCGTATTTTTATTTTTCGGATTGATTAAAAAGCGCGAAACGGTTTGTGCCATGGTTTCTTCCCAAAGCAACAACATGCGATAGGGTTTTTCCAGAGCTTTTTCTGTTCCACGGTGACCGCCAAAAGCCGCCATGCAATAGGCACGATGATAAGGGTCTTGATCATCCATTTCCGGATAAAACGTATTGTCGGGAGCCGGATCGCCGGAACGGAAACTGTTTTCTAACTTGCGCGAAGATTTTAGTCCGATCAGCTTTATTTGGTTAGTGCGGGCAAAATCAAAAATGGGTTGATACAGTTGATAGCCCGATCCCCAGTTTGTGTGGAAGAGGTTTTTAAATTCTTTAACGGAAAGTTCGCCTGTATGCCACTGGTCGAGTTTTTCTTGAGCCGAGCGGCGAAACATTTCCAATCCGATCGCGACTGGGAACTGTTCGGATAATTTTTTTATAATTTGTAACTGAACTTTATGAGCTTCGAGATTATCGTGAGTTTCACCGATATAGATCACCCGAGACGTGGCAATCGAGTCCATCATTTGATCGAAATTGACGGTAAAACCTGTAGGTAGATGCAGTATTTTCCCGGTTTCCAGATCACCTAAGTTTTGGTAGGGCGAACCCGAGTTTGGGACAGCAAATTCCTCTGTTTGGCCGTCTGGGGAAAGGAGCATTAACCAGAACAAAAACAAGGGGATAATGCGGATTAATTGAAATGTGGGACTGGGATTCATCATTTTCATTCAGCTATTGACTTTACAGGTATATTTGTTGATAATCCCCAGCTTCACGATAAAACATAGTGCTGGTAAAATTTAGGTCGTATATTTTGTGGGAATTATAATTAATTTCATTTATTTGGGAGGTAAAGGTTTTTGGAAGTAACAGTTTATCAAAATCAGGTTGAAAAAGCATTAAAAGTCCTAAAAAGACAAATGACCAAAGAAGGCTTGTTGAAAGAGTTAAAACGCCGTCGTTTTTACGAAAAGCCCTCCGTGAAGAAAAAGCGCAAGCAGAAGGAGGCTAAGAAGAAAAGAAAAGCCGCTATGCGTCGTATGCGATCATATAATCGACTTTAAGGTTCGATTAACCTCTTCAGGATCCATGTTCTAATCGTTTACTTTTTTTGCCGTAATGACTCGTAAAAGAGGATTGCAGCCGCCGCCGATGCATTCAAAGACCCTATTGCGCCTTGCATGGGTATGTTGAGGGTGACATCGCAGGATTTTTTCAGTAAAGGGCGAATGCCTTTTTCTTCTCCTCCCAGCACCAAAACCACGGGTGTATCAAATTTATATTGATGGCAGGGGATGTCGCCGTCTGGAACCACTCCGGCAACCCAAAACCCTTTTTCCTTTAATTGTTCTACTCCTCGAGTCAAGTTTGTGACCCATGCAATGGGAAGATGTTCGATAGCCCCCGAAGAACATTTTGCAACGGTTTCATTTATAGTGGAAGTGCGATTTTTAGGAAGGATCATTCCATGAATCCCCAATGATTCCGCTGAGCGGATGATGGCTCCGAGGTTTTGCGGATCTTGAATGCTGTCCAATACAACCAGAACTGGCAACTGCGATCTTTGAAAAGCCTGTTGGACTAATTCATCCAGCTCCAAAGCTTGGATAACTGCAAAAACACCAACTACCCCCTGATGGTTAAGACTGCGGTATTGTTTTTGAAAATCTGTTTTTGGCATTGTCTCAATAGGCACGTTATTTTCACGCGCCAATTTGATCAACAAATTTAATCTTGTCTGTGATTTTCCCTGTTCAATGATAAGCTTATAGCAACTCCGTTTGCGAGCCTTAAGAGCTTCGAATACAGGGTTGAGTCCAAAAATGGTTGAGTGGTCGAAGGAGTTCATATTCTAGGGAATTTAGTGGCTTAAATAGGTAGTGTATTGGAACATGGGATTTGTCTAGACGAAGGCCATCAAATGATCTATAACTTTATGAAAAAAATGGTTTTATTTGGCTGAAGAGCGCCGGAGACCTTTTGATTGTTTTTACACTTTTGTTTTTTTCCTCATCTGTAGAACACGTATTTTAATCTTACATTTGTAAACTATATGCCGCTTTCAAAAAAAAGGGTAATTTTTTATTCCTTCTTTGTATTGTTCCTCGGCGTGTTTTCTGTGTTTTCCCTAGCCTATTATCAGCTTAGAAACCTAGGGGAGGTAAAACATCTTGCCATAGAAAAAATGGAAGAATTGACCGGACGAAAAGTTTCCATTGGCGATGCCGAAATGGATATTGTTCGCGGACTTAGCATTCTTCTAAAAGACGTTTCCGTAAAATCACGTTGGGGCCCCGAACCGGAACTGACAGCGCGTAGTATCTGGGTGGTCGTGAAACTTCTTCCCCTTTTAGAGAAACGAGTTGAAGTCAAACAGATCATTGTCCAGGAGGCATCACTCCAGGTCGTTCGTAATGCGGTAGGCCAATTTAGCTTGGGAGATGTTCAAAAATGGATATCGCAACCTGCCGACAGCCAGCTATTTAAAGTTCTAAAAGTCAGTCTGATGAGTCAGGTTATGGTAGAAGGCGGTTCTGTTCATTTTTTGGATTATCTAGACCAGCCCAAAGACAAGCCGCTCTCACTAGAGATGAATCATCTTCATTTTTCAGTAATGAAAAGCCTGGTCAAATCTCCTTACCAATTTACCTTGAAAGGGGATATACCCAGCTCCGGGGCTTCTACTGCTTTTCAAGTTTCTGGAGCCTTTGATAATTTTTCCGAGGAAAAAGGATTCACGGGAATTTCGATTGATGGAAAAATTCGTTTGAACCCGTTAAATGTTTCCAGATTCCAACCTTATTTTAAAAAAGTATTGGCGAAAACTCCCGGTTGGTTATCCATCGATTCCAGCTTTTCTGGAAATTTAGGGGGTGCTCTTAAAACTGAAGGAGTTTTAAAATATTTCTCTGAAATCAAACAGGAACGGGCAGTGATAAGAGATGCGCGCGTTCCACATCGAGGCGGCCTCGAGTATAAAATTTCAATGGAAAAGGACACTATCAATATTGAAGAGTTGAAAACAGAAACTGGCCCATTCAAGTTTAAAGCAAGTGGTTCTCTAAAGAAAATCTTTTCAAAAGACCCCGATGTTCTCATAAATTTAAAAACGGATGCTTTCCAAGTTGATAGGAGTATCGATTACCTTCCTTTGAAGATTTTTCCAGAGGAATATCATGACGTAATTCATAAGACTTTCAAAAATGGATCAATCAAATTTAATTCGTTCAAGTTTGATGGAACACTCAACCAGCTAAGGGAAATATCCAAACCTGAAAATCGTAGAAAAATTACCGGCGAAGTCGAGATGCGAAAAGTGGACTGGCAGAGTCCGTTTCCACCACTAAAAAAAGTCACAGGAACCTTTAAGCTGGATAAAGGTAATAGTAGTTTTCATATTCACAAAGCCCGATACGAGAAACAGCCTTTAACCAATTTGCGGGGAACTATAGAAAATTTTATGACCCGCCCGGTCGCCGACTTGTCGCTAGAAAATAAAGTAGATATGGCGCAATTCCACCGCACTCTTAAGAAGGCCTTTAAAGGACATCCCATTCATAATGCTATTTCTATTTACTCTGACATTGAAGGCTCAGCAAATATAAAGCTGAATATTAAGGGGCCACTTGAAGATTTTGATAAATTGGCAATAGCAGGGGAAATTGATTTGCAATCCGTTTCACTGGCGGAAAAAGAATTTGAACCTAGAATTGAAAACTTAAAAGGAAAAATAATTTATACCCATACACCGGAAGTAGCTCAAAGAAAAAATGAGCGATGGATAAGGTTCCTGCAATATAAAAACCTTTCAGGAAACTTTTCAAATAGCAAGTTTACCAACTTGAATGGGGAGCTTGGTTTAAGTAATGGAGAACCTCTGGAAAAGGGCACAGCCTTATATCATTTAGATTCCAGCGATTTACATTGGATCATTGAGGGAGATGCCTTGGTGGGATTGCAGGAAGGGCTCGATTTTACTTCTGGGGGGGTGCTTATCAACTATCGGTATCAAGAGAATCCAGAAAAACCAGAGACTGAAAAAGAATGGGGAAAAATTGAATTAAAGAACCTTTCGATGAAGTATAGAGATCGGTTGCAGGCCATGATGGGTTTGAATGGTATTATTTCTTATGATGCTGGAAATATTCGCTTGGATAATATTGTGGGTCGATATGGCAATTCTGCTTTGCATCTCGAAGGCGAAATCGACAGGCATAATGTTTCTGCCCCCGAATTTTCTCTGCGCCTGAACCTGTCTGAATTATTGCAAACAGACTTGAAAGATATTCCAGTTTTTAGTGATTTTAAATTTTCGGGTCCCGCGCATATTTCGATGAGTATTAGTGGCATTCCCGAAAATTTCAAATTTAAGCAGCAGGCAGATTTGACAAGAACTGGGTATAAAATTCCTAGCCTGATTAAGAAAAATGAAAATGCACTCAATCAATTCAGAGCAAAAGGCAGGCTTTCTGAAAAAGATGGCCTGAATATAGAAGACTGGTCCTACGAACTAAGAGGCAATAAAATTACCGGATCAATGCAGATTCCTGACTTGAATATTCCAGACTTTAAAGTTGAATTGGCAGCCGAAGAGTTTCAAACTTTTCCCTCTCACATATTTTCAGACTCGTGGACTGCGGATGGGTCTGTAAATTTTAAAATCTCGGGAAATGGAAACCTGAATCAATTGGAAGATTCTCGTTTCGCGGGAAAAATGGATTTGATAAATTTAAAAATTCGGCCCGAAAAAATACCATCGGAATGGTTACTCAATGCAAAATTAATTTTCAAAGAAAATCGATTCGATATTCGCTCTGCCAGTATCGTCTCCGCTAAGAGCAAAGTCGATATCAGTGGTGTTTATAAACGTGGTGACTCTCCGAACTTGGAGTTGATTCTTACAGGTGAAAAATTTAACATTGATGAACTCTTGCCAGAATCGCAGGAGAAAGATGCGAAGGTGATTGATTTTCTTGTCACGAAAGATTTTTTTCAAAACGGAAAAGGACAAATCCTTTTTGATGTGGGCCAGTTAAATTTCAAGATGTTGCATTTGAAAAAGGTCGCAGGAAAATTTTCACTCAACGATAAGGTGTTGCAGCTTACAGAATTGAACGTGGGTGACAATCCATTGGTTAAGAGTTTCGGTAAATATGCAATTGATGAAAAAGGAGTCAGCACTTTTGAGGGAAGGGTGGAAGCCAAAGGTGTGAAAACAGAAAACGTTTTTAGCCTTTTCGGCAATGTATTTGATAAAAGCCTGAGTGGGGATGTTAAAAAATTTAATGCCAGCATAAAAGGCAAGGGCAAAGACGGGTCGGAGATTTTAAAATCATTATCGGGCAAAATTTCCTTGGATATTCGATCCGGTTTGATGGATAAGGAAAAACTTATGCACGGAGTCCATAAACTTTTTGGGTCAGGTCCTGGGGCATTGCCTTTGAAGGATAGTACTCGGTCTTCATTTAAACAACTGTCCGGTGATTTTATTCCCAAAGGTGGAATTTTTGACACAGAGAATTTTATTTTTGAGACGGATAACCGTCGAACATCCATCGTCGGTACCTTTGATCTGAAAAATAATCATATAGATACAGTGGTTGGGGTCGCCCCACTTGCCAAGCTGGATCGGTTCCTGAAAAAAATCCCTCTTTTAGGAAAAATATTAACAGCTGGTGATGAAAAAAGTCTGTTGAAAACCTATTACAATGTGAAAGGAGATTTTGAAGATCCAAAAATTTCAGCGATTCCTTTTACCTCTTTGGGAAAAAAGGTGATGGGAATTTTTCAAGGTTTCCTGCAGACCCCCATCGAAATTCTCGAGTCCCTACCAAAAATTAAATCTTCGCCTGCTCCTTCTACAGAACAAAGCAAATAAAAACATTTAGGATGGGGTTGGCTTGGGTCGTTAACGCGATTGGATATTGATGATCCTGAATTCGTCTGGTCTTTTTCCCATATGCGCGGCTAAGGTCGCGGTTATGGCGGCAACTTGATCGTCTTGTCCTGGCGGCCTGCTGGAAGAAACTTTTCTGGCAGGGGGGGGTGCTTCGTATGGAATGAGTTTCACCAGTGCTTTAATGGTGAATATGAGAATGACCAGCACCGTAAAAATAACGGACATGGCAAGAATTGAAACATTCACGGCTGCTGAAACACTGGCTTCCATTTTAAATTTCCTTTATTTCTTTATTGCTTCCACAATTGTGGCTAAGGCTTGCATTCCAGGTTCGGGGGTGCCGATTATGGGGGCCAGAGCTGCGTGGGTATCTATGCCGCTACCCGCATCTCCAAAAAGAGAAAGGAAGACACCAGCGGCTACTGCACTGCCAATCACTCCTGCTACATTGGGTCCCATCGCATGCATCAGTAAAAAGTTGGAAGGATCTGTGTCCGCACCCACTTTTTGTGATACTCGTGCGGCCATGGGTACGGCAGATACTCCCGCAGAACCGATTAAGGGGTTTATCTTGCCGCCTGACAATTTGCACATGATTTTTCCAAAAATAACCCCTCCAGCGGTTGCAAATGAGAAGGCCAATAACCCTAAAGCAATAATTTTCAAAGTCTCCAGCCGCAAAAAAGAATCTGCTGTCATAGATGAACCCACAGCGAGCGCAAGAAGAATGGTTACTATATTTATTAGATGAGTTTCGGCAGTTTCATGGAGGCGAGCGGTCACTCCCGATTCACGAAACATATTACCTAGCATTAGCATTCCCAGCAATGGAGTCACCCCGGGTAACATGAGGCAGCAAACAATCGTTACAGCCACCGGAAAAATTATTTTCACTGTTTGTGAAATTGGTTTTAACTGCTCCATCTTGATTTTCCGCTCTTCTTCAGTGGTAAGAAGTTTCATGATCGGTGGCTGAATCAAAGGAACCAGAGACATATAAGAATACGCAGCTACAGCTATGGGTGCTAGTAAGTGGGGTGCAAGTTTACTGGCTAAGAAAATGGATGTGGGGCCATCAGCTCCACCAATGATTCCGATAGCACTTGCCTCCTGCATATTGAACCCGAGATAGACAGCACCAATCAGAGTCATGTATACCCCGATCTGCGCAGCGGCTCCGAGAAGAAGAGTGATCGGGTTAGCCAGCAAGGGACCAAAATCAGTCAAAGCCCCGACTCCCATAAATATAAGGGGTGGCAGAATTTCGTGTTTGATACCCTGGTAGAAAAAATTTAAAAGCCCGCCGGTATCCGTACTTGCCATCATGCTCATTGGGATGTTTGCAAGAAGGCAGCCGAAGCCCATGGGGAGTAGCAAGAGAGGTTCAAACTTTTTCCAAATGGCGAGGTAAATCAAGAGGCAAGCAACGGCTAACATTATAATATCGCCACTCTCCAGACTGGTGAATGCAGTTGAATGAACTATTTTTGACGCAGATGAACTGAAGCTAAATTCCATTATCCTATGATTACCAGTTGATCGCCGGTTTGAACGTTATCGCCTTCTTTGACCAGAATCGATTGAACTGTTCCAGACTGATGGGCTTTGATTTCACTTTCCATTTTCATTGATTCCATAATCAGAAGGGTATCTCCTTCATTTACTGCATCGCCGACATTGCATTTCATGGAAAAAATAGACCCGGGTAAGGGTGCGGTAAGTGGAGAGCCGCCTCCGCCACTGGCTGGTGCCGGTGCCGGGGTAAGAGCCGCTGCGGGTGCTGATGCTGCAATCGATGCGGGAGCCATTGTTCCTGCTCCACCCATTACCACTTCAACGGTAAAATCTTTCCCATTGACCCGAACCTGATAAATCGATGAACCACTTTGTGGGGTTGCAGTCGGTTGTGCCGCACCTGCAGGTGACGGTTTTGCTGCCGCTGCCGGTTTTTCTGGTAAAGGTTTTCCTCGAGTTTCAAAAAACTTTAACGCAACTTTCCCAAACAGGGCATAAGTCAAACGATCTTCTTCGCTGGTATATTTATCCCCCAGTTCTTTGCATACGCCATCCCATTCGGGCTCAAGTAAATCTGCTGGGCGGCAATCTGTAACTTTTTTGTCACCGGCTACCTTGGCCATCAGTTCTTCATCAATCGGTGCTGGCAATTTGCCATAATTTCCCATTACGCATTGCCGCGTTTCTTTCGTGATTATTTTATAACGCTCGCCGGTCAACACATTCAATGTTGCTTGCGAACCCACAATTTGGCTTGTGGGGGTGACCAAGGGCGGGTAGCCCATGTCTTTTCTAACACGCGGCACTTCTTTGAGGACTTCTTCGAGTTTATCCAGGGAATTTTGTTCTCTTAACTGGTTTTCCATATTAGAAATCATGCCACCGGGAATTTGTGATTTGAGGATGTTTATATCCACACCCTGGAAGTCACTTTCAAACTCGGAGTAATTTTTCTTCACTTCTTTGAAGTAGTCGTTAACTTCCTCCAACAAATTCAGATCCAAACCTGTATCTCGTGGAGTTCCTTTTAATGCGGCAACAATACATTCGGTTGGATAATGAGATGTTCCCATCGACAAACAGGAAATAGCTGTGTCAACCATATCAACCCCTGCTTCGATGGCGCATTGTATATTCATTCCGACGAGACCGGTGGTCGCGTGTGTGTGCAGGTGAATGGGGAGCTTAATGTTTTTCTTTAATTCCGTGATGAGGGTTTTCGTTGCATCAGGAGTCAGCAAGCCAGCCATATCTTTGATGCAAAGAATATCCGAACCCATGCTTTCAAGGGTTTTCCCCATCTGGATATAGAGTTCGAGGTTATGCACCGGGCTGACGGTGTAGCTGATGCAGCCTTCAACCGTTTCACCACATTTTTTGACAGTGTTTACTGCTGTTTCTATATTGCGGAAATCATTGAGAGCATCGAAGATTCTGAAAATATTAATCCCGACTTCTACAGATTGTTTGACAAACCGCTCAACAATATCGTCCGCATAATGTCGGTAACCCACTGCATTTTGTCCGCGCAACAACATTTGAAAAGGGGTTTTGGGCATTTTTTTCTTTAGTGCCCTCGCTCTTTCCCAAGGATCTTCATTTAAAAACCGGATGCAGGTATCGAAAGTGGCTCCTCCCCAGGTTTCCAAGGAGAAAAAACCCACCTGATCGAGCTTTTCTGCGATGGGTAGCATATCTTCTGTCTTCATCCGCGTAGCGAGAAGCGATTGATGGGCATCTCGAAGTACGAGTTCGGTAATTTTTAGAGGGTTGGTTTCCATATCTATATAAATTCCTTAAAAATCAGGGGTGTTACAAAACTAAAGACAAATCACTGACAAATAAATAAAAGGTACAGACGAGGTCTAATACCGTAGCTATAAATCAAGGTTTATTCTCTTTTTTTGCCAAGCATCAAAGCTCTGACTGTGAAGACGAAATTTTAATTTATTGTTTTTGCGAAATCAAATCTTATTTGCGCCAGGCGATGGGTAATAAAAGGAGAAGGATACCATAAATTTCCAGCCTTCCCAATAACATGCAGGCAATCAAAACTCCCTTGCCCATAGCAGGTATGGCGGCATAATTGCCCATGGCACCCACACCTCCCAGGCCAGGGCCAATATTAAACAAAGAAGCGATAGATGCAGAAATTGCAGTGGTAAAATTAACCCCCATGAACGAAAGCATCATTGCGCTCAGGGCTGAAATTCCCAAAAACAAAAATGTCAGTGCAGCAACATTGGAAAGGTCATCAGGGTCGATGGTTTTATCTCCTACCTTCACATGGAAAATAGCCCGTGGATGAACCAGTTTTTTGAGTTCTCTTAAAATAATTTTTATCAGGATAATAAAACGGATGACCTTGAAGGAACCGCTGGTAGAGCCGGAGCAACCGCCGACCATCATGATGCCCAGTATCAAAAGTTTCAGATACTCCGGCCATAAATTAAAATCATCCGTAACAAATCCGGTGGTTGTATTAATGGAGACCACAGTGAAAGCGGCACTCCTGAATGCTTGACCAGCATCACCATCGGGCGACACTCGGGTGAGCCCCCAAGTTACTAAGAGAATACCAATTATCAGCATGGAGCAATAGGCGCGAAATTCCGGATTTTTGAATACGCCTGCAAAATTTCTTCTTACCATCTGCGAATGCAGTGCGAAGTTGATACCACCGAAAAACATGAATAGAATTATTATGGATTCAATATATATATTGTTGAACACACCCACACTACCGTTGTGCGGGGAAAATCCTCCCGTGGCGACCGTAGAAAATGTATGGCAGACAGCATCGAAGAAATCCAGTCCCGCAAAGCGTAGCGCAATAATTTCAATGAGGGTAAGCGCAAGATAAGTTTTCCAGAGAACTTTTGCAGTTTCAGCCAGCCGCGGTTGTGTTTGTTCAACGGTTGCTCCACCGGGGATTTCTGCTTTGAATAAATGAAAACTACCGATACCCAGCATCGGGAAGATGGCCAAAGAAAGCAGGATGATCCCCATTCCTCCCACCCATTGCATCAGGTTCCTCCAGAAAAGAATTCCATGCGGCAACACATCAATTTCAATAAGGATCGATGCTCCGGTGGTGGTAAACCCACTGACACTTTCAAACAGAGCGTCGATATAGTCTGGACAGGCTCCTGTAAGGTAAAGTGGAATGGCACCAAAAACGGACATAGCTATCCAGGATGAGGCGACAATTGCGAACCCTTCGCGGTCGCGCAGCTTTTCAATGCCAGAGGGGAAGAGCTTCCAGAGCACAAGACCTGAAACAAGACCCGCAGCAAAAGTCAGGCTGAAAGCGGATGTTTCTGAAATAAAACCTTCGAGAGCAGGGTGGTCGTAATACATTGAAACGCCAAGTGGCGCCAGAAGAAGACCGGAAAGAAGAATTAACAGAACCCCAACAACATTTAATATTACTTGGATATTCATCGAAAAGGAAGAAAGGAGCGCTTGCGGTCAAATAGTTTTTCGATTTTTTCTATAGCTCCGGGTAGGGCAACAAGAATGACCGAGTCGCCGGCTTCCAAAATGATTTCATCATTTGGGATCAGCATTTCTCCTTTCCTGAGAATGGCACCGATGATGGCTTCCTTGGGAAATTTGATTTTCGAAATTTGTTTGTCAACGATGGAGGAGTCCGGTTCCACGCCGATTTCCATGACTTCGGCATCTTCGATCAGTTTGAACACCGACATCACGCGCCCTTTTCGCAAATGCTTCAATATGGCGCTGACGGTTATCAGGCGCGGGTTAATGGTAATGTCCATGCCGATAGAATCGAGGATAGGCAGGTATTCAGGGTCATTAGTAATAACCAAAGCCCGTTTCGCACCATATTTTTTTGCTAGTAAAGCGGAAAGGATATTGTTTTCGTCGTCATCTGAAAGAGCCAGAAAAAAATCCGCTTCCTTCATATTAATTTCATTGAACAGATCCATATCTGTTCCACTACCATGCATGACAACAGTTTTTTTCAGTTGATCCGCCGCAACGTGGGCCATATCTCTGGACGGCTCGATGATGCGCACATCGCGGGTGCCTTCTTCTAATGTTTTCGCGAGGTGAATGGCCATGGGTGTAGCACCATAAATAATTACTTTTTGAACTTCATCCATGGTTTTATTTAGCATGGGGAGCAAAAAAGGCAGAAATTCTTTATCCACTAGGGTGTAAAACTTGTCGCCCGCATGAATGATATCTTCATCTTTCGGGAGTACCAATTCCCCCTTACGAACGATGGCTACGATTAGAAACGAATCCATTAAAGTGATACTGCGGATGTCCTGAATCGATTTCCCGGCAATGGGAGCATTTTCAGGAACATCGAACTCACGCAAGAGTACTTCTCCATCGGCGAATTCGGCAACGTTGACGACACCCGGAGTTTCAAGGAACTTCAGAATGGTTTCGACCATGATCTGCGGCGGATTGATTGCCTGATCGACGAATAAATCTTGTGGGGAAAGAATGGCACCGTTGGAGGTGAATTCCATGTCACGCAACCGAGCGAATCGGTTGGGCACGTCAAAACGGGAAGCAAGAAAACAGGCAAGCAGGTTGATCTCGTCTTTTTCGGTAACGGCGATCAGCATTTCAGTGGTCTTTATGCCAGCCTTGACCAATACGCTGGGCAGGCAGGCATTGCCCTGTAACGCCATGACATCGAGCGTATCTGAAATTCGTCGCGTTCGGTCCAGGTCCTTATCCACAATGGCGACATCGTGGCCTTCCTGCGAAAGTTCCTGGGCAAGATTAAACCCGACTATTCCCGCTCCAACGATGAGTATTCTCATGCGACCTTATAGAAAAAGAGAAAGATTCTCACTGCCATAATAAGAGTTTCTCGTTTTTTTGCTACCCGGTATGTTGAGTTATTTGGACTTATTTAGAAATTCCAAAAAGTCGGAACCTTCGGACATCAGAAGAGTAGTGTCTGTATTTAAAGAGTTTTTGTAAGCTTCCATGGATCGCATAAAAGAATAAAACTTGGGGTCTTTATTGAAAGCATCTGCGTAAATTTTTGTCGACAGTCCATCGCCTTCACCACGAATGGATTGCTCCTGTTTATAGGCTTCTGCGACGAGAATGGTTTTTTCCTTGTCGGTTTCAGCGCGAATTTTGGTCGCTTCTTCTTTACCTTCTGAACGGTATTCCATAGCTATACGTTCACGCTCTGTGCGCATTCGGTTGAATATGGAACTGGCAATTTCAGGAGGTAGATCGGTACGTTTAATTCTTACTTCAACGACTTCCAAACCATATTCGGCGGCTTTAATATTAGTTTCCTTGGTGACCTTCGCCATAATGGCATCTCGAGTCTCGGTAACAATATCGATGAGGTCATGGTTCCCGATCTCAACGCGCAACTCGGAATAAATAATATCGTCCAACCGTGCCCGGGCACCCTGCTCACCGCGAACCGTTTCCAAGAATTTCAGCGGATCATTAATGCGGAACATAGTGAAGTTGTCTATCAATAGGTTTTTCTTATCTTTGGTGATTACTTCCGCAGGTAAAGAATCGTTATCGAGTAACTGGTTTGGAAAGTACTTAACCTGCTGTAAAAAAGGGATTTTAAAATAAAGCCCAGGCTCTTTGATGATCTCTTTAGGTTTTGAAAGTTCCAGCACAATCACGCTTTGCGTCATATGTACCGTGAACATTGCTGACGAAAGAATAATGATCGCAATCACGCCGCCGATGATAAAGTAGTTTTGTTTCATGGCTATTATTTATTGCCTCCTAGTATAGAGTTTCCGCCTAACGGAAGGATTGGCAACACGCCACCGCCTTTATTCTTTCCCATGATGAATTTTTTTACGTTTGGAAGAATCTCTTCCATGGTTTCCAGATAGATTCTTTTTCGAGTGATGTTGGGGGCTTTTTTGTAAGCCTCATATTGCTGAAGAAATCGTTTAGCATCACCTTCTGCTTTTTTGACCTTTTCTTCACGGTACCCCTCAGCGATGCGTATAATTTGGGCCGCCTGTCCTCGGGCTTCTGGGATCACCGCATTGCGATAACCCTGAGCTTCATTTATCATTCTTTCTTTATCTTCACGGGCTCGAACAACGTCTTTGAACGAGTCTGCCACCTGCTCAGGTGGATGCACATCTTGAAGCTGAATGGTCACTACCTGTAAACCAGACTTGTAATGGTCGAGTAGAGCCTGAATTTGATCTTTCGCAAGTATTTGAATTTCCGCTTTACCTGTGGTCAGAGCTTCATCAATTTTTTTACTACCTGTGATTCCACGAATAACCGTTTCTGCTGAATCGCGAATCAACTTATGGGGTCGACGAACATTAAACAGGTATTGGACGGAGTCCATAATTCGGTATTGAACTACCAGATTGATATCGACGATGTTCTGGTCACCGGTAAGCATCAAAGATTCAGCCGGCACCTGTTGTGTTGGCCGTCCCTGTGTAGCTCTGAAACCAATTTCTGCACGACGCACTTGCGTGACTTTTGGGGTGGCGGCGTGCTCTATTGGCGATGGAAATTTAAAATGTAATCCGGGTGAAGCAGTTCGGATGAATTTTCCGAATCTCGTCACCACACCTTCTTCATCGGGCTCCACAAAATAGAATGTTCCAGGGATAATCCAAACTACCAATAACAGTAGAACGATCCCCAGTAGCATGGAGGGTTTGAATTGCGGTATCTTTATCTGAGGAAAATCGAAAGGGGGTTTAGGTGGGCCTCCACCTTGTCCGCCTCTATTTTTAAACCTGTCATCAGGTTCTTTTGATTCGTGTAAATCATCCCAGGGCATACGCTTTATTCCGTCCGAAAAAGATTTTTAAATAGTCATAATAATGATAGTTACGCTATCAGACCGCACCAGCCTTGTCAACCTTCCCCACTAACGTGTGGAGGGAAAAGGTCAATGCTTTTTCTTGCGATACAAAAGCTCTCATGCTTCTGGATTGGGCTATGCACGACGAGAAATTATCAATGCCCGTTTTGTGCCGGGATAACATTTGTTTGCCAATATAAACATTACAACACTCCTAGGAGGCGGGAGCCCCCGATTGACAGGGGGAGGATTTTAAATTATCTTAAAACCTATTCAATACAGTTTAAAGAATGACCCCAAAGCGTAGGGGTGTCAGCTAAAGATATTTATTTGGAATTCGTGCAAGCTAGGGGAATAAAACCCACTTGTGGGATTTGTCGTCAGAAACTATTTGAAAGAGAATCTTATATGCTAGCTTTTGCGTTAGACATCACCCAGAACAAACCTACAAACACTAAAGAGAGTGAAGATGACGAACTGAAACAGTATATGGAATACCAGCGCAAGCTGAACCATGAACGTTTGGTCCACCATTCTCTGGATTACGCGAAAAACCAGTTGCAGGAGAATATAGATTCTTCTGATAGTGAGAAACGGTCGCAGTTTTTACAAAACTTTTTTACTGTGTCGCATAAATTTGCTGATGCTGAGACGCTCATGCTGATGTTGAGAAAATTGATGAACAGTCAAAACTCTACCAATAACTGGTATCGGATGAACTCTTTTTATCACTCGGTGGTTTTTGAAAGTATGCAGCAATTTGTTGAGGTCTATAACCAGATATTGGTTGAATCGCCAGAAAAAGCGAAAGACCTTGGGGCCTCTGAGGGCGTGGAAGTAGATTTTGAAGACTGGGCCTATCTTTATTTCCCTGATATGGATTTTCATATAGGCAAAAGCCTGAGTTATACGCATTATCCTTTTGCTAAACGCAATAAAGCGATTGAAGAAAAATGGGAGGAAAAAATAAAGGAAGGGAAATCAAAAGCTGAAGCACTGAAATTGATTCAGGAAGATTTTGAAATTGATGACACATCTGTGAAACTTTTATTGGGACAAAAAGTAACCCCGCCCGACCTTGAGTTACTCTATACCTCCGTAGAAAACCCAATCTACGAAGCCTTGACAGAAGTCGAGGACGGTCGTTGGGGTGTTATGGATGGAGAATCGTTGCTTGATCATTCTTATTATATGGGCTCGCATTTGAAAGTGTGGGAATGGCGGAAACGCGAAGAAGTGGAAAAAGAAACTGAAATGGTAATCGATGAGATGAGCAAATCGTCTAATAAAAAATAGTGTCGGCTTTTTGAAAGAGGAATTATGAAAACGTGGATTTTATTAGCAGGGATAATAATTTTTTCTGGATTCAGTGCGGCTCCGGGTTGGAGTAAAACGACAGCTGATGAGGCCACAGATAACCAACGCCAATCTTTCGAAGAAAGACGCCAGTAAAGGCAGGAAGAACAACAAAAACTCCGGGAAGAGATTCAACAAAGGCGCGAAGAAAGACAAGGGAATGTTCAAGAGCATCGTGAAGGACGACAGAATTCCAGACAAGAACGTCGTCAGGGTCGAAGAGAAAATGTTCAGGGAAATCGTCAAGGACGTCAGGACCAAAGGCAAGGTCGTCGCGAAAATGCGCAACCAAAGTCAGGGTCGCAGGGAAAATGCTCAGGGTCAACGTCAGGAACGGCTTGATAACCGGGGCGGGCAGAGAGGAAGGATCGCCAGTAAATTTAGATAACTGGCAACCCACAACTCTATCCAAAATTAATCGGAAGTGTGCCAGACATCGTTTTTATCTCCACCTCCATTAGCGAATGCCACGTTTGCGGCAAAGGGGACAGGATTAATAGTAGGGCTGCTATTAAAGCTTAAGCTCAATTCTCACCCAGGCCGCGGTAACCCGATGAATATCTATATTGCCAGCCGAGTTCACGTCATTGACGAACAGACACAAAGTAGCTTTTTTGATATCGGCGCCGGTTATTCCGCTTGGTGAGGTCGTGAGATCGGAACGAGCATAACCTTGCCGAATTCCATTGGCATCACGAATGAAAATATTGTCGGACATTCCATTAACACTGTTCGCCATCCCTGAATTATTGTAAGTATCGTTTGCAACATGAACAATATGAGCTTGTATAGATGGCACCCATAGCAACAAAAATATAATAAGCACTAAAAATAACGGTGGTATTTTCCTTAAATAGATTAATTTCATGGCAACCCCTCCAAAAATTAAAAGAACGTTAGATCGGGGATATTTTTGCCATGCCAAAAAGTCTAGGCAAACGATATGTTTGGATGGTCTATATAGGTTAATATATTGAAGGGTTTTTCAATGGGTCTGGGAGTGGGGATTATTCGTCTTCTTGACGAGAGGAGCGCATGATCTGTCTTGGTGAAAACTAATATTTGAAAACTAACGCCTCGTTCTCAAAAGCAATTCCTTTAGCCGCTACAATCTTTAGTATTTGCAACACTTCTTGAAGAGATTGCAGTTGCTGGTTAATCGTTGTGAATTGTTTTAGCCCTGCAATCGGAATTCTTTTAAGTTCCGGTGCTTTGATAATTCCAATCAGGTCGCTTTTCAGCCAGACCTCCACATCCAAATTCCCATTATCGAGAGAGAGCAGCACGCGCTTAGGTGCTGCGAGTTTTAGCTTTGCCCGTGTGTCTACAATGGCGGGTTTGCTTTCTTCTGGATCAATAAAAAGCAATAAGCGATCCAAAGTCTTTGTTCCAATTCTTGTTATACCTATTTTTAAACGCAATTTCTCCAGAGGAACGGTTTCTAAAGCTATTTCCATATTGCCGTCTATTTGGGAATCAATATTTTCTTCCTTGCTTGTCGGCAATAACCGTGATGAATCTATTTTGGCGAACTCGGTAAAAAATTTAAGAGCGGAACCCTTTTCAGTTTGCGTAAAAGAAAAATGCCCGCCTACTGTTCCACCCAAAACATCGAAAATAAATTTGTCTGCCGCGAGTCGATTGTCCTTGAACACCATATCCATGCCGATATTTGAAATTTTTTGTCCCGCTACTTCCAGAGAGCCTGCTTGAATATTATTTTTATAACGGGAAAAACCTCTCAACTGCTTGAAGAATCTTTTTTGCGCAGGGGAAGTGGATTTGCTGAAAAGCATGTTGGGGGCGAGTGAGAGGGATTTGCTGAACGGAAAGTTTCCGGTTAAATTTTTCAACGTAACACCCTTGGGAACTTCAGCGGCGAACTGATTGAATTCGATCAGGCCTTTAAGGTCTATACTTTTCCCGGCAGACTGACGGATTTCAAATTGTGAGGAAAGCGCTCCGGTTGCTTTAATATCTCCAAATAATTCACCTTTCGTTGCTTCTGCGATGTTCAGGTTATTTACATTTTTCAGGACGACATTAAGATTTTTTAAAAGCCTTTGGCGGTCAAGAGGGCCTTTCAGGAAAGATTTGAGTCCGTCAATTTTTCCTTCTAGCGTATGGCGAACCCCTCTGTTTTTAAGATCCAACTGATGTTTGGCTAGAATAAGGGTGTTTAAGTTTTCCAGGCGGTAGTTAAACTTAAACTCGGGATGCAGGGGTAGCATTTCAAAGAAATCCATTCCCTGGATTTTTGCGGTAGTGTTTCCAGAAAGCTCTGCCGAACCGTTTTTGATGCTCATATGAGTGTCAATGTTCAACCCATTCGCCCGGACGTTTTTTTCAAGATGATTTGCTTTGCCATTCTTTAATTGAAAACGAGTTGAAATATTCAGAGGGGGTAGGTTGTCTGGGTCGAGAGTGGCGAATACTTTTATCCAACGCTCCGCGGGTTTTAAATTTTCTTCAGAAACCGGGAGATTGCCTCGGACTTTTATTGACAGCCCTACAGTGCCGCCCAATTCTGTAAGCCCTAACCCTTCTTTCAAATCGGCAGGTATTTTCTCCCAAATGGATGCAAGCTTAAGATTGTCGATACTGTTTTCTAATGCAAACGACTCACCCCAGTTTTTTACACTGCCTTTCAGTTGCATTTCAATCAGATCAGCTGCTTTGAAATGGAATTTGTCTAGATCAAAGCTTCCGTCTTGCAGGTTTTTTCGGGTGAGGGACTCAAGGGTGACTTCATCCAGGCTAATCTCGTGCTGATTAATGTCAGTTATTTTTGTTTTCTGCGACAGGCGAATTCGCGATAAGGATTTATCGCGCATCTTTAGTGAAAACCGTGAGTCGACTTTTCCAACCTGCAGTTTTTCCATGGCCTTTATGTTTTTAAATGAAACGTCGCCATCTAATTGGCCGTTGCGAAAATCATCCGACCGCAAATCTCCTTTTAGATGGGTGTCCATATTAAAATCAGCAAACGAAAGTGAGGGTTGTGTGGAATGCAAGTTGCCAAATTTAATTTGTGAGTCCAGCTTTACTGGCACAGTTCCGAAGTCGTGTTTTAAGTTGTGCAAAGTATCTAAAGTCAGTTGCGACGAGGCTGAAAAATCGATGAGACCCCAATTGCCCAAGGCAGAGAGTTTTTTCAAATTGGCCTCGATATCTAGAGTAGGAATTTCCACTCCTTGTTCCGCCTTGTAAACCAGTGGGAATCGTACTGTGGTATTTAAATCATCAACTTGTATGTCGGGTTCATTCAGTTTGGCTGAAAACCCTTTTAGGCTGACTTGGGTATCACCGTTTATATTTACAGGCTGGAAGTTCGTATCGAGTTTTCCTGAAAATGATAGGGCGACCTGTGTCTTGCCGGATGCTTTTATTTTAGGAATTTTTTCTGA
Organism: Nitrospinota bacterium; assembly: GCA_013349585.1. Lineage (GTDB taxonomy): Bacteria > Nitrospinota > Nitrospinia > Nitrospinales > VA-1 > UBA8687. Next base: position 56,854 of record DUZG01000002.1, on the reverse strand, counting down.
AATTTCTTTGGGAAGAATTTTTAGAACCTGCGCGATATCTAGAGTCAGGTTTTTATTTAGTTGAAAGGATTTTTTTTCTTTCACTTTTCCTGAAATTCTTCCCTGGATCATATCACCGGAGCGGTATGACATTTTTTGTAGCTCAATGTTTCCTCTTTTCCAGTCCCCTTTTAAAGAGCCTTCTGTATGAAAAGGCAGATGGATTTGATTTGAAGAGGGGTGGTCATAATGTACAGATTCCATATCGGTGTTAAAGTTTATTTTTACTTGAGAAAGATCGGAACCGCTTGCCGTGAGTTTTAGCGTCTGTTTCCAGTTTCGGATTTTTGCTTCCCGCGCCTGGGCTTTAGTCAGTTGCATTTTTAAATCTACTGAGACTTTTTCGGGCTGGCCATTTTTTAAGACGACCTCATTGATTTGTAATGAGGAATTCATTTTTTCAATATGAATATCTGTCGAATTGAGAGTCAGGTTTTCTGTCCTGAGCAGACCACCGCTCAAGCTCACAGCATCTGGTTTGAAGCCGGGAAGCCGTGCCATGATATTTAGATTCTCTCCTTTTAGTGTCCCATGTCCAGAAAAAGATGGAATCCATTTATCTCCCCATCTCAAAATATCGGAGAGTTGAAAGGAAAGTTTTTGGATGTTTAGTTCTACTTCGGGATTAGTTGAAAAGTTTTTTACTTTTGTAGAAAATCGGATTTCATTTTTATCGTCCAAGGTCAGAAAAAACGTAGATAAGTTTATTAGCTCAGGTTGCAATTGTACCTTGGCGGACAGACTTCCTTGCAGATTTGGGGAAGGCAGAACGTCGCCAAGTTGGATTTGATTTTGTTGTAAATCAAAGTTCCCGGAAATGTTTATATTTTTTAAGTCCTTCGTAGAGAAATTTAAATCGCTGCTGGCGTGGGATTGAAAATGCAGCTTTTCTTTATGCTGTTTGAAGATGATGTTGGAAATTGGGCCAGCTTCCATGAGTACACGCAAGTTTAGATCGATCGCATCCAGATTTGCTTTTCCTTTGGCTTCCAGATTGAGTCCTTTGATAGAGGCAAAAAGATCGCCATCCATATCGAGTTTTGCAGAAGCATTGCGGATATTCAGTTCTTGCAGGTCGACCCCGGCAAGGAGTAGGGGTAGACCACCATCAGAGGGAGGTGATGTTGATGAAGCGTTTCCAGGAGGGGCTAAATTTAATAGCGGCTGAAAATTCCATACTCCTTTTTTTGAAATGGCGCTTAGTTCAGGTTGGTCAACAAGAATCTGGTTGATGACAATTTGCCCCTGCAACAACTGGGAAAGATCGTAGTCCAGAACCAGAGCTTGCACACTTGCAATAGGCTGTGCCGCAGGGCCTAATCGCACTCCGTAAATGCGGACACCGCTCAACAGGCTGAATTTTATTTCTTTGATGGATAGAGGGAGGTTGAGTTGTTTGGTGCCTTCTTTTTCTGCCAGTACACGCACCTTTTCGGCGGGAAAAAAGTATTCCAAGACCACTCCGGCGCCGACGATTAAAAAACAAATGAAAAAGAAAAAATAAATCATTCCTCGGAATAATGCCGACGAACGTTTTTTTGTCTTTTTAGGAGAGGCTTCGTTTTCTGCTTCTCCAACTATGTCTGTCTGATTTTTTTTATTTTTTTTCATGCTACTTGTTTTTTGTTGAGCAATGTTTTTAAGGTTTCAGCTACGGCCTCTGCATTTTTCCGGATGAACTCCATATCCAATGTCTCAAGTGTGTCAGAGGGTTGGTGGTAATGTGGATTGCGAAAAAATGCTGTGTCGGTGACCATCACCGCTGGAATGCCTGCGTCCCAAGACGGGGCATGATCGTTCAACCGCACCTTGCTGAAGTTTTCCCCTGTTCCCGGCTACAAGAGTCTCTACTTTCAGGGAAGGGACATTCCGTCTCATTCCTTCGGCGAGACTTTTCGTTAACTGTGCTGAGGGTTCGTTGTCGACCACTGCGATAAAATCACCGCAGTCAGGATACTTTTCAGTATCAAGATAAGGGGGATAGGTCTGCGATTGTAGTGCGCTATTTTTATACCCCAGCATCTCCGGCGAAATCATGCCGCTAAATGTTTCATTTCTTTTAACCGCATTTTTAATAAAATGGAGGGACCCTATAAAACCATATTCCTCTAATGTGAAAGCGGTAAAAATAAGGGGAGTGTGAAAAGTGTGGTCTGCAAGGCAGCCGTGTGATCTCCAGAAGCGCGGCCACGGGACTGGCATTGTCATCTGCTCCCGGGGTCCCTGGTTTGGTGTCGTAATGTGCGGCGAGCACAAAGGGTGTTGATTGAGTGCCAGTCGGTTTCCCGATGATATTTAAAGGATCGGCTATTTTCAAAATCAACCGCTTCCTGATTGACTGGAAGGTTAAAGCTCTCGAATTGCGTTGTAATATAAAGGCGAGTTTTTTCCAGATGATCCGGTTCGGTAAAAGGATTTCTTTCTCCGACTAGGAATTGGAGATGCTCTTCAATATTTTTTAGTTGTGGTTTGGACATGATTTAAAAGGGCTTTTACAGGATTTGATTCAGCTGGATTATAGCAATAAAATTTCTGAATGGGGAACTGAACCGTGTAACAGGAAATGCATTTACTAACGTTTTACGGCCCGTGTGAGCCGGAGAAAAGGGTTTACAATTTAGATCGAAAATCATAGTATGGCCCCATGTTTAAGGTAGAGTGTTACACATCTTCCAAGCTGAATGAAAGACCCGTGGCCTTTGTCCTCAGTAACAGCCGTTACAAGGTAGAGGAGATCATTGACCGCTGGTATGGCGAAGGTTCGCGTTATTTCAAAATCAAAGCCGATGATGACAACATATATCTCCTCAAGTACGATGAACGGGCTGATCGCTGGGAATGGGTATTTTATCAAAACCCTAAAATGCTGGACGCTTTGCCTTCTCCTGATGTTGGTTTGTTGCAAAATTCCGGTCGAGAGGTCGAAGATATAGACGGCATCCATCCTGTAAACTGATTCCTTCCTGGCAGAGCCACTCGGAGTGGGGCCAGTGAGTAGTCGCTTTCTCTACCTTTAGCTTGAAAAGAATTGATCTGTTGGGCCCAGCGTCACGCTGGTCGCCATAATAATCCTATACTATGAACCGAATGAATTCTATCCATTTACATGCGGGACAGCGGCGCAAAATGGTCGAAGAACAGCTTGGTGATCGCGGCATAAAAGATTTACGTGTACAAGAAGTAATGAGTCGCGTGCCTCGGCATCTATTCACGCTCGATTCTTTACAACATCGAGCCTATGGCGACACGCCTTTGCCCATTGGTGAGAACCAGACTATTTCACAGCCCTATATCGTAGCGGCCATGACAGAGGCTTTGGCGTTGAAAGGTCATGAACGGGTGCTGGAAATAGGCACCGGATCGGGTTATCAGACAGCGGTTGTGGCCGAGTTGGCCGCGCAGGTTTTCACTATTGAACGTATCAATGCTCTCTCGCGTAAAGCCCAACAAACTCTTGAGGGATTGGGTTATGCCAATATCGTTTTTAAAATGTTTGATGGCACATACGGCTGGCCAGATCAGGCCCCGTTTGATGCCATTATGGTTACTGCGGCAGCTAAAGAAATTCCCGAAGCCCTAATCAAGCAGTTGGGGGACGGCGGTACGCTGGTGGCCCCGGCAGGTGGCGCAGACAGACAAAAACTGATGGTTCTTACTAAAAAAGGCGATCGCGTGAGCAAGCGGGAAATCGGCGATTGCAAATTTGTTCCCTTGGTTGGGAAATACGGTTGGCCGGAAAAGTAAGCCCGCGATATATGAGTTTAAAAATCTAGTAATTAAGCGGCATATCTTATTGAAGTATTAAAAAGTGAGGGTGGTTTAATAATATTTTTTACCCTTAAGAACAAATCTTAGGAATTTTTGGGGAGTATTGAAAGTGTTTTCAAGAATAATTCATAAAGGAAACTTTACACTCAGTTCAGGGGTTAAATCGGCTTATACCTATGAGTACGGTGATTTGTCGGATGCAATGAACGAAGCTTATTGCGAAGTACTGCTCAAAAAACTCCTCGACTGGCAGAAGAAACACGGAAAGTTTGATGTGGTGGTGGGATGCGAAACAGAAGGCATTCGCATTGGTCACCAGCTTTCCCAACTGATGAATTTACCGTTTCATATCATGCCGAAAAAAAGGTTGGATTATGCGCAGAACCCTGCACCGGCCTATTCTTCAGACACGCATTGGTTGATCGTGGATGATATCGCTACTAGCGGTAATTCTTTTATTCGTGCTGTTGATTATCTGGAAGTGGAAGAAAAACCAGAGACGATTACTTTTGCCTGCATGATCAAGCGCAACCCCGCGAATCTAGATTATTCAGCAGTGAAGGGCGATCCTGAAAAAGAACATCTGCAGGTTTCAGATGAAAGAATGGGTTTTATCGACAAGCGGTTGGTGTCTTTGTTCGACGAGGTTTGATCAGCTTTTCTTGATGAGGTAGTAGACCTCTCCCTTTTCATGGTAGTGGCCGGCCTTGGCTCCTGCTTCATCACCTGTTCCAAAATAAAGATCGGCGCGTGCTTTGCCGCGTATTGCGCTACCCGTGTCCTGATCGATAACAAATCGGGAAATCGGTTTCCACGATGTAATCTTGTTGTTGGTATCGAGCACCGGTTGCCGCACTTTAACGAAGACGAGTCCGCCTGCTGGGTAGATCGACTTGTCGGTGGCGATAGATCTTCCTCCTACCAGTTCTCCGCCACCTGACCCAATGGCTCCTTCATTGCTGAGTGAGAAAAAGATATAACGCTTGTTCTGGCTGAGATATTTAGAAATATTTTGCGGGTTATTGGCGAAGTATTTTTTAATTTCCTGCATTGAACCTTGACTTGTGGTGATCACGCCATCGCGGATCATCTTTTTGCCAATGCTGTGATAGGAGTATTTGTTAGAGCCTTGATAGCGAACTCCCTGTCGTGTGCCATCGGGAAACTCAAGAACCCCGGACCCCTGGATATGCAGGAAATAACGCTCGAGTTCATTTTTCAGCCACGCAACTTCCAGATCCTGGTGACTTAAGGCGCCTTTGCTGTCAATTTCTTCACGGGTCAGGTTTCTCCAGTCTTCGGTATTTTTTCGAATCTGTTTTATCCCAGAATTGCTTCCGACTAATCGAATTCCTCCCTGTTTTTTAACACTTTGAAAACCTTTACCAGGCATCTGGTAGATCGGAAACCGGTAGCGTGGTGAAGGTGTTGGGCTTGCGGTGATGACAGGCCGGTAATAACCGGTAAACAAAACTTTTTTGTTTTTGCCTTTACCTACGCGGTAGAGCAGGAATTCTTCAGAAACTTTTTTATTGAACTCTTCTTGTGGAAGATTTTTTTGTAAAAGTTTTTGGAACGCTTCCAGAGTTTCTACGAGACGACCACGGGTGAGAGTGAAGTCGCCTAGACGCACGGGGGAGGCCGGGTCTTGCTTGAACATGACGGCTAGTTGGTTGTCTATGGCTCGTCCCAGCGATGCCGGGTCCATGTCATCGGCAAAACCTTTTAAGTCGGCAATTGATTTTAACGGTAGTTGGATGTCGGGTGGCGTAGCCTCTTTTTCTTTTGCGCGCACCCTATCTTTGCGGTAATCAGATTTGTGGTCACGCTGTTCCCCGTACCTTTTGGGTTTGTCCGGGTAGATGTCTGCGGTTCGACTTGGGCCTTGGGTGGAGCAGGAGGCGATGAGAAAGAAAAACCCCAAAACAATTAATTGTGGAATGGGAAAGCGAATTTTGGAAAGAGAATTAAACTGTCTCTGGCTTAGTAACACAGGGCCCCCTTCGTGTTTGCATTAGGTTCTAATTTGTTTATCGGAAAGCTTGCATTAAATATTAGCCATGGCTTCGTTGGCCAATTGGTCGCAACGTTCATTTTCGGGGTGGCCGGCATGGCCTTTCACCCATACCCAGGTGATTTTATGTTGTTTGCTCAGGCTATGCAGTTCTTGCCAAAGTTCCTTGTTCTTGACAGGTTGACGGGAAGCGGTCATCCAGCCTTTTTTTATCCAGCCATGAATCCATTCTGTTATCCCTTTTATCAGATACTGCGAGTCGGTGGTCAGGGTCACTTGGTAAGGTTGACTGAGCTCTTTTAAGGCTATGATTGCCGCAGTCATTTCCATGATGTTGTTGGTGGTTTGTGGATCAGATCCTTTAAGCTCCAGAACATTGCCACCGCCCCGGATGATGCAACCATAACCTCCGGGACCGGGATTTCCCTTGCATCCACCATCTGTAAAAATTTCAATAGACTTCAAAGTAGGTTGCTCCTACGGGAAACAGGTCGGAGCATTTTGGAGGAGGTTGCGGTTGTCAATCTTCTGGAAATGGCTGCTTCCTCCTTAAAAAATGGACTCGTTATTTGGCGATTTTAGGCTAGTGTGGAGCCTATTATTCTCTGGGGTCATGGGTGATCCGAATGTCTGAAAATACTATAACATATTATTTTTATTGAAGAAATTTGAATATGCGGAAGTGGTTCAGATTCTCATAGCGGGCATTGTCAAAAGATATGATAGATTGATTTCCCCATTTATTTTTGGAGTGAGCATGACGAAGGAGACCAAAAGCGAATCAATGCTAGGTAAAGAGACCGTATCCTTTCAATGTGTCGATGCCATTGAAATCAGTTTGTTCATCGAAAAGGAAGGCTTCGTTTTTTATGAGAAGGCTGCAAAAAATGTTTCTGACCCGAGAGTAAAAGTTATGTTCACGCGTCTCGCTGAAGAAGAAAGAGAGCACATCCAGACTTTGCAAACCAAAATTCGGTTTTTACAACCCGCCATTTCCGGTAAAGGAAAAGCCCGCAGGCATCTCGACTTGTTTGTCAGTAATGAACTCAAGGGGAAAATTTTTCCAGCGTCCGAAACAAAAGTGGTGCAAAACTTTAAAAGTGATATAGAAGCTCTCGAGTTTGGAATCGAGTCAGAAAAACGTTCTATTGAAGTCCTGTCGAGCCTGTTGAAAAATGAAAAGAAACTCGATGTGAAAGCCATTTTCTCGCATTTGATGGTTGAGGAAAAAAAACATTTGGCGCTCTTAGAGGATTTGAAGAAGAAAATCTGATTCGAGGGGTGGATGGAGGACCAAAATTACCCCTGCTTCTTGGTGTTGTGTGGTATGTAGGAAATGCTAAGAAGAGTCGGCAGTTAACTATTGATAAGTTAGCTATTAGGGTGTTGATTTTGTTTCTAGATCTCCGAATTGATGACCTGCCGGGTAGCTAGCCAGACATTTAACAGTAGGTTTAGCCTATTTGAGACGATATACTGAGTATATCAAGACGGGAAAGGCCTAAACATTTTAAGTATTAAGGTTTGACAAGGTTTTTGGGCTGGTTTATTATTAGTCTCTATTTTCGAACATAACTTTATCAGTAAGGATTATTAGCATGAGTCATTATGAGGTAAAAGCTGGGCCGGAGGCATTTTTACCTCCTGCTGCTGCAACTATGGGAAATGTATTGCCGGATCCCGGGGAAGCACATATAGGAGGAAAAATTGTCCCTGAGGAAGAGGCTTATGAACATGCAGCCAGGAAGATTTTAGGAGCTAAGGTTCCAACCATTTTCCCCGGCCCTCTTGTTCTTTGGAAATGGAACGATCACGTTGCAGCAAAAGCCACGGCCATTCGTGAGTTAGCCAATGAAGTTCCCATGAGATTGATCCCCATGGCGGATTATCGGCCTAAGTATCCTAAGATTGATGCTGCGGTGGAAATCAATCCAAATCATCCTAATTTGACGATCTGGCATAACAAAATCGATGTTTGTATTTTTATTGGAGTGCATTGCCATCAGGCGAATTTGGCACTGAAAATGATCCGAGCATCTACGAGTTGTTATACAATGGCTATGTGTGCTATGGCTGGGCATGAAGATGCATGTTTGTCTTTTCGTGATGCTGATCTTGAGAAAATCCAAAGGCTCACTGCAGCCATTAAGAAGTTGAAGGCCGAAGGCGTTGAAGTTCAAGCCAATTCTTTTACTCAGTTTCAGATGGATAGGTCAGGTTTTGTTGTTGAGCCTGTAAACTGAAAATTGAAGGCGGTTGCAGTAGAAGTAAATACTTTTCAAATTTTAGATGGATAGGATAGATTTTGTAGTAGAGCCCTCCTGATATTTAGGAGAGATTGAACTTTATATACCGAATTTTAATAAAACCAAAAACTCTTTATTCGGGAGTAAATTTATGAATAAACAAGTTGAATTAAAAGGCAAAAGGGTTATTGCTTCAAAGCATGTGAAGCTGGGTCAGAAAAATAGAAAAGGCCAAACCTACACAGATATTAACGATATATTTTATAAAGCTGAACAAACTCCTAACTTCCTGACGGGTAGTGAAGTGATTAAAGAGGCGATTCGCCGCGCAAGCGTAGGAACATCGGTCGCTTATCCCATCACACCTCAAAGTGAAGCGGCTGCATTGATCGGCGAGCTTTATGCTGAGGATTATCTGGATGAGTATTTCCGTGGCGAGAGTGAGTTTGCGGTTATGGGCCAATGTGCTGGCGCATCTTTTGGCGGACACCGTGTTTTCACCACCACTGCTGGTCCGGGAACATTACGGGCTATGGAAAATTTCCCAATGTGGGCAGGTTCTCGATTGCCCATTCAGGTTTGTGTGACCTGTCGGGGAATCAACTCTCCCTTGAGTATTCAGCCTGACACTTTGGAGATGCATTATCTTTTAGAGACCGGGATGCTGGTATGGCATGCAGAAACAGCGCAAGATCTCTACGACTATATTTTGAAGGGTTTTATTGTTGCGGAACAGCCTGATGTCCATGTTCCCATCGCTGTTTGTTGTGATGGCTTTTTCGTGACTCATACTAAGGATACGGTTGATTTGTCTCCAGAGGAACTTTGTTTGACTCCTTACAATCCATATGAATCACCCGTGACTTGCATGGATATGGAAATTGCACCGTATCGAATGATGCGTGACCCATTCGTAATGAAATCGAATTACATCAATTACTCAACTCATGCTTCTTGGCAGCAGGAGATTAAAGCGGCAGTTGAGCGATCTAGGAAACATACTATTGCGCTTCTGGATGGCTTGATTGATGAACAAAACTCAGATAGAGAAATTCTTATTGTAACTTCTGGTACGGCTGTTTCACAGAGTCGAGAAGCGATTCGATTGTTGGAGGAAGAGGGTATCAAAGTGGGACTGGTTAAAATCAAAACCGTTCGTCCTTTTCCGTATGAAGAGATTAAGCGGGCAACTAAACATGCCAAGCATATTTTTGTTCCTGAGTTCAACGTGGCTGGTTGGATGGCTCGTGAGATTAAATCAACGATTCCAGACAATGAAAGAGTTTATTGTGGGCCACATGTTGCGGGCGGTATGACCATGCCTTCTGAGGTCATTGTTGAAGAAATTAAAACTCATTTGGGAATTAAAACGGCGCAAAACTCCAGGTAACGGAGTCGTTGTCGTTTTTTTCAATTTTAACTGCGACTATTTCCCTGTAAGGGGAATTAAATTTAAAGGGGACTTGTATGAGTAAAGAAAAAATCCAAATCTGCGAAGACCTTGCGGATATCATGCCTCCAGAATACCATAAGCTGGTTGAATCGGCTACATTTGGTGATCAGGATCGCGGATGGAAAGACATCGGTTCATCAACAGAATTGATAGAGCAGCATTCATTGTGTGCGGGTTGTCCTGAATCCATTGCGTTTCGTTACATTCTTGCCAGCTTGCCGGCTCCAGAAGACACTGTGTTTGTAGGTTCCACTGGCTGTACCAGCTTGGTGTTCCCGCATGTTGCCGTTCATAACATTCACTCCCTTTTTGGTAACCAGAACGCAATTGCTTCTGGGCTGAAGAGAACTTTGAAAAGTCGTTTCCCTGATGTTGAAAAAGACGTTGTGGTTCTGGCGGGTGATGGTGCGACGGTTGATATCGGATTGGACATGACCATGCAGTCTTGGTTCCGTCAGGAAAAGTTCACTACCATTTGTTTTGATAATGAGCTTTACGCGAATACGGGCGGGCAGGAAAGTGGATTGATGCAAAAAGGTTTTGTAGCCAAAATGGCTCCTAAAGGTAAGAACTTTGAAAAAGTTCGATTACCTGAAATTGCTCGTGAAGCGGGTTGTGCTTATGTTGCTTTGTTGACAGTTAGTAAGCCAAATCGAGTTGAGCAGGTAATTTAAAATGCTGTTCTTATTGCCCGTGAAGTTGGGCCGACTTTTGTGCAGCTCTATACTCCTTGTATTTTGGAGATTGGTAAGCAGAGCATGGAAGGTCTGGATGAGATGAAAGATTCTGAGTCCATTGGTGGTCGATTCGTACAAAAAGAATATATCTCCGATGAAGCTCAAAAACTTCTCGATTCAATTAAGATAGAAACTAAAGAACGAAAAAAAGCGGCTAAAGAAGCAGCTAAAAAGCCGGTTAACGCATAAAGAAATAGGAGTAGAAAGTTATGAGTAGGATGAATATCCGTATTTCCGGTTTGGGGGGTCAAGGAGCAGTAACTGCTGCGCATCTTTTGGCTATGGCAGCAAACAAAGATGGGAAGTTTTCTATTTCAAATCCCTTCTTTGGTGCTGAAAAGCGAATGGCACCTGCCGAAAGTTATGCGAGAATTGGTTCGGAGCGCATTTATGACCGCGGTGAATTGGTTTACCCAGATGTAATTATGATTTTCCATCCTCAGGTTATAACTATGCAAAAAAGTTACACGGCTCCCTTCTATGATGGGATCAAAGAGAATGGTTTGGTTATTATCAACACCACTGATGATCTGCTTTCGGATGAGGATCATAAACGCTTAAAAGACTTAAATGTTGCTGTGCTGAACCATGATGCGACCAAGTTAGCTTTGGAAATTGGAAAGACAGAACTTTCTACCAATATGGCTATGATTGGGGCATGTGCCGGGATAACAAAAATAGTAACTCTTAAAGCGTTGGACGGGGCAATAAAGGATCGATTTGGAAAGAAATACGTTGCATCCGGTGGTACAGCAACTCTTGATGAAGCAATCAAAAAGAAATACGCCAAGAAGGAAATGCTACTCAAGGCAAACATGGATACTATTACAAAATCCTACGAAATAGCTACTGAATGGGCTGAGAAACAGGATCTTAATCTAGTTACTGTGTAAATTAGTAAATTTTAATGAATCGACTTTTAGAAAGAATGATTTCGTTTTAGGTTGGGTCGGATCAGTTTTTTATAAAATATGGTAAGCTAGATGAGGAGATTTTATAAGTGTATAACATAGCGTGGGTAGATAACGAAAAATGTATTGCTGAAAAAGGTTGCAGACTGTGCATTATGTATTGTCCTGAAGCCGACACAATCATGTTGGATGAAACCACTACGAAAGCCATTGTTATTGAGCCTCGATGTAAAGGCTGTGACTTGTGTAAAGTAGTGTGTAGTACTCACAATGCCATCACCATGTACCCGGTCGATGCAGTAACTGGGAGAGTAATTAAGGGTGGAAAAGAATCTGAAACCGCTGGTTTGGGCCAAGCCTACGCAGGTTAAGTTGCTTAAAGTAAAAAACCAACCCATGGCTAATAGCCATGGGTTTTTTTTTGCCTTAGGCATCGCCTGATATTGCTTAAACAGTTGGTTCCAAATTAGAAACTCAAAAACTTCGGTTAATATTATACGAAAGTAGAGCCTTGTTTTTTGGAACCTGAATCAGTTTCTAACATCTAATAAGTAGCTTTAGCCTTATTAACTTTTGCTGGAAAAATTTATAGTGGATACTTTTCAAAAAGAAATTCAATGTGTTCTATGCCCTGAAATATTCGAACCGGTTATTGAGCCAGGGGAAGATAAGAATTCCTATGAGATTTATTGTTCGAGTTGCTCCAACTACAACCACATAGCGCGAGCTAATCCGGTTCGAGTGGCCTTTCGTGAGGTTTTAGGTCTTAAGAAAGATGCGTTGGCACTCGCATTACAAAGTGTTCTAGCCCTTTGCCATTGTGGTGGAGAATTCAACCACGACGCGGGTAAGAGATGCCCGAATTGCCTTTATAAAATTGAAAGAGAGGCTAGGAAAGCAGGCTCAGATATGGAGAACGAGTTTCAGTGTCCATGGAACATGGATGAGCTGAAGAAATATGAAGCAAAGTTGTTTGAATTTATATTTCAGAAAGTTGAATCGAAAGGTGAAAGTTTAAAGGGGTTAATAGAAAGATTTGAATCGGGAGAAATGGATCCGGGAACTTATATGGAAGAGCTCGATTCGCTTCGTTTCAGAGAATCCACCCAAATATCTGTGATTCAGGCTTGGGCAATGATTCTGGGGCCAGATATAGCTTTTAGGGCTGCAGAGGAGCATGAATTGGTAGAGCAATATGGTACCCGTATTCTGGTTAGTATTGCAGATGCATTGGAAATAAGTGCCGGAAAATCGGCCTTGGCTACCCTGACCACTGAAATGAAAAATTGGGATGGCTCAGTAGAAAGAGAATTAAATACCTTCATAGCTAAAATAGGTGGTGGTTTCTAACGGCGACCCGCCACTCAGGTAATAGGTCAAAATCAGAAATAGGATCTGCAGCTTTTTATTGTAGGTTCACTAGCATTCCCTTCTAGCCCCTCTAGTCTGTATAAAGATTTACGATCTGTTGCACTGAAGAAAGATAAAAGCTGCCGAAAATATTTAGGTGGTTTAATAAGTGGTACAGATTGAACAAATCCTTTCTTTCCTCATAGCCGGGATTCATCGGAAACACTTCCTGATAAACATCGTAAAGTTTTTGCGGAAGTCTTCCAAAAAGTTCTGTCATAGCCAGGTCGGCTTCCCGTAACCCATAATAAACTGCTGGATCAAAAACACAGGATTTACCCTCGCTGTCTGGAAAATAGTTTTCCGACCACAGGTCACCGTGTAAAAGTGCTGGTTTTTCTCCTGAGATATTTAAAAACTTTCCAAGATCATCACAAAGTAAATCAAGTTTATTGTCAATAGCAACGGGCAATAAACCTGATTGTCGCGCGAGTTGTCTCTGGAAATCAATTCGCTGCTCCCGAAAAAAAATGATGCCGTCCTTTTCCAGCGCGTTCTTCTGTGGCGTTCTACCAATATAGTTATCGTGGTCTAACCCATAATGTTCCTGGCTTATGATGTGAAGTTCAGCTAGAGATCGGGCGAGTCGTTCTGCAAATTTTTCATCTTCCGATGAGCTTACTATATATTCCAGTAAAAGAAAAGTGGGGCGGTCACCTGATTGAACTGCGATAGGCTTGGGAATTTTTAGGCTACTTTTAGCTGGGGTGAGAAGCTTGAGGCCACGGATTTCGGCTAAAAAAAAATCTGCGGGAGGACTCGGGTTTTGTTTTAAAAAAACTCGTTGTCCATTCGTTAGATTCAGTACTTGTGTTTGATTGTTACTTCCGCCACTTATTGCGAAAAAAGATTCTATTTTTGCTCCATAGATAGCCTCAATCAGATGGTTTATTTCATCCTTCACAGGGTAATTGTGCTTTCAAATACTCCAGAATTTTAGGGCAGGTTCTTTCTACTATTTGATAGACGAGTTCGAATCCTTTTTCGCCTCCATAGTATGGGTCTGGGACTTCCAAGTCTCCTTTGTTGTCTGGATCAAAGGAGCGAAATAGAAACAGTTTGCCACGAGTTTCCGCTTCGGGTTGAAAAGATTTCAAGATATCCAGATTGCTATGGTCCATAGCTAATACCAAGTCCATTTGTTTGAAATTGTGACCCTGGAAATGACGACCGCGGCTATTGAGGGCAATGCCATGTTCACGGGCAGTATCATGCATGCGGGAATCGGGAGGTTCGCCAACATGCCAGCCGCTGGCCCCAGCAGAACTAATCAGAATATTTTTTACCAACCCTTCTTGTTTTACCAGGGATTCCATTACCCCTTGAGCCAGCGGGGAACGGCATATATTTCCATGACATACAAAGCACACACTTAATGTTTTGTTCATTTATTGATTTACCTGAATTTTGCGTTTAATATATGCGGACATTTATATCATATTAATGAGATAACTTTCGGCCTTTCCAGAGTTATTTCTTTTTTGAGGTATTAAAAATTGATTCCACGTTACTCATTGCCTGAAATGGCTTCCATTTGGGAGCCAAATAATAAATTTAAAATCTGGTTGAAAGTCGAAGTCCTTGCCTGCGAAGCATTGGCAAAACGCGGTGAAATACCTAAATCGGCTTTGAAAGATATCAAAGAAAAATCCGATTTCAAGGTAGAGCGTATTGATGAAATTGAGAGGGAAGTCAAGCACGATGTCATTGCGTTTCTCACTTGTGTCGGGGAATATGTGGGCGACTCGGCCCGCTATATGCATTTAGGGATGACTTCTTCAGATGTACTGGATACGGCCTTAGCCGTGCAGTTGAAGCAGGCTTCTACGCTTATCTTGAAAGAATTGAAAGCCTTTCAGGCTGTTTTGAAAGCCCAGGCTTTAAAGCATAAAATGACTCCCACCATAGGTCGTTCTCATGGCATACATGCGGAACCTCTTACGTTTGGGTTAAAAGTCGCCAACTGGTACGAAGAGGTGGGGCGCAATATTGAGCGCATCAAGCGGGCTCGGCAAATTATTTCTTACGGCCAAATTTCTGGTGCTGTGGGAACGTTTGCTTGCATACATCCGGAAGTGGAAGAGTATGTATGTGCCAAGTTAGGGCTCAAACCGGCACCGGTTTCCACACAGATTATTCAACGAGACCGGCATGCAGAATTTTTCACTGTACTGGCTATTCTTGCAGGAACGATCGATAAAATTTCTACAGAGATTCGCCACCTACAGAGGACAGAGGTTCTCGAAGTGGAAGAATTTTTTTCGAGTGGACAAAAAGGTTCTTCCGCAATGCCGCATAAAAGAAACCCCGTGGTATCGGAGCAAATGTCGGGCCTGGCTCGCGTGGTTCGGGCAAATGCCTTAGCTGCTTTGGAAAATATGCCTCTATGGCATGAGAGAGATATCAGTCATTCTTCAGTGGAGCGAGTGATCGGGCCGGACAGTACGATTCTTGTTCACTACATGCTAAGAAAAATGACCAAAATGATGGAGCATTTGATTGTCTATCCAGAAAACATGATGCGCAATCTTGAAAAAACCGAAGGACTGATTTTTTCGCAGAGTGTGTTGCTTGCACTGGTAGAAAAGGGGATTGCACGCGAAGAGGCTTATAAACTGGTGCAGAAAAATGCGATGCAGTCATGGATGAAAGGTAAAGATTTTTTAACATTGCTGAAAAAAGATAAAAAAATTCGCTGTCTAATGACAGAGCGAGAAATCGAAAAAATATTTAATTTAAAATCGCAGTTTAAAAATGTAGATTTTATTTTTAAGCGAATCTTTAAAAAATAGAGAGAACATTGCTATGGAAAAGTTAGAGAAACTTTATGAAGGTAAAGCGAAAATTTTATACAAAACCTCAGATCCTGATTTGTTGATTCAGTATTTTAAAGACGATGCATCCGCATTTGACGGAAAAAAAAAGGGAACGATCGTCGATAAAGGGGTAATGAATAACCATATGTCCAGCCGCATTTTTGAGTACCTGGAAGAGAATGGGGTTAAAACTCATTTTGTTAAAAATATCAATGATCGGGAAATGCTGGTAAAAAGTCTGGATATCATTCCCGTCGAAGTGGTGCTTAGAAATGTAGCCGCAGGTAGCTTGTGCAAACGGTTGGGCATTGATGAGGGGCGGGAATTTAATGAAAAACCGATTCTTGAATTTTTTTATAAGGACGATCCGTTGGGTGACCCAATGATCAACGAATGCCATGTTGATATCTTTGGTTGGGCCACTAAAGAAGAGGTGGAGATTTTGAAGTCTGAAGGACTAAAAATCAATAGCCTGATGAAGCAGTTTTTTAAAGAACGAAAAATCCGATTGGTCGATTTTAAGGTGGAGTTTGGTCGGCACAATGGAACAGTACTTTTAGGCGATGAAATCAGCCCGGATGGTTGTCGGCTATGGGATTGGGACACCAACGAGAAAATGGATAAAGACCGTTTTCGCTTCAACCTTGGAAGCGTCGAAGAAAAATACCAACAAGTCTACGACTTAATCTGCACTAGCTCCCGCTAGGGGGAATAGATCAGAACGTGTCTGGGCGAATAATAGCTATTGAGCCTCTAGATGACCCATTCCTGATCTTTGCGTAAGCCGGCATAAGTACTGCTGACGTCATTGCGAAGAGCCGAAGGCGATGTGGCAATCTAGACTTAACAACTTTCCATTTTGATTGAAGGTTGTTGTTGAGGAGGAGTGTTAGCCAACTTACAGTAAAAAGCTTGTCGATGCTTTTCCTCTTTACGGGAATCGACCTATCACCAGTGGCGGTTCGCCGCTAGATGTCTTGGCACTCCATTTTTTCGAGGGGTTGTGCTTGGCATTCTATGGATTCGGTCATGCCGTTTGCCACGGCACCACAAGCCGTGCTGATGCCGGTCATAATGGTGTCTTGTTTTTCCATTCCCTTCACTTTTTGGCAAACAATCTGATCTTTGTATTTTATACAAATTTCACATTGATGTTTGTTGCCTGTCCATAAAAGATCAATGGAAACGCTCGCGATCAGGAGTAAGAAAGCGATTGTGATGAGTGCGCCTTTATTCATAGTGGGTTTAAATAGCCTTGGATTCGGAATTTTCGGCTTCTTGTGGAATGAAATAATTTTTTCGGTAAAAGACTAATTCCTGTAGAGATTCTCTGATATCAACCATTGCAACATGTTCCTGACTTTTTTTTGGGCTTTTGGGGCCAGTCGGGTACCAGCGAGTAACGAGTTCTTTAATAGAAGTCACATCAACACTTCGGTAATGAAAATATTCATGCAGTCCGCGCATGTATTTATGCAGGAATTTTCGATCTTGTTGGATCGAGTTGCCACATAAGGGGGTTATGCCTTTAGGGCAATATTTTTTAACAAAATCCAGAGTTCTTTTTTCTGCTTCCGCTTCATCGATCAAAGATTGTTGAACCCGTTTAACTAATCCCGACTCATTGTGGTGTTTGGTATTCCAATCATCCATCTTATCCAAGATTTCGTTTCGTTGGTGGATGGCGATGCAGGGACCTTCTTCTAGCACATTCAATTCGCTATCTGTAATAAGGGTGGCAATTTCAATGATAACCTCTTTTTCCACATCGAGACCAGTCATTTCGCAGTCCATCCAAACAAGGTTATATTTTGATTTATTCCCCATAAGTATGCTCTTTCTAGCCTAAAGGTAAATTAAACAGTTAGTTGCCAATAGAGGAAGAAGGATTTTCAACACTTTCTTAGTCGCGTGACAATCAAGTCCCGATTGTATCTCAAATGGGCTGAAATTTGAACTTTTGTTTAATGGAGAAATATGTAATTCGCTTTATGCCGATAACCTATTGGTTAATAAAATTGGATTGGGCGGTAAAAAAAAGGGGAACAGACAAACTATGTCTGTTCCCCAGATGTGGAGGATATTGGGGAACAACTCGGCCTTGGAACCAAATCCGTTCCCTTAGAAAGGAGGAGAAAGATTAATATATATTCTATAAAATGAAAATTAAAAAATATTAAATTTGTATTAAAATATTTTAATATTGAAGGGGGGCGGTAGCTTTATTTGGCTTCGAGAATGCTTTCGAAATCTAGAACCGAATTTTCAAAAGTATCCTGAACCCGTTTTAGGTTTTTCTCAAGCCAGAGGTTGGCAAATTTTGGAGGGAATCTGGCAAATCCTTTTATCTGATTGATAGCCAGACGGCAATCGCGGTACCAGGAAATGTTTTTTTTCGCTTTAAAGATTCTCATTGCACCCTTGAACTCCGCAATGGCAAGGTCGGGTTTTTCATCGCCAAAATAAGCGAAAGCAAGGCCAACCTTTCCTAACCCTTCTTTGGGTATGATCTCGATACTTTTTTTGAAAGCAGATATGGCTTGGGAGTATTTTTTTAGGGCACCTGAAGTATTAGCATAGTTGAACCATGACTCATAATAGTTTGGATGGCTTTCTGTAAGAGCCTGGGAAATCTCTTCAGCGCGAATCAGGTTGCCCAGCCGGGTATAGGTTCCTGATATTTTTAGGCTGGAATACAGCCTAATATTTGTTGGCGAACCTTTGAGTGATTCTTTCCAATATTCTATGGTCTCTTCGTAAAAACCATTTTTATCGAGTTCAAGGGCTTTCTTGAGCGCAACATCATATGGTTCTGCTTCTGAATTATGAGCGAATGACAGGCTAGCCAATGCTGAAAATATTAGCAGCAAGGTTGTTATCAATGATTGTTGATGTTTAATTTTTTATTTTCTCCTGCAAAAATATAGATTTCCCGGTGAGAAGCGGTGTCAGGGCTTTAGTGAAAGTTTTTATGAAATGATCTTGATGGTTCAATATTTCTGATACATCCTTCGGGCGTAAATAAAACACATTAGAGGCTGTGCCTTGATGCGTATGAAGAACTGCTTTCTGGCACTCCATATTTGCATCGGCAAATACTTTCGTCTCCATCATAAATGTGCCGGGAAGGTTATGGGTAGCCAGCTTTACGGAGCGTCCGATTATTTTCATTTTCAACTTAATATTTTGAAAGCGTGTATTTTCTACATTATTTGCAAAAGTCCGGCCGTTAAAAATGGTAGACAGAAGTTGCTTCTCTATAAAAACCTTTTGCAGGTCTTCCTGAATTCGATCCTGTATGAAAAAGAAATCGCCATAATCGATAGGCCCACCTGAAGAATTGATCACCTTGAAGACATCGAATACTTTCTCTTTCATAGTTTGGATATTGGCTTGTACTATGTCGAGCTGATTGTACGCAAGAACGGCAGACACTTTATGGAGAAAGCCTTGAGTGTCCTGGGTGCAAACGATCAAGTCAGAAGGCTGGTCAGGATTAAACAACATTTCAGCCATGAACGATTTTTTGGACTGACTGAATTTATAATAAATTTCTAATTGCGACTGCAACTCGCGAGGCAATCGCACCATTTTTAAAAACTCAAGCTTAATGATGTTTGGCACGCTTTCACGTGTTTTGTGGTGCAGTGTGTATTGGTAAAAAAGCTTCAATTGTTGAATCTGTGTGGCAGACATATTCATCTTGGTTCCACCGCGGTCTGCATGGGTAAGTAGCACCAGCATTTTTAGCCGTTCCTTATCATGATTGACCAGATCGAGTACCATGTCATAGGTGTCATCTGCTTCGGGGTC
Source organism: Nitrospinota bacterium (assembly GCA_013349585.1). Classification (GTDB taxonomy): domain Bacteria; phylum Nitrospinota; class Nitrospinia; order Nitrospinales; family VA-1; genus UBA8687. The sequence goes on along the minus strand of DUZG01000002.1, from coordinate 37,647 downwards.
GAGCAACATAAGGTCATACATGGTCAGGTGTTTTTCAACCAAAAAGGCAACGTCTTTCACACGTTTTGGTTTGTCGTCATACCCGAGCTTTTCTAGGATTTTTGGGATCAATCGAGCCCCTACCAGTTCTTCATTCTGGTCTCCTACTTTGATACCTTTTCCGATATCGTGCAGCAACACTGCAAGTTTGAGGGCGGTTTTATCCTTTTGCGAATGGTAAAGTTCTGCAAGAAAAGGGTCGGCAGTGTCTCGGAATTCCAATCCGTTCAAGACATCCAATGCTGAAAGAATGTGGACGTCGGTGGGAAACTTGTGTACGTATATATCTTGTAGCATACCTCGAAGATTTTTAAATTCAGGAATTAAAAAGTTTTCGAGTATCCCAAATTCGTGCAAGAGGCGAAGGGCTTTTGAAAAATATTTTCCTCGAATAATCCGTTTGAAGCAATTCCGGATTTCCAGGTTAGAAGCGTCGTCAGTAAAAATCGGATAGGCCTGATCGACATGCTGCTCGACGGCCCGGATCACTTCGTAGGACAGATAGTAATTTCTTTCTGCGACCCAAATGAAAACTTTAAAAAACCAGAGAGGATTATTGGAAAATAAAACCTCAGGCTCTTTTTCAAAGAAAATCTGGTTCTGGGTATTTAAAGAGAAATACTCAGAAAGATTTTTTTGCTTTTTGGTGTCGGCAGCCATGCTTTCCCAGTAGAGATTACGGCTGAATCGTTTGAGCGGGTATACTGCTTCAAAAAAATATTCCTGAAAGAACGCTCTTACTTTGTAGCCCATTGACTCTGCTATTTTCCCCCTTACTTCATAGCTCATTACATCTCTATGAGCTCCTTTTTGAAGGGTATGCAAGAGAAGGCGTACTTTAGATACAAAATTGAGCCCCTTTTGCATACTCTTGAACGCTAGCGGGCTTATCAGATTTTTGGCAAACAGGTCATTTAATAATTCAAATTGATTGGTCTTTTCAATTTTTTGAATTATGCGGACAGAAGCGAGAGCCCAATATAATCTCTGCAATTCTTCTTTTATATCGGGTTCCTGCTTAAATACGGTGTTTTGAACTTCATAATAGCCACCGTGACTCAGGCAATGCTTGGTGATTTCTTCCTGATGCATCAGGCTTACGGTTTTAATCGAGCTTTTGAATTCTTTATAGACAAAAATATTACCGGTAACAAAACGGTGCTCCAGTAGGGCAAGAAACTGCGTTATGTTTTCTTGGCTAAGATCTTTTTCAATAGATTCGCTCTCGGTGTAGCAGGAATTGCCAGAAGCTGGGAAAATATCCTGAAAAATAAAAAGATATTCAAAATGGCCGATGATTTCTTCAGCCCATTTTTTTTTCTCATCTTCGAAAGAAGCCTGGGAAACAATCTGAATATCTACGTCGGACCGAAAATACATTTCCTCTCGGCCATAACCTCCACGCGCCAAAATGGCGAGGGGTAAAGTTTCCTGAGCTAAGTCCTGTTTATTCTGTCGATTGAAAAACCATAGTGCCGAAGCAAAGGCTGCTTGAACAATGGTGTCAACCAATGCCGTTTGCTTGAGCAGGATAAGATGAGAATTGTCAGATTGAAGGCATTCTTTTTTTAGAAGTTCGGTCTCGTTGTGGACAAACCTCAAGGCGCGATCTTTGAAATCCAAATAATACTTCTGTGGATTTATCTCGGTCTCGCCAGAAAATGTTTCTGATGGGTGAAGAGTAGAATTTTTATCCTGAAGTGTTTGTCGATACGCTTCAGAAAGATTGCGATTCGCTAAATAGAGTTCATTCATCCTAGGCTCTGCACAAGGTGCGAGGCATTCAAAATCATGCCTCGGAAATAAAGTCTAAACCGGATTCAGAATAAACCCAAAACCTCAGAAATTCAAGAGGTTAGGCCGGTGCTTTTATGAGGAGGGTCTCAGGGAGCACCCCATTAATTCTACAAAAGGGCGTAGGTTTTTCATAATGCGGAAAAATTTGTAAGGTTTCAGGGGTTGTGGTCCGTCTGAAAATGCTTTTAAGGGGTCGGGCTGAACCTCAATGATCAAGCCATCATCATCCTGATCATATTACACAGTTAGGTCTATTTCCGAATGCCACACTTATTGACTTTTGGGGTATTTATAAAGATGACATTTGGTCGGACCACCCTGACAACTATGAATTGGAACCCGGCATTAAAGTCATTAGCACACCAGGCCACACGAATGAAGATGCGAGCTTGCTTATCGAAACGGCGGAGGGGAATTACGCTCTGACGCATTTGTGGTGGTGGCCAAACTGTTATCCAGAAGAAGACCCTTTGGCGGAAGACCCTCATGGAATCAAAAAGTCCCGCGAGTTGGTGCTAGGCCAAGATGATTGGATTGTTCCAGGGCACGGCGCGGCTTTCAAAAGTCTCCACCGAAAACCTGTAGGTGCATCCAAGGAGCAAAAGAAATTATCAAAATAGTAAAAGCAGATTGTGCAAGTTGAGTTTAATTTTTATTGAGGGAATAAAACCATCAAAACTACCTTGATCTTTGGAGACCTATCTCTTTGGTTTTAATAAAGCCAAATATGCCTTCGAATTGACTCACAGCTGACTATTTAAGACTCCTTAATTTAAATTAATCCGAATCTTCTTGTAAAGCTGACCAATAGGTTTACACTGAGAACTACTTCCTCCGATTTCTTATTCGAGTAAGACAATTAAATACTGCAAAGGGTTAAAAATATAGCCACTCCTTTTATGGAGTGGCTTTTTTTTGCCCGTACCTACGGCTGAACACATTAATACGAGTTCATTTCATGCATGAAGTTAAGGTTTACGACAACTCTCTGGCAAATTAAAAGAGATGATCGCAAAAAATGCATTAAATGCACGAGAGAAGCAACAAATCGATAATCCTTCAATATTCAGCAAAAACAAAAAGTTTGGAAGGCTGGGAGGAAAGTCCATTAAAGGCCAAAAAAACATAAAACGCATAATAATTAAAAGTGAGAAAAAATGACAATAGATAATTATACAAAATTTATAATGATCGCACTTACCGTTGCTTTGCTTCTGAATGGTTTAAATCCATGGATCAATCCGATTTCAGCTGTGGCCTCAGAAAAATCTACAATTAGAACCAAAAATATTGACAGCAATTGTTCTTCCAATAACAAAGTAGCTACCCAAACCCTAGATGGGGTAAACAATGTCGAAAGGTTGCTGGGTTATATCGAATCCTCTGTAAATGACATCAAAGTAACTGTTTCTGGTCTTGATAGAAAGATGAGTGTATTGCCTACCAGGAATCGAACGGAAAAAAAATAGAATATGCCATTCACAAAAGTAGCGAAATAAAATTAAGAGAAAGCTAAACATAAACGGAGAATCTAATTAAAAATCAAACACTATTTGCTAAACAAGAGTGGAAACAAATAAAGAAGGATAACTCTAATCATAAAAAAACAGCCCTGATCTACTGCGAAAACCAATTCGGTTTAATAGATGGGAAAACGGCTGCAGCATTAGTCCGCCATTCTGAAATTTATTCCGTTGTTGGAGTAATTGATAGTTCATTGGCTGGCAAGGATGCAGGACAGGCATTAGATGAAGAAAAATGCAACATTCCTATTTTTGCCGATTTAGATAATGCCTTGGATAAACTTTCCGATATTCCAGATTGTTATATTTATGGAAAAGCCCCATTAGAAACTTTTATTCCAAATGAAGAACGGCACCTTATTATGGATGCCATGAGACAAGGGATGGATATTATTAGTGGCCTGCATCAGTTTTTTTCTGACGATCCAGAATTAACCGATATTGCAGCGTTAAACGGCGTCCAAATTAAAGACATCAGGAAGTCTCCTCCATTAAAAGACTTGCATCTCTTTACAGGGAAAATATCCGAAGTAAATGTTCCCGTTATTGCTGTCTTAGGTACAGATTGCGCTTGTGGAAAAATGACCACAGCAGTAGAACTCAATAAAATCCTGAACAATATTGGCATTAAGTCGGTGCTTGTCGCAACCGGCCAAACCAGCTTAATGCAGGGAGCCAAATATGGTGTAACAACAGATGCTCTCGTTTCTCAGTTTGTGGTCGGTGAAATTGAAAACTCCGTTGTCCAGGCATTTAGAAATGAAAAACCTGATATTATTTTAGTAGAGGGACAGAGCGCAATCAGCCATCCTGCCTTCATGAGTTCAATTGGGATATTGAAAGGAAGTATGCCAGATGGTGTGATCCTTCAACACCCTCCCGCTAGAAAATTTCGCTGTGATTTTCCTGCCTTACCTATGCCGACTCCAGACAGTGAAATTAAGCTGATTGAAACTATTTCAAAAACAAAAGTAATAGCGATAGCGTTAAGCCATGAAGACATGAATGAAAAAGAAGTTCTGGAAGTCATAGATAATTATGAACAGCAGTTTAAATTGCCCACGACAGATATATTGAGTAGTGGATGCCAAAAACTTGTTCAGGCATTAAGCGATCAATTTCCAAAGCTGAAACAAAAAATCAAGATAGAAAATTCAAAACTCTTTTTAAACAAACAAATTAAAGGGAGCAATCGTTTGGAAGGAATTGATGAATTTATTCATGCCTAGAATTGAAATTTCTCTTTTCCAGATTCAAAAAAACGCACAGTTTCTTTCTGAGTTATATATGGGAAAGGGAGTTTCCATAATGGGGGTTACTAAAGCAGTTTTGGGAGAACCTTCGGTAGCTAAAGCAATGATTCAAGGTGGTGTTAAATTCATTGCGGACTCACGTATTGAAAATATTGTTAGAATGAAAAAGGCGGGAATATCAATTCCATTTGTTCTTTTACGCACACCTTTAAGTCAGACTGAATCCATTATTAAAAATGTGAATATTAGTTTGAATACTGAAATGGAGACACTCAGAAAACTTTCCTACCACGCAAAAGAACAAAATAAAATCCATCAGGTTATCATTATGGCTGAACTTGGGGATCTGCGAGAAGGTGTACTCCTTTCTGACCTATCACAATTTATCCGAAAAACGCTTTCTCTACCCCATCTAGCAATAATTGGAATTGGCTGCAATTTGGCTTGCTACGGTGGAGTTATACCTGACGATAAAAATATGCAGAAACTCTCCGAATTGGTTGATTCATTGGAAAAAGAATTTCAAATGAATCTTGAAATAATTTCAGGAGGAAATTCAGCAAACCATGAATGGTTTAAGTCTTGCCAAAATGTAGGCAGGGTTAACAATATTAGATTAGGTGAATCTATTCTTTTAGGCTGTGAAACTGTTAACCGAAAGGCGATTCCAGGTTTGCATACTGGCGCATTTCAACTAGTTGCTGAAGTTATTGAGTCCAAGAAGAAGCCATCTCTTCCCTTCGGAAAAATAGGTCAAGATGCTTTTGGAAATATACCTAGCTTTCAAAATAGAGGAATTCATCAGAGAGTAATTGTTGCCTTAGGAAATCAAGATGCTATGCCTTCCGGATTAAACTTTAATAACAAGCTCAAACTCCTTGGATCAAGTAGCGACCACATTATTCTGGATAGCAAATGCAATAGTATTAAAGTGGGGGATGAGGTAAGGGCTAGCTTAAATTATGGTGGGTTGCTCTCAACTATGACTTCTCCTTTTGTCAGAAAGCATTTTACTGATTGCAATGGTTACGGAGCAATTTAATCCTACCCAATGTTTGTTAATGATCAACAATTAGATACTTACTTCTCTAAATATAGATCTGATACCCTAGAAAGATAGTGTCTGTCCCAAAATAGAAATACAGTTCGGTTTTGCGACATTTAAACTACTGCTCATGGTATCGACAGAAAAATGAGTGGCCTGCAATGTAACTCGTTCATGGTCTGCAAATTTTTTTTCTCATCTAATAATAAATCGAACTCGAAATGTGTCGATTGTTTTTATTACGTGCTGAGCCTTTTTAAAGAGCCAAATAGTTTATCACTTCAGGGATTGCAGAAATAGAAGCGCAAGTCGAATTAGTTTCAGTGGGATGTTATTCGGACGAGGTTAAATTTTTGGGTTTAAGATTTCAGTCCCTCTGTCTTTCCGTTTTCATTGCATGATAGGTTAAGCCTTCACAGTATAGTTTTGCAAGCTGGGGCATATCAATTAATTCATCATAATTTGGATAGGTTCTTAGAAATTTTTCCGTCAAATGTGGAAGGAATTTTATGATGTCTTTTAATCGCTTCGGATATGTCTGTTACTTCTTTATGCCTGTCCTTAGAATCAATTGCTTCCTTTAAACTAGCAAAAGAGTAATCAGTTCGAAAGTCCGGAATTTTAAAACTTTCAGCGACGGCTCCTGTATCAACCTCAATATCATTTAAGTTGCGAGTGTTTTGCTGGTTTGTTAGTAAAACATAAGCGGGAGGAGCATCGTTCCCTTTTATCTTGAGTCTTGTTTCAGCGCCTCTAATAGAGGCGATAGCTTCATGTATCCATTTGGCTGGATCGAGGTCTGTCGTTTTTTCAGAACTGTTTATATTTATGAAAATAATTCTTTCGTGTTCTGCACTCTTCTTTAGCGCGCTGTATAGCTGACTGGAGATTGCTCCTGAATTTTTACCATGGGTTCTAGCTTTGGCCTCAACGGAAAATTTTCGACCACTCTTAATATTTGTGGCCGTAAATTCGCAGTGAGTGGAGTTGGGATCATCTTCATCCTCAAGGGTTATCTCAAATCCTGCTTGTATACAAAATGCTGCTACTTGTGTCTCATAATGGGCTCCCAAAAATTGATTAAGGTCTTTTAGTCGCTTAATTAACTTTTCCTGCAACTCTGAGTTATGAGCCATGAGGTAGAGATTATAAGAAAGACCCAATAAAGCAGATATTGCTCCTAGGGTAGAAGCAGTTTGAGTTTTACCAGGTATGTTTTTCCTCTGATAGGCAATCATAGCATTGTGCCATTGGAGTATGGGATGCTCAAGTTCCTTATTTATCCATTCCTCGCCTAAAAGCACCCTAAGGTATTCAGGAAGGACTTCATGAAATGTTTTACAATTTCCAGCATCAAAAATTTCACTGCCGATTGTAACAAGTCGTCTTCCGTTAAGCTCAATCGATATGATAGGTTTACCAAAACCCTGCTGTGCTATGCGTTGCTCTTCTACAACCTTTTTTGTCTGTAGCAACTCTAGTAGGTCTGGGGAGATTTCTGAAGGTGAGATTACTTTCATTTGATTTGGGGCTATAGATTGAGATTTGTTTTTATATCAGTGCTTGATTTTTATTCCGCAGAAACGTCCGCTTTGGGTTGTAACTTCAACCGGTCGACGCAAGACATGGATTAAATCTCTCTGCCGGTGTTTCAAGCTCTAATGTCTCACGGGGTCGTTCATTGAATTCTCGCGCCACTTTATTAAGTGTTGCCTGTGAGTGTACCGACAAGTCTGTCCCTTTTGGAAAGTATTGTCTCAGCAACCGATTGTTATTTTCATTTGAGCCACGCTGCCAAGGGCTTTGTGGGTCATAAAAGTACACATCGATATTGGTAGCTAAGGTAAAGCGTGGATGATCGGCCATCTTTTTACTATTAAAATAAAGTGTTGCGTCGACCGGTTGAAGTCGCAATCTAAGCGTTATTCTAATAATTTTAACACGGCAGCTCAAACTTCAATTGAAAAAGGAGGCGACCTCGTTCTATTTGCAAATTCTGTATATGCAAATGGTGGCTATCGAATATGAGGTAAGGAGAATGCGGGCGATTTTATAGCCAGAGTTAAAATTTAATCGCCCTTCAAAACTTTGTTTATAAAAGGTGATTCCAGGATGGATGGGTTTCCTTTTGCCAGTTTTCGAGCCTGTTTGAAATGTTTGGCACCTTTTCTCTTTTTGTTTTCTTTCCAAAGAGCCAGGCCTAAATTGAAATGGATTTCTCCTGAGGTGGGGTCTGCCATATTCGCCTGATTGAATTGCAAGAGAGCATCAAAGTTTCTACCCGCCTTATAATGTTCAATACCATTATCATTCCGCATTTTCGCAGAAGGTTCTGCCCCGACACGCAGGGCCAATGGGTCTTCACCGATATTGGTGCAACTGGATGTTAATAGTAAAAGCACCAGCGCATATTTGAGAAAATTGTTTTTGAAGGAGTTATAAGTCATTTAAAAGTTTATTTTTATAGGTATGCGTGTAGAGAATTAAAGGTTTGAAAATGGGTGGCTTTCAAGGGCTTGGGTCAATGAAATTCTATTAACCTGTTTTAGGTAATCCCCTGCTAAACTATAACTAATAAATGTATGTATTTTTCGTTAAATTAAAAAGAGCTCTTATATTATCGTAAAGCAAATAAAAGATATTTTGCTAATTGCTTTTTTGATTTCTGGATCAGTGTTCTTTTTGATCTGGAATAAATAAAAAAACCAGTGGCATGTCGGTTTTCAGAACAAGGTTCAAATTATGAATCTGGCTATCCTTTCGAAAATCGATTTGAATGAGAAAATTTCAGAAAGTCTCATAGACTCTTTTTCGATCTTCAAATTTTGTTAGCCGGGAAGAATTCCGTATTTTTGCAGAATCTATTATAAGAAATCAAAATTATATTCAAGCCTTGGAGTGGGTACCCAAAGTTCCTCATGTAAAGAGACAGGAGTATGAGGAGAAAGCCAGATTTGATGGCCTAAGAAGTTTTTAGTTTTCTGAGCGTTCTAAGGAAGGTGAAATGATAAGGGTGGAGATGCATGAGCTTTACTACCCTGTTTATTACGTTCACCGGATAGAAAGAAATGAAGCTGCCTTGGGTTTCGATCTTTCCGGTAACTCAACCCGTAGAAAAACCCATATTCGTTCTTTGGAAAGTGGCAATGTGATGAGTTCATCGTACATTACGCTTATACAGGAAGATAGAAACGGTGCTGGTTTTCTTATTTTTTATCCTCACTACCAAGGTAATAAAGTTCCGCAGTCTCTTGTTGAGCGAAGAGAAATGTTTGCGGGGTTTATCGTTTGCGTTTATCTCATTGAGGAAATAATTGAAGACATAATACGGGTGGAAACAGCCAGAGGTTTAAGCCTGACCCTATATGAGGGTGACCGTGTCGATGAAAAGAACCACTTGTATGGAACTTTAATTGACGACAAGGCGATGGAATTGTCCTTTTCCGTTAATATTGCAGGGTGCCCCTGGTTCTGATTTGGCAGGTTGAAGAAGATTTTAAGGGGGACCGTGGGACTTAAACTTCCTATGGTTGCAAGTGGAGCCGTATTTACTGTTTTGTTTTTATTGTCTATTATATTTGAAATGAATTTGATTCGAACCAAGGTGATTGAGAAAGAGATGAAGCAAAGGACGGTAGAATTAAATAGAGCTAATGAAGATTTAGACTAGTTTGTAAATATTGTTTCGCACGATTTGAAGGCCCCCTTAAGAGGTGTAGCCCCTCTAACTCATTGGATTAAGATGACTTGGGTGAGAATATTACGGATGAGGTTTGCGATAATCTGGGTCGCCTTGAGGCGAGTGTAAAAAATATGGATGCGCTAATTCAGAGTATCTTGGAATACTCGACAGCTGGTAAAAGCTCTTCTGAGGGAAAGATAGTAAAAATTGATGCCTTGATTTATGAAATCCTCGATCTCATTGGTGCAGGCGATAATATAGATTTGGAGATCAAATCTGATATGCCAGTTTTTTTAACAGATTCTATTAAGCTTAGCCAGATTTTTTCAAACTTGATAAGTAATGCTATCAAGCATAATTCCAGTGCGAATAAAAAGCTGGTAATTTCATCACAGAGAAAAGGCAAATTTTATGAATTCATAGTCGCGGATAATTGGCCGGGTATAGCCCCTGAATACCAAGAAAAGGTATTTCAAATGTTTCAAACCCTGGAGGCGGGGGACAAATTTGAAAATACGGGTGTGGGTTTGCCTACTGTTAAAAAGTTGGTAGAAGAGACAAATGGTTCTATCAAGATCGAACCTGTGGCAGGGTGTGGCAAGGCCTTTGTGTTTTTATGGCCTACAACTTTTGAAAATGCTAAAGGATAGGAATTCCAAAATGAAAAAATTATCAAAAAATATAATTGCAGTATCGATTGTACAGCTCCTATTTTTATTGTTCTCATCTGTGGTATTGCATGCGCAGGATATAAATAAAATCTATGCGAACGGTGAGAAGGCTTTTGCTTCGGGTAAGTATCAGGAAGCAGAGAAAAGTTTTGGGCAGGTGCTTGAAAAAGATCCGGATAATTATAAAGTTCTACGTGCCCAGGCAGATACAAAAATAAAACTGAAAAAATTTCAAGAAACAGAGATGCTTCTCGATAGAATTCTTGCTATGCCAGAATCTAGAGGTCGAAATATTATGGTGTTTGTAAAAGGAGATTCAAAGGGTCGAAAGGCAGAGCTTGTTGATGAAACGGTCATGGTTCTTGATGAATCGGGTTATGTTGATGCAGACCATGTTGATGCAGACCATGTTGATGAGGATATCAGTCAATTTGTAAAGGACGATGCGATAGCCCCGGTTCCGCATTTCCGAGTCTATATTATGAGCTCGGGTAAAATGGAATTGTTGCCCAAAAGCAGACACCGAATCCAATACCATGGTATTCCTACGGCGACTCGAGAGCAGGTGACCTCTTTGAAATTAGTGGTACAGAAAATGACTATCTCGGAAAACCAGGAAAAACCGACAGATGAAATGGTTGTAATTAATGAGGGCTGCTTTCAAATGGGAAATAATTTGGGAAGCCCGGATGAGCGACCGGCCCATAAAATATGTTTGTCTTCCTTTAAGATTGGGAAGTATGAAATCCGGCAAAAATTTTTCCAAAATGTCATGAAGAATAACCCTTCTCAGTTTCCTGGTGCAGACTTGCCGACTGACAGTGTTTCTTGGGAAGAAGCGCGAGATTATTGCAAAAAAGAAGGATATCGATTGCCAACAGAAGCAGAGTGGGAGTTCGCGGCACGAGCGGGAACGACAAGCGAGTATTATTGGGGAGATGCCGTGACAGGGAAAGAGGCCAACTATTGCGATAGAGAATGCGTTCTAAATTCCCGCGATATAAATATAACGGACGGTTTTAAAAATACAGCTCCAGTAGGTTCGTTCCCGCCCAACCCGTATGGACTTTACGATATGGCAGGGAATGTAGGTGAATGGGTTTTTGACTGGATGCCAGTTAATGAAAACTACTATCTAATAAGTCCCAAAAAAAACCCCAGAGGGTCACGTTCGGAACTCAATGCCTGTAGCGGGGTGGATTGTGTTGGTTCATTTTCTATAACGCAGAAAGTAAATCGAGGGGGTAGCTGGAATAAAAAAGCGTCGGAAATGAGATTGGCAAATCGAATGGACTCGCATTTTCAGTTGCAATCGGATGGAACAGGGTTTAGATGCGCAGTAGATTTGAAATAGCCAAAGACCCTATTATTTAAATCAGTTTTGATCTGAACACGATTAACTTTTCTTCTGTCATCTCAATCATAGTGGGTAGAATTCCACCCACGCCGAGACCGGAAGATTTTCTTCCTGCAAATGGCATCCAGTCTACCCGAAATGCGGTATGGTCGTTTATCATTACAGCGGCGGCGTTCAAGTCCTTGGCCGATTGTAGAGCGGCATTGATATCGCTGGTAAAAACTGCTGCCTGAAATGAGAAAGGAACGTCATTGGCAAGCTTGATAGCATCGGCCCTGTTTTTGTAAGAATAGATGTTGATGACCGGACCAAAAATTTCACATTGTGAGACATTGGTATCGTACGGTGGATTCAGAATTACCGTCGGCTCATAACAGGTTTTGCCAATTTTTTTGCCGCCCGTTAAAATTTTTCCACCAGCTGCTTTGGCTTCTTCTACCCATTTATGGATACGTTCTACTTCCCTTTCCTGAATCAAAGGCCCGACTTCTGTTTTCTCATCGACGGGATCGCCAACCACTAATTTTTCTGCGATACCTACTAGTTTTCTGGAGAATTCTTCTACGATGTCTTCATGAACAAATACGCGCTGCACCGAAACGCATACCTGCCCGGCGTGATAAAACCCACCTTTTGCGAGTAAAGGAATGGCATCATCAATATCAGCATCGGCCTCTACAATGACGGGTGCAGCACCACCATGTTCCAATGCGCAACGTGTGCCTGCGGCCAACTTGGATCTTAAGCCCCAACCCACTTTTCCGGAACCAATGAACGTAAGGAAAGAAACTCTTGGGTCGGTGACAATTTTTTCAGCCAGCGAATTTTCGCAGATGGCAACTTGTACCCACTCTTTGGGTAAGCCAGCTTCATAAAGGCAGTTGACCAAATTTAAACAGGACAAGGGAGTTGTGCCTGCGGGTTTGACAATCACCGGGCAACCGACGGCTACCCCTGGTATAACTTGATGGACGATTAGATTGAAAGGATGATTAAAAGCGCTGACAGCAGCAACGACACCAATGGGTTCGCGGGTAGTGAATGCCATTCGGTTCATAGAAGAAGTTGTCAGGTTCATGGGAATTTCATGTCCCGTGAGTTGACCGATCGAGTTAGCAGCTTCTCGTATTCCCTGCACTGCCCGAGCGAGTTCAATTCGAGAATCGATCAAAGGTTTGCCGCCTTCTTCTGCGGACTGTCGGGCAAATTCTTCAGCCTTTGCCTCAACCAAGTCAGCTGTTTTATTTAAAATGGCAATTCTGTCGGGCGTTGGAAGGGGCTTTTTCTGCTCCAGTTCGTGGGCAGTGGCAAGGGCTTGCTCTATGCGAGCCTCATCATCCATATCGATTTCTTTTATCAAATGCCCATCATAGGGTGAATGGACTTTTAGTTTCTCCGTCATGGGAACATCCTTTTTTAGATGGTAATCATAAAATGCAGGTTTTTGATTTTAATTCGTCTATCAATACTTTTTCGTTTTCGGAATAGTTGACGGGTACTTCAATTAGATGAACCCCGGATCCATTCACGCATTCATTTAAAAGGCTTGAAAGATGGTCGCTGGACTGCACACGATGCCCGTGAGCGCTATAGGCCTCGGCGTATTTTACGAAATCTGGATTTCCATAGTCCAATCCGAAATCTTGAAATCCCATTCCCGCTTGTTTCCATTTGATCATTCCATATGCATTATCGCGAAGGATGACAACTACTAAATCCATTTTTAACCGGACAGCGGTTTCAAGTTCCTGTGAGTTCATCATAAATCCGCCATCTCCACAAATTGCCATTACTTTTCTATCGGGATGAACAATTTTTGCTCCCATTGCCGAGGGTAAGCCCGCACCCATTGTGGCTAAGGCGTTGTCCAATAGAACGGTGTTGGGCTGATAGGCCTTGTAGTTTCTGGCAAACCAGATTTTATAAACTCCGTTGTCGAGCGCAATGATTCCATTGTCAGGCATGACTTTTCTGACTTCGGCTACCAAATGCTGGGGAATGATTGGAAATCTTTTGTCATCACTTCCTTTTTTAACGTGCGCTTCTACTTCATCTTTGACACGTTGAAAATAAGCACCCTCCCAGTTGTCACATTTATCGACTTTCTCAGCCAGTCGATCGATGCTGTTGGCTATGTCTCCAACCACACTTAGTTGCGGAAAATAAACCTCATCTACTTTGGCGGAAAAATAATTCACATGGATGACCTTGGTGCCATCGGGTGACATATAGAAAGGCGGCTTTTCAATGACGTCGTGGCCAACATTGATAATTAAATCAGCCCGGTCGATGGCGCAATGTAGGTAGTCTTCTGCTGACAGAGCTGCTGTTCCCAGGAAGGTGGGTACTCTTTCGTCAACAACACCTTTTCCCATTTGTGTGTCAAAGAAATAAAGCCCTGTTTTGTCTATAAGTTTTTTCAGTGCTTCGCTGGTACGGTTTCTATTAGCTCCAGCACCGATCAGAATAAGCGGCATTTTCGCCTGCTGAATCATTTCGCAGGCCTTGTCTATGGTTTTGCCATCAGCTTGGGGGCGACGGAAATAGACTTGGTCATAAGGTTTGGTGTCGCATTCCTCAGCAGCAATATCTTCTGGCAATTCAAGGTGAACAGCTCCCGGGCGTTCCTCCCTTGCTAAGCGCATTGCTTCGTGCACTAAAACAGGAATATTGTTGCCATGGACAATCTGTTTGGTAAATTTTGTCAGTGGTCGCATCATCTCGACTACATCGATAATTTGGAACTGTCCTTGTTTGCTTTTCTTAATAGGTTTTTGCCCAGAGATCATGAGTACAGGCATTGCCCCAAGTTGTGCGTAGGCAGCTGATGTTACAAAATTGGTGACACCAGGGCCTAAGGTGGAAAGGCAAACACCTACTTTCCCTGTCAGCCTGCCATAGGTTGCGGCCATAAATCCGGCTGCCTGTTCATGGCGGGTTAGAATTAATTTGATTTTAGATTCTCTAAGAGACTCAAGGAAATCGAGGTTTTCTTCGCCTGGAATTCCAAAAATAAACTCGACTCCCTCATGTTCGAGAGAACGTACAAATAAATCGGATGCCTTCATGAAACCGCCTCCTAGTATTTTTATATTGCTGAGTGGAAATGTTTAGATGAATTTACTTTATTCGTGATGGGTCTTCAACCTAAATGATCTTTAAGGTTAAATAATTGTCGGAGGAGTTAGGGATATCTTACAAGATTATTTTAAAGGCGGTTCGGTTAAATAGAAAAAGCCCTGATGAGTAGTCATCAGGGCTTTTAGATAGTAATATTATGGTTAGGGGAAGTTCTTATTCCTCCTGCCAAATTACTTTAGGGTTTTTATCTCCTTCTACTACCAAGTGACCAATAGCAGCTTTTGTTACACGATAGATACTGTGCTCAACCAGAGCATAAGCTCCGGGTGCATCAACTTTAAACTCAACGATATTAGCACGAGCGGAAAGCACTAGAGTGGTTTGAATATTTTTGCCGATGTGTCCCAAATTCCTCCATCGTTATAAACTTTGCCAAAAATTTCACCGATGATATGAAAAGATGAAATGCTGTTGGGGCCTATGTTGCCGAAATAAATACGAACGGTTTCACCTACTTTAGCATTCAACGCATTGTCACCGAGCAACCCGGTTAATATGATGTGCTGTTGGTTTTTAAATTTTCTAGAAAATAATATGATCTCTTAATTTTCCCTTAAAACAGCTAAAAAAATAAAGATATTTCTATATCTACTATTGTAATTAATGTAAATACCAATAAAATAGATGTCCAGATCTTTTTATCTTTTATTGGTGATTTGTTATGATATCTCAAACTTCAGAGTACGCTCTTCGCGCAGTGGTTTGTCTTGCGCAAAGCTCCAAAAAACCTCATACCACAGCAGAGATTGCCAGGCTGACCAAGGTGCCTGAGCACTATCTATCCAAAGTTCTATTGATGCTTGCAAAACATGAAGTGGTTTATTCTAAAAAGGGATTGCACGGGGGATATATGTTGGCATATTTGCCTGAAAATCTACCGCTATTAAATGTGATCAATGCAGTGGACCCTATCAAGCATATCAAAAGTTGTCCTTTAAAATTAAAAACGCATGGGACCAACCTTTGCCGATTGCATAAAAGGCTGAATGATTCGATAGATTTGATAGAGGAATTGTTTAAAACCTCTACAGTTGGGACGATTTTAAGCGATCCCACCAAAAGCATTCCCCTTTGCGAGTCAAACGGTAAATAGCTTTTAAGAATTATTTTGCCATAACTGCAGTAGGTAAAAAAATATCTCCTATTTTTTTATTCTCCTCCTCCGCATATTTTTAAAGTTCCTTAACCCCAATCTCTTATTATTCAGGAGCATCGAAAAGGTATGATTTTACGGAAATAATTTGTTTCGCGAGAATAATAAAATAGGTGGAGTTAAAAGAATAAACAGAATAAACAGGGATAAAACCTTTAGTGATATAGTTACCGGAAAATATTTAAAACTCTGTTTGTATACTTTAAGGCCGCTCTTGGCAGGAAATTATTCTTTTTGTTATTATGACTTCTGAATCAAATAGTTTTCGCCCAGTTAATATTGAGTTTTTGGCCAAGGTAGAAGGCGACTCCTTTGACATTTTTTTGCAATCCAACTCTGAAACATTTGTAAAATTTGCCAGCACCGATCCAAAGCATCAAGAAAAAGTTCTACGCTTGTTAGATGAAGGGGAGATCGAGCAGGAATTCTATATTAGGGAAGAGGATCTTTTTAAGTATTACCATTATGCAACGCAGTCTTTACGCTCAGTTATGAACATTCCAAATGTTCCTATCGAAACAAAAACCAAAAAAATATATGAGGTGTCCCAAGGAGCGATGAAAGAGTTTTTTAGTTGCAATGCCTCCTCAAAAATCCTGGAATCAACCGAGGAAGTTATGGATATGAAGGAAGATTGTCTTTCCACGGCCGATGCAGGGTTTGCCTGTATCTCGCAAATTACAAGCAAGGACTACTATACTCATACCCATGGTGTGAATGTTGACCTGTATTGCATGACTTTTGGAGCTAAAGTGGGGTTACCTAAAGATGATGTGAAGCAACTCAAATTCGAAAGAATGATTCATGATGTAGGAAAATCAAAAATAGATACGGCCCTGATAAATAAAAATGGAAAACTGAATGATGAAGAGTTTGAGCAGAAAAATCTCATTCGCCTCTGGGCGTAGAGATGCAAACCGAGATGAGTTGTTATAAAGATATCGTTCTTAATATGGCAGGGCAGCACCACGAAAAATTTAAAGGAGGAGGATATCCGCAAGGTCTTTCAGGAGATGAAATATCCATTTTTTTTAAGAGATTAGTCTTTTCTCAGGCTTAGATAGCGCATAAAAAAAGCTTCGAAGAATTTACAGCGAAACTCTTCGTGCAGTGTTTTTCCTTGACAAGAAATTTCACATAGTGGCCCCTGGCATATAGATGGTTCCCTCTGGGGTTTAGTGAGAATGGATTTCTCCGCTCAATCCCAACATTTTTAAAGCTTCTTTCGCTTCCTCAGGGGTTTTATAAGTATGATCCATTATATTACTGCTATTGCTTGAGCCTTCCTCCTGACGCGTTTTTCCTCCAGAACCTTCTTCGCGGTGGTCAGAGCCTTCTCTTTTCCCAGGATGCTGGCCTTTTCCAATCAGGATCATTGCTTCCTTCAGTTGCGAAAAAAAACGAGGCTTTTGCGTGTAACCTTCAATGCGGCCGATTTCCTTTTCTTCTTTTGGGTCCCAAATTATGAAAGTGGGGGTTCCAAAAATTTCTCCCACGCGTTCTTCATCCAGAGCTTTTGCTATCCATTCTGGAAAAAGTTTGCCCTTAACTGGCACAATCTTTACAGGTAGATTTTTTGCTAGAATATTTTTTTCATATACAGGGAATACTTCTTCCTGCCACCGTTTGGAGTTTTGAGATTTTTCACCACTGAGCACGAGAAGTTCTTGGGCCAACCCTGTATGGGTTAAAAAGGTCAGGAATAAAAGGGTTACGAATAAAATTAATTTTTTCACAGTAGACACTTTCAATTATGGGAGGGAATATTTTTTATGAATACACTTATTTAATCATAAAAAAATCGCGTTGTCATCACTGCGGCTTAATCGGGAAACTAAGAGAAATGCATTTCACCACCAATAGGCATATAAAAAACAGGTGTGAAAAATTTGGTCGTTAGAAAAAGAGGATGAGGAAAAAGGAGAAAATACTAGAAGTCTTCAATTGCAAAATAAGGCGATTGCAAATGAAACCGCCGAATAGATTACACAATATTTTGAGAGGTAAAGCAAATGATCTCAAGCAATAGAGAAAAACTAAACCCAACGGTTATAAAAGTTTAGAAGCAACGGGTAAAAATTGTATTCCAAAGGCAAAACCCATGAGTCCAATGGCGACTTTTTATGGAGTTGACAATAAATAAATTTGATGAAGAAATAGGAATATGACAACAATTATAGGCCGAGCAGTTGTTGTATAAAATCTGGTGTTTAATACGGCTGATACTTATAAATAGTTTAAAACTGATTAAGATAACTCTGCACAGAATCAGCGAAGATATCGGTTTGTTTGTAGGTTTGCATTTCTGGAGGAAGAGCCGCAAGAGCTTTAGCCATTCGATTCGCAATTCCCTCGAATTTAACAACATGTTTTAACTGACGTAAATGGATGCGAATTGTAAATAATATCGCACCTGATTCTTTTAGCTTTCTGATAGTTTGCCGCTCAACCCGCAGCCACAAGTATTCTCCTGCATTGACGGAAGTAACACGTGGTCCTTCACTCATCTTTTCTGTGCCATCCTGACGTAAATACGGATTTTCATGTAAAGACCAGTTGCGCCGGGAAAATATTTCGTTAACGGGCATCTGATTAAAAAAACTATTTGTTGGAGCCTGAAGTTGCTCTTTATAAGAAGGAACGGGGGCATGAATAAGATCCATAGTCTGCCCAAACTTTTCTTTTAAACTCCAGCGTGAAGGGAACGCAACACTACCCGCTGCCAACCACCAGCCCGATTTCATTTCTTCGGGTGGAAACATTATGACCAAGTCCTCCTGAACCAACCTCCCTGCCAAGTCCAACGGATGCATTTTATTTGTCTTTAAATCAGTAGACCATTCTTCTCCATCAAACATTGTATGAGATTCAAGCTTTATAGTGTCTTTCCCTCGCGAATATAATTCAGGACGAATGGAAGGCAAATATTCCAGCATCAAATTAAGAACTTCTGTTGAAGCCATAATGGCAGAAGGATCCGAGATAAAGACATCATCCTGATTATTGGCAAGAAGCTTTCTTTTTTCTGCCATTTGTATGGCCCGTTCCTGGAGATCAAAAATTTCAAACCATTCAGCTTCGGGTATTTTGAGTAATCCCATTGATAAGCGAAAGGGAGGGTCTTCGAATGGGAAATGGGGAGGTTTTTGACGATCTGTTTTGTTGCTTTGTTTCATTTCGCAGATGTAAGTAAGTTATGCGGGGCAGGGCTAAGTAAGTTATGCGGGGCAGGGCCATAAAGCCAGTATACCATAAGTAAATCAGTCCCAGTAAAAGCTCCAAATACAAAAGGACCTAACGAATAATCATTAGGTCCTTTTGTAATAGTCGAGACGAGCACTCAGTGAGTGTCTGGTTTGAACCTTCAACGCCCTTTTTAAAAACTTTTGACTGCGATTTGCAATGCTGAATTGGTTCCGTTTGCTTGCTGTTCTAGATTTTTATTAAGATCGAACAACTTACTTCCAGATGTGTCCGGATTTTCTAATGAGAGACCCATATTTACATAAATTTCTTTCATGGCGTTGACTTTACTAGATATCTTCCGGGCCATTTCCTGGCAATTTTTTCCTTCTTGCTTTGCTTCCTCGATTAGTCCTTTCATACTCCCAACTCGGACACCCAGGTTATGTATGAGAATATTAACGTGGCGATTAAACCTATCTATGCGTGGATAGGTTTTAGACTCCTTACCATTTACTGGGACTCCTATAGCATTCGTCATCTGTCTGTGAATGTTCTTGATTTTATTTTTTCCACTCATCAATTTTTTTGCTATATCTTTACAGTTTTGATTATTTATTGTCTGTGCGTGCACCGTTGTACCAAGAGACAGAATAAATAATAAAAAAAACATGATTAAGGATAGTGGAAAATTTTTGATCCTCGGCATGGCTCCCCCAAAGAAATAAGTTGAAAATAGATTTGGATCAGCGTTGTTATGATAGTTAGATTCTATACTAAAATTAAACTAAAATCAGGTGATATTTTATAGAGACATTTGTCCTGATCAACTTTACATCAACCGATTTTCATTCCTGTTGTTTGGTGGATGAGGTGAATCACACTCACATCCATCAACTCCATCAATGGCCCGGGATACAATCCAATACACAATACGAGGATAGCCAATGGAATCAGCGTAGCCAATTCCCGATTCGATAAATCTGGGAGCATTTTGGCGGCTTCTGTCTTTGGCTCTCCCAACACCACTCTTTGGAGCATCCACAACATGTATGCGGCAGCTAAAATAATACCGCCCATAGATATAAGAACCATAGCGAAGCTGATATAGGAAGTCCCTACCAAGACTAAAAATTCTCCAATGAAATTACAGGTACCGGGTAGCCCAAAGGAAGCAACTGAAAATAAAAAGAATAACGCAGCAAATCTTGGCATGGGTTTATGCAAGCCACCGTAGTTAGAAATCGCCCTGTTGTGAGTGCGGTCGTACAATTGTCCAACACAAATAAATAAGGCTGCTGCAGTGACCCCATGATTAAACATTTGTAAGACGGCCCCCTGTATACCTTGGCTATTAAAGACAAAAATTCCTAGAGTAACAAAACCCATATGGGAAACTGAAGAATAGGCGATTAACTTTTTAAGATCTGACTGGGCCAAGGCCATGTAACCGCCATAGATAATTCCTATTATAGATAACCATAAAATATACGGGGCGAAATTCACCGAAGCCTCTGGAAACATCGGCAAACAAAAACGCAAAAATCCATATCCTCCCATTTTTAAAAGCACCCCAGCAAGAATCACACTACCAGCCGTAGGGGCTTCGGAGTGGGCTTCAGGGAGCCACGTATGAAATGGAACCATTGGCATTTTTATGGCAAAAGATAGAAAAAAAGCCAGAAATAACCATGATTGCGTACTGGAAGAATAAGTTTGTTCAGTTAACATCAAAATATCAAAGGTATATCCTCCATTAAGATAAACACCCAAGATTCCCACCAGTAGTAGCAAGCTTCCAGCTAGACTGTACAAAACAAATTTCAGTCCAGCAGCAACACGATTTGGTCCACCCCAGAGAATAATTATGAAATACATGGGAATCAGTGTAGTTTCCCACAACATGAAAAATAGGAAAAGGTCCAAGGCGGTAAAAACCACAATCATGGCGCCTTCAACTAAAAGGATCAGGGAGAGAAAGGCTCGCAATCGTGTTTTAATACTCGTCCAAGAACAAAGGATACAGATTGGGAAAAGAAGAGTTGTAAGTAAGACCAAAACAATACTGATCCCATCAACACCAACCGCATATTGAATGTTAAATGTCGGCATCCATTCTACGCGTTCCACGAACTGCATACTTTCTAAGTTGAAATCAAAACCCCTCCAGAGGATAAGGGAAAGGAAAAATTCAACGACTGTGATGCCAAAGGCAATTCGTTTAATTGATTTTTCATCACGTATAAATGCGAGAATAGCGATTCCTATAAAAGGGACACCAATCATCGAGCTAATCAGATGATCAATCAATATAGTCATTTAACAAATCTCCCTCCTATAAAAGAAGGGAAATCTTGGCTATTCAATGTAGCAAAATAAAAATCACGTGAAGTCATTTGTAAAAAAATCCATTTGTAGAAAAGTGTTGCAATTAATTAACTAATTAAATCAAGTAATACAATAAGCCGGTAAGGGCTACTAACCAAAATATAATTACTAATACTTGATGCTGCAGAGTGCTAAATTGCATCTCTTGTTTTAATTGCCCATCAGTATTAAATGGCCCTAATAATTGTCCTACTGTCCTCTCTAACCAACGAATATCGACAATTCGCCATAACGACCTAGCAAAATAAACAGAATAATTAGCGATAAAATATACAGATTTATCTATAACTCTTACATCAATAGTTTTCCACAGCCAATGTGCTAATCGTATGGTGGGGGTTACTAGATACGCATCATAGATTTGATCAAAATACCCTTGATTCCAAAAAAACACATACAAAAAACTGCTTCTCTTATTTTTTGTGGAAACCTGATGCTGAAGTCGAATGTGCTTTGAATATGCATAAATCCACCCCGCCACTGCCACACCAAGAGAAATCACAAGCCAAAAAGGAAAACCATTCTCCATTTTATTTTCGCCAAACGCAACAACTCCAGGAAAGTTTAGAACCGGAGCAAGAAAGTCGGCGAACCAACTCCAAAACAGAGTCAATAGCCAACCAAAAATAATCGTAACCAAAAAAAGACCAGTTAAAATAGAACCATTAAAAATTTTTGGTCGAATGGGTTGCCTCTCCAAACTATGCTCTTCTGAAGCGGGCCAGTATGTTTTTGGATCTTGAACAAAAAGCGAAGTCACTCCTTTAAAAAGATATTGAGAGGCCACAAATACCGTGATCAAGGCAATGATTTTGAACCCGATCGTGGCAGTAACAAAGCCCGTAATCCCCCACAAATATTCATATGATCCGGAAAACAATACAAAGGGCGGAATTAATGCCAACAATAAGGCCCCGCCATATAAGATTCCCATACCCTCATGCACATGATGTTCATGGTTACCATGCTGATGACCTGGTTCCACTGACCGTAACGCATTGCCTGTAGATAGGAAAAAGAATGCTTTGTAGCAACCATGGGCAAGAAGATGAAAAATCGCAATGGCAAACGCTCCTAAACCACATGCCATAATCATAAACCCAATTTGACTAATTGTGGAATAGGCCAAAATCTTTTTTATGTCCGATTGAGTCAACGACACTACCCCCGCAAATATCGCTGTGGCGATACCTATAATGGTAATAAAAGTCATGGCGGATGGAGAAAGGATAATCAACGGACTCAATCGCACTAACAAAAAAGGACCAGCATTTACCATTGTAGCAGCATGAATAAGAGCTGAAACAGGAGTAGGAGCTTCCATAGCCAAAGGTAACCAAACGTGAAACGGAATTTGTGCTGATTTTCCCATAGCACCCATAAATAGGAAGAAGGGAATAAGTGTCAAAGGGTTGATATGAAAATCCAAGCCCATCCATCCTAAGATATTTATGGTATTACTCTGCATGCCTTCAGCCTGAGCAAGAATAGTCGGGATATCGAGTGTACCAAATGTTAAAAATGTGAGAATGATACCAAAACTTAATCCGATATCTGCTACTGCGTTAACTAGAAAAGCTTTGGTGGCTGCTCGGCAAGCTGAAGGTCGTTCTGCTGCGTGCGAAATCAACAGATAGGAGCAGATTCCCATTACTTCCCAACTAATGAGCAACATCAAAAGGTTGCCACTCATAACCAACAAAATCATAGAAAAAGTAAATAAGGCAATTACAGCAAAAAAACGATTATATCGGGACTCTCCTATCATGTAGCGGGAGGAGTAAACATGCACAACCCCGCTTACTCCTGTGACTAAGAGCAAAAGTAGAACCGTCAGTTGGTCAACAAAAAGAGTTAAATCAATGGTCAAGGAACCAGATTCAAAGAGGCGATAAAGAGAAAGAGTAAAGGGTCCATTTATTAACACTTCAATAAAAGCAGCAACTGATAATCCAAAAGAAAGACCAATTGCAGGAATCCCAATCAGGTGCCCGTTCTCACGCCAACGATGTCCTCCAAGCAGAAGGATTATAGAAGCCAGTAGGGGCAGAAAAGGAATCAGGGCGAAATAAGTCATAATTTCTCTCAAAAACGCGGCGGTAGAGCATGGTCCAGCAACAATTGAACAATGGTAGAACTGAATAAACCAAGTAGTAAGATAGCTGCAGACGTGACTCCCAAAGTCAGCTTAAATGAGAAGGGGATTTCACCAAACTTAAGGTCCAATTGAGTTGATGTTTGGCGGAAAATGCCTTCTAGTAGTTTAGCGAAATAGGCAAGCGTCAAGAGTGTAGATAAAACCACTGCAGCTACTGAAATATAATTATTCGCTTCTAACGCTCCAAGAATGATGTTCCACTTGCCAAAAAAACCACCAGTCGGAGGCAGCCCAATCATACCTAAGGCCACAACAATAAAAGACCCTGTGACCCAGGGAGACTGTTTCCCAATACGCCCTATATCATCAATTTTTCTAATCCCATAGTGACAAAAAGCTACACCTGCTAAATAAAATAAAGCAGCTTGCATAACAGCATCGTTCAATAAATAAAAAATTCCTCCGACAAACCCAGTTTGGTTGCCTTGACCAATTCCAATGAGAATGATTCCAATGTGCGAAATTCCTCCATAAGCGAACATCATTTTAATGTTTCGCTGGGCCAAGGCCATAGCAGCACCTATTACCGCGGCTAATGCTCCAAGAATTGCCATCAGCCGCAAAATAGGAATATCATAAAAAACAAATAAACCTTGAAGTAATGTATCTGATGCAGTTAAGACCCAAAAGACTATTCTGATCCACGCCAATAGAGCTACTTTGGTAACGAGCGAAGCCAAAATAGGGGAAGTGGATTCAGGAGCATGAGTATAAGCCTCGGGCATCCAGGCATGAAAGGGGACCAAGGCCATCTTGATCCCCAAGCCAATAAACATAAAAAGCAACCCACCCACTAGAGCTTTAGAGCTTAGTAAAAAGGGAAGCCTGTCGACCATATCAGTCATATTCAGTGTGCCAGTTACCGCATAGAGATAACTTACCCCTAAAAGATAAAGAAAAGCACCAAGGTTTCCAAATATTAGATAGCGGAAGGCTGAAAAAAGCGCTCTTCCTCCAGCAACACCAATAAGTGCATAACTCGAGATAGCGGCAAGTTCCATAAATACGAAAAGATTAAATAAATCCCTAGTAAAAACAATTCCAGTTAATGCAGATAACAACAACAAAATTAACGTGTAATAATGTACGACTCTCCCACCTAGAGCCTTTGGAGAAGTTGGTCCAGTAAACACTACACCCAAGAAACCCAAGACACTCACTAACACTAAGATAATACTCGCTAACCCATCAGCCACCCATTCAATGCCAAGAGGCACTGTCCACCCACTAAAGACATAACGCACTTCTCCATGATTGATGACGTTATAGAGGTTTAAAATGGAGACTAACGCCATAACCGCTAGGGTTGACACAGAAATTGGATAACTCCAATTACGGTGTTTAAGGCAAACCACTGGCATGGAAATAGCGGTAAGTAATGGGAGAAGAAATAGGATTACTGGAAGTTGATGGCTCATTCTAATCTTTTAAGAATCTCCTCTTCGTCGAGGCTTCCATATTCTTGGTAGATTGCCGCGCACAGAGCTAATCCCACACCTAGGGTCGCTACCCCAACCACAATAGCTGTTAGGGTCATAACATGAGGTAACGGGTTCTCGTAAATTGCGGCCTTTACTGGTTCTGTGGTTGACAAAAGAACGGGAACCGTAGCCCCCTTCTTCGCGCTAATAGAAACCAAGAAAAAAATTACGCTGGTTTGGATTAAATACATCCCGATGAGTTTCTTTACGAGATTGTATCGCGTAACCATGATATAAAAGCCCCACAGAAAAATGATAACAACTGCCAAAAAATTCGGTCGTTGTAAAACTGCGTATAATGCATCAACCATTTATTGAGTCCTCGATAATCTCTTCGGCAGACAAGCTAAACACAATGGATACAGCTGTTACAGTAACATCTAGAGCCACACCGATTTGAGTAAGCACAATTCCCAAAGATCTTCGGGAAGCAGTTTCTAAACCTGGAATTTCCAGGTTTGCATAATTGAGAAACTCCCCCCCTCCAATCATACATAACCCACCTACCCCGGCGTATATCATCATCCCGACTCCATCACCATGTAAAACATTTCTGGCAACTTGACTCCGAGAAGCGTCATGACCAAAAATCAAAACCGATAAAATCATCCCCGCACCTAGAATCACTCCACCAACAAAACCTCCTCCTGGTCCATATTGTCCAAAAAACAATACATATAAACCGAAAATTTGGACCACTGGAATAACAAAACGCCCTAAAGTCTGGACGATAATGCTGTCGTGTGGACGTATCATTTTTCCTTTCTCCTAAGCAGTAAAGCACAAGCAATCCCCGAAGCAAAAATAACAACGGTTTCTACCATTGTATCAAGCGATCGATAGTCCATTAGCACCGAAGTCACAACATTTGGAGTGTGGGTATCCTGATAGCTACGCTCGAGATAGGTTGGTGAAATATGAACACTCGCTGGAGAATTTGGGTCCCCAAACTCAGGAAGATCACTCGCTGCATAGAGTAAGAGAACTCCCAAGAGAGGGAAAACAATTAACGTCGCCAAAGAAGGTGGAGGCCTTCTAAGTCGAGTGTCTTTAGGATCAGTTTTGAACAGAGTTAATAGAAAAAGAACAGTAGCTAAACCTGCCCCTACAACTGCTTCTACGAAGGCCACATCGACAGCTCCTAGCCATGCCCATACCAAAGATAGGAAAAAACTATAAGTACCCAAGAGCAGAACTGAACTTATCAAGTCCTTAACCCATATGGCTCCAGCGGCAGTAGCAAGCGTAAGAAGGATTAAAGGAATTTCATATGAAAAAATCATGGAGTTTCCTTCTCCCAAGGTTTGACACCAGCTCTGAGAGCCGCTCGAATTGTAGCATGCGCAATGACTGGGTTAAGAATATATAGCAATGCCAATACCACTAAAATTTTCAAAGTATTTATACTAAGCCCCTCATGCAAGGCTAATCCAACTAACATAAGAGAGGCGCCTAAGGAGTCTGTTAATGAAACGGCATGCGAACGACTAAACACATCGGGCAATCGAATCACTCCAACAGCAGCAACAATCAGAAAAAATAGTCCCGCTACTATAAAAATAATAGAAAGCATGATCATATTATGGAGCTCCCTTTTGTTCTAAATATTTTGCCACGGCAAGCGCTCCGACTAAATTTAGCAAGGCATATCCTGTTGATATATCAATAAACATATCGACTCGGTCAAAATAAACTCCAATCACAATAAGCAAAATAATTGCCTTGGTGGAGATACCGTTTAGACCCAGCACACGATCAAAAATTGTGGGACCCCGCAGGACGCGATAAAGATACACAGCAAGAAGAATGGCCAGTATCACCAAAATATAAAGAAGAAAAATTTTCATAAATCCGGGGTTTCGTCTTTAAAAATGTAAGCAATTTTTGATTCCATTTCCTTACTTTCAATATCTTCGCTTAAAGCTTTATCCAGCGCATGAATAATAAGGTTATTACGGTCAACCTCAGCAGTAATCGTTCCAGGAGTTAATGTGATTGAGTTACCAAAAAGAACAACGGCTGCATGGTGATTCAGTTTTGATTTAACAGAAAATAACTTAGGATCAATGGGAAGCGCAGGATGCAAAATAAGCTTGGTTAAATGAAAACTGCTTTGAAAAATTTTATAAAAAAGCCATGGAAGGTAAAAGAGGAATCTCAACCACACACGTAACTTCGGAACAAAAGGTGAATGGCCAGAGTTAAGCCAAGCCACGGCTAAGGAACAAATAACCCCTAAAACAAGATGAACCCATTCAAAACTGGCAGATAACAAAACCCAAAACACAAACAGTGCCATAGTTTTTAAAAAGAGAAACCCTAATGATACTTTTCTAAATTTAATAACCATAAAATTATCGGATATAAATTAAACTGAACATTATCAATGTTATTTGATTTTTCGTATACAAAATAGCCCTAGACTTTTAATGAAGCGCCTGTATTCCTAAAGTAGCATTACTCAAGCCTATCTTTAGTAGATGTATCTACGGAATATGAATTTTTTCCCACGTCCCATCTGCATTGTATCGGTGAAACTCAAAGCTATTGTGATCCAAAGCCACAAGAGTAAACCATTGATTATGTAATAACTGTTGAAGAATCGAGTGCTTTTGGATGATAGATGATAGAACACTAGGTGTCTGTTCGATGATAGCTAGGAGTCGCATCGGTTCATGATAATGGATCTCACCGTTATTAACGGTTTGCAAGGGGAATCCCATTTGCAAATCACTTTGGCTTCCCAGCATCATCCCAATACCTCCAACGACATTGTGCAACACCTTACTCCCACTTCCATAATTCCATGGATCAACTGAAGGGAAATAATAACCCATATTTATCCACTCACCGACAATTAATGGTGCGGTCATGATTTTTTCGAGGATGGCACCTTGAGGATCTGCAACAGGATCATAAGAATGCAAGAAAACACGACCGCCTAAATCTAATTGTTTCGTCAGTTTTCGTCTTCCAATGATAAACGCTGCATTGCCAGCTAACCCCCATTCCGGTCGAGGGTTCGCCCAATCGCAACTACGTTCCTCTACATGAGCAAAAGCCTGCTCTGGAGAAATTTCAGTCGGAGCACGGGGAATGCGATGGCATCGCTCAAGAGCTTGCTTCGCACCTGCTTCTTCGAGATCCTTGTTTAGCGCCTGCAAATCTTCTTTATGCGATTCAGGTAATTCTCCTAGATCGTAAAACTCGACCCGATCCGTCGTCGTGTTATGTTTCCCCGGAAGAAACCAGGTATCATCGGGAATCGTCAATCCATTTCCCTTGAGAATGCGGCGAACTTCAGGTTCATTTGCCATTGCGGCAAAAACTCGAGCATTTGCATCGCCCGGTGCTCCTCCACAAGCCCCGCAATCCAACGCCCCATAATAAGGATTGTTGTCCGTCTCACTCCCATGACCACAGAGACATACAAACCGGGCAAAATTTTTGGTGAGCCCCATAGCCCGCAAAGCATTTTCGATAAATGTTGCCCGTTCCTCAAGAGAAAACCCCTGAGCAAGACCCTTAGGAATCCCCTCCGCCTTCACTTCTCCAGCTTTGGGTTTTTCAGCATTTGATGGTCTGCAAATTGAGATCTGAGTTGCAACTTTTTGCGTCAACCCACTCTGGATAATAGAAGTCATCGCACGGAATGTTTTTTGTAACAGGGTCTTTCCCAATAATCCCAGGCTAAAAAATAACCCCAATACATCAATCACCATCATCGATCCAATAGGATGGTGCTTCATATCGTGGAAAAAATGCTGCCCCAATTGGCGCCAGCGAGTACCAGAATAATATTTTTTCAAGGCTGCTCCTTCTCCCAACCGTGGTGTTTCCGTGACTGCATGGTTAGGTGTCAACAATACTGGACACAAAGAGGAGCGTTGCTCACTATCAAAAGCTTGGTGGCTAATGGGAATGCCAAAAAAACCTGCAAACCCAAATGTTTCATAGGGACCTTGAGCTTCAATATGGCGACGAAATGATTCAGAACGTACGTCGATACAAAAGGCTAGTTGTGCATGGGGACGAGTTTCCTGTTCTGGTAACGTTCCACGATGCGCAGAAATATTTCTCAGAATCTTCTCCCGAAATGAATCTTCGTAGGCCTCAATCCACACGCGCCCATGCTGATCCGCGGGGAAATCATCTAACCATTGCAGCAACATTTGAGTATCGGCAAGCGAGAGATCATGAATTTCTGCTGAGGATAACTCAAGAAACTGTGCCAAATGGAATAGTCGCCAAGCATGTCGACATTTCACCTGTTTAGTTGGATCCCCAGGTTGCACTCCATTTCTAATTTTTTTGTGGTACTTTTCGGATTGATCATTCCAATATGTGTTCAGGGAAGAAACGGTCCCATCAACTCCCCACTCTTGTTGGCACTTAATATTGACCAATTCGACTTCATAGAATAAACGCACAGCCAAATATTGTATAGTATCAATTGGGTGTTTTTGTTGCGCATGGTATTTTGGGTGGTCCCCGTATATTGGGTGTTCCCCAAGCCACCGTATGTATCGAGTCCAGCCTGGTAGCAATGATAGTTGCCTTGAGAGATAACTCGCCCATTGTTCTTGTGGAATTTCGAGTCGGTGTAAGCTAGAACTAATGGCATCTTCTGGACATGTAGGAAGATCATTAACTTTTTGGGCGAAATTTTTAACCCCGAGAAGCTGTCCCGAAAAATCTTTCTGCGCAAGATTTTGCCATACTTTGTAGAAACCTTTTTCTCGGTCAGGCATCTCCCATCCAGCTAACCCTTCATCGGTAAAAGCCGCCACCCATTTTATAATTTGATTGTTGATTTGGTCCACCACCCCCTCACCCTCAGTCAAATCATTCACCCAATCGCTAATAGTCTGATTCGGAGGCAAAGAAATGGATGAAGACTGTTGTGAATACGAATCCTCAAATATTTGAGATGGGGGATGAAAATCAGGAAACTTGCAAGTAGCTGACACATTCTGCCATAACTTCGTCAGATACAGCTCTTCTGGTCGCTCACTATATTGCTCAGATTCTTTGATAATTCGTTCAATAATTTGTTTGCGCGATTCATTGGGAAGATCTCGCCGAAACTCTTTTGTAGCTCTACCATCACCTAACTCCCATTCTAAGAGCGGTAGTGGTAACTCCTCGAAGCCAAAAAGTACGTGTAATTGCCAAACATCTTTTGAGGTAATCTTTCGGTTTCCAATTTCAACAGAAAATTGTCCTTCTGGGCGAGGCCCAACTCTGGCAAAAGCGCGTTTAAAACTTTCCTGGGTAATACGGCCATTTCGATAAAATTCGCGATACTCCTCGTTCGAGAGGTATCCATTGCCACCAAGGAGCTCCTTGCCTTTTCGAACAGCCTCATCAAATGGCAGATATTCTAACCCATGAATGGGATTCTGCGCGACCATGGTTCGCATCGGCCAAAACGGTGCAATAGGTTCGCTGGCGTCCAGCACAATTTGCCGAACCTGTTCACGATCTTCTGGGGAAAGAGGCTTCACTCAAATAGTATTCATATAGATCAAATTATTTATTAATTAACTGGATCAAGTCGCATACCTGTCGATGTTCTTCAATGCAATGCCGCAAAGGCTTACGACTGAAAACTTTATATATATTCCTTCTACCATCACGAATGTGATTTAAATATCCGTCATCTTCCAGCTCAAAGATAATGCGTTGAACTCGACGCTCGGTGATTCCCACTTCCACTGCAAGGTCTCGTATGCGTTCAGACGGATTTTTTGCCAGGCGCATTAAGACATGCGCATGATTGGTTAAAAAAGTCCATGATGAAGTGTTATTTTTTTTTGTGCTCATCCGTGTTTCTAGTTCGTATTGGTACTTCTAATTTTTTTTTAGTGCCTCAATAAATAGTAGAAGTAAAATACACGATATTTTTTTCGTATGTCAACGGTTTATTTAATGGACTCGTAAATTATCCCAGGTCTCTTTTCAAAAATGAAAGTATTGTTTAATGACCAAGGCTATGGCAGGATGAACAACCTGTTGATCCATGCCATGTCGAGTGATAAGCGTGACCGACAGATCAAAACTGTAAGACGATTAGAAAACACATTTTGCGATTGTTTGTCGCAAGGTAGGGAGGAGATTAATTTTATGAGTAGACCAGAAGAACTTACTGACCCGCAAAAGTTTAATGAAATAATGGAAAGAATAAATACAAAACTTGCAATAAGTGCCATTCCTCTGAGGGAAAGGGCGCTCATGGCGCAGGCTTTGTTAGGGGATGAATTAGACTACGATATAGTAGACGATGATAGCGTCTATCCACTGACTGTAGAGTGGTACCGAAAAACATTTCCAGACGAAAGAATTTAAATAGTCATATAGAAAATTTGTGCAGATTCAGATTTTTTCGTTGACGACAAAAAAAAGGTTTGCAGCAAGCGCTGTAAACCCTTTTTAAATGGTCGGGACGAGGGGATTCTACCCTCGGGTTTTAAGCTCACAGGCTATCGACAAGATTTAGTCCTAGCCTTGAGTGAGGTTATTTGTTCTTCGATTTTCCTACCATATCGGCTAATCGTTCACCGAGGATATAACTGATATTGAAGTTAAGTTTAGCTACGATGTTCGGGAAAAACTTCAGATCTTTTTGCATGCGTTCATAATCAAACCGCAATGCCGATACCCTTTTTGTGGCCACCACATCTGCAGTTCTTTCTGTTTCGCGTATATAACCAACCTCACCGAAAATCTGTCCAGGTTTTAAGATGGCTAATGAACGTGATTCACTACCATCCCTTCTGATGACTTCTGCTTCGCCTGAAAGAATTAGATGCATATTGCGGCCTATTGTATCTTGTTCTACCAAAAGTTCTCCTTTTTCAAATTCATGGAGTTCAGAAATCAAAATTGCCTTGCGTCGCTGATAATTGCTCATGTTTTGAAGCAAAGGACTACCATCAAGCACTTCACTATCAATCGACATAGAAAGTATTTGGTAAAGTCCAACAAGGCGAATTCGAGTCATGATAATCGGGGTGACTAACAAGTTTGCAAATATCGAAAACAACATGGTTGTGGCAGCCAATGCACCAAACTGCGCAACAATAGTAAAATTTGAAAAAATTAAAACACCGAAACCCAATGCGAGCGCGATACTTGATACGATAAGGGGAGTAGCCTCGTCATTCACAGCAGTGTTCACCGCATCTTCGTAATCCGAAGTACGACGACAAAGCTCATTGTAGCGTGCGAGCAAATGTATGGTGCCGTCTATCGCAATGCCAATGGCAATCACTGCAACCATTGCTGTACCGGGGTTTAAAGGGATTTTAAGATATCCCATAATTCCAAACATCAGAGCGATGGGAATGATTGCCGGTACCAAAGCAATGAGTCCGCCTTTAAAAGAAGTAAACATGATGGACATTATCAGGAATATTAATGCCATCAACAGCACCAGGGCCTTAATCTGGGCCGTCATTAAACTCTCAGCGGCCTTATTGACCATTAAGTTTTCGCCTACTATGAAGAACTTCATATCTGAACCTGCGATTTTTACAATGACTTCCTGCAGTTCTTCAATATATTGATTAAGCGTGTGTGAGTCTGTGATGTTATGTCGAACGACAATATTGGCGCGGCGGTAATCATGGCTGACATAATTATCCAGATCACCACGATGTAAAAACATTAAATATTGGGCAACCAGTTGCCGGGTTTCCGGCAAGAAATTTTTGGGAGAGCCTCCACGAAACTCATGGTTTAAAAACCGCAGGTGATCGGCCAGAGATATACTGCGATCATAAACACCCTGATGTGTTAGGAAACTCTGAATATCAACCAGCTTTTGAATGTTTTTAGGTTCCTGAAAAGCTTTTCCCTGTTTAGATTCGAGCGATATGAAAAATATTTTTATTCCCGCTAGGTCTTCATGGATGCGTTTGGCATCCTTTATCAAAGGGCGATCACTTGGGAAATAAGATAGAGGATCATTGGTGACATATAGTTTGGACGCCTGAAAAATAAAACAAGCGCAGAGTATTGCCGTAAAAACTAATATTGATATAGGAAAACGAACCTGGAAATATCGAAATATACTCATGATACGATCAGGCAGGCTATTCTTTCCCATATCTTTTCCAAGAGAGGTGCTCCCATCTGCACCAAAAATGGACAGCATGAGTGGCATAACTAGAATAGTGATGAATCCATTTGCCAACATCGCAAAAGTTGCGGCAATTGAAAATTGCTGTATTAATCCAATGTCGCTGAACAGGTTGCTAGCAAAACCCAAGGTTGTGGTCAATACGGTAAGTGCCATTGGCAAACCAATATTTTTTGCCATGTATTTAACGGCTTCTTTCCGTGAGTTTTCTCCTGGGTTCTCCTTCAATCCGCGTAAAAAAGCAGACATCATATGAGTGTCTTCTGTAGACCCGATAACAATTATCAATGAAGGTATCATTGCACTTAGAATATTAAGAGGCACACCTATCCAACCCAGCGCTCCAAAGGTCCAAATAATTGTGATCAGTGAGGTTACCAACGGCACCACAGCCGATAACCAGCTTCGCATAAAAATTAAAATCGATACAACAAGAACCACTACTGATAATGGACCGAGCAATATAAAATCTTCATACAAACTATTTTTTAATTCGGCATTAATCCGGGGTGGTCCAACCTGTGCTATTCGTTCAAAATCTGCGCGATGGATTTCAACCTGCTCTTCGAGTGCCAGATGAATTGTGCGGCTGAAATTATTGCTGTCTTCGGCATCTATCACGGAAACCATCATTGCGGTGACTTCGCCGTTGTTCGAGAAAAAATTACCCTGATAAAGGGGATTCGCTAGGGCACTTTTTTTAGCATCTAATGCTTCCTCTTCCGTTTTCGGTGATGCTATTAGTAAAGGGCGAGAAATAATCTTGCCTCCTTTACCCTGTAACGTATGCAGGGTAAATAAACTGTCCACACGACTTACCCCATCAATCTTTTCGATGGCAAAATGGAGCTCTTCGATTCTCGCCAGCTTCTCAGGTGTCCAAAGGTTAGGGTCCTTTATGTAAATAATAGTTTTATTATCTGTGCCAAACTCTCTCATAACTTTTTGATAGACCATACGAGATGGATCATCGGCTGGTATCAAACTGTCAATCCCAGTATCAATCTGCAGTCGTTGCAGGCCTGTTGCCGTAAATATCGTTACCAACAAAAGAAACAACCCCACAACTGCAGGGCGCTTGTAACCCAGCATGTATATTTGCTCAATCACTCCGTAGTTCCCTTTACATCTAATGAATTGTCTGTATCCATATCTTCAGCAGGTTCAATGTGGGGATAATTCTTATACAACCATTCAGCAGTAAATATTTCTAAAGGAACATAATCATGCGAGAAAATACGCCGCGAGGTCTTGATCAATGATTGGTGTTGATCTTTCATGTTTTTCATGAGGGTCATATTGGCGCGCAACATATCATGGTCAACCTCCTTAAGATCATGATGGCTCTGTTTGCGGGCGATACGCCCGTGCTTGTCAAAATGGTGGGTCAGTGTGATATACAAATTGTCTTGTTGAATAAAATGACGACGTAATATTCGATCCTCTGTTGATGTATTCTTGGCCTTATAAACGTCTAGAACAAAATGCTTGACCTTTTCAATCTCACTATCATCACGTCGTACATAGTGGTGATCTGATAAGATTTCACCGGTTAAATTTTCCACAGAAAAATCGGTTCCAAGAAAGTTGTCTCCACTTCCCTCGCCAGCGCTTTCTAATAGTTGTTCTCCATAGGCAGGCAAGTAAATATATTTGTTTGTTCTACCATCAGGCTCACGATTGGCTAGCAAGGCAACTCCTTTCACTTCCTGCGGATAATCAAACAGCAGGAGAAACCTCACCGTACCGTCTTCTTCCACTCGAGAGTATCGTCTGGCTTTGCGTGTATCTCGATCACCGTGCCGATCCACCAGGACCATGGATTGTTCTTCATAGATATAGGGAAATTGTTGATGCCGTTTATCTACCTCTTCCATGATTTCAGCACCCGTTGTTTCACTATTAACAAAACCGATACATTCCTGTAAATGCGAAAAGGATATTAGCAGTGAGAGCAAAAAAAACAGTTGGCTACGAAGTAACAATTTCATGGTTATAAATTTTAGTGTTTATTTTTCCTGTGAGATAATTGTTTTTGCAATGCGTTGGCATAGTTCACCATATAATTCGCGCATGACGGATACCATTTGTTCGTAATCTCTTTCTTTAATGATTTCCTGACCCTGTAGATTTGCGCTGAACACACCCAAAGGCTTTGATTGAGTCCCTTCGGAAAGTTGCCAACGAGCAACGAGGTTTACCTTTTTGTTGCTTTCCAATTCAAACTGTTCGATATGAACTTGCACTCGGTAGTCAGGTAATGATGCGGAACGGTTCAACGGTGTTCCTATGTCCAACGTCGACAATAATGCTGAAAGGTTTCTTGATATGGTACGCAATAGGTTTTTGCGTAAATTCTCTCCCCATTGATGGTTTTCTGAAAATCCAATCTGGCTTTCACTGCTTCGCGTTGCTATATGGAAGCGCTCCAAATACTGGGGGATATGGAGACTGATGATTTCTATGCGCAGAGGGCTAGCAGTTTTAAACGATATAGTCGGGTATTCCACCGGATCAA
Source organism: Nitrospinota bacterium (assembly GCA_013349585.1). GTDB lineage: Bacteria > Nitrospinota > Nitrospinia > Nitrospinales > VA-1 > UBA8687. The sequence goes on along the minus strand of DUZG01000002.1, from coordinate 2,115 downwards.
TCAGGTAATAGCGTATTGGAGTCGTAGAGCTGATGACTCCCGAGCAGCCACTTAACAGGGACGCTAAATATAATGAGATAATTATTTTATATAAAGGACTCCACATATCATTATTCTCCTTTAGCATTTCTGTCCTTGCCAAAAATTAGCTCCTGAGGATTGCGTTCAAGTGTTTCAACCAATGATCGGATAGCCCGTGAAGTTTCTTCAAATTCCTTGGTTAATTCGATCAGATTATATTGAATGGGTGAACTGGGCTCCATCATCTTGCTAGTCTTATCTAGAGCTTTACTTAGGTTTTCCAGTGCTAGATACCCAGCAGCAATGGCTTCTTGGATTTTTGAGTTATCCACCTTCAGCATAATGCTTTTAAAGTTTTTCAATGACACCCGAATATTTTCTATCGATTCGGTGATGCCAGGTGACGTGATGATCTTATTTGCGTTGTTGGCTGTGTTAATCATACTGTCTATAGCTTTGTTTGCATTGCTCAGTGTTTGGTTTGACTTGTTGATTGTTTCGCCTACATTGCTCAATGTTTCCGTGGCGCTTGCAATTAAATTGGAGTCATCCACTTTTTGCGTGATGTTCTTGAAATTTTTCAAAGCGATGCGAATGTCTTCAATAGCTTCGGGAATACCTGGTGCCGCAATGAGCGTATTAGCGTTATTAATGGTTTTATCTGCGCTGTTAAATGTTTTCGTAGCGCTTGCAATTAAATTGGAGTCATCTACTTTTTGTGTGATGTTCTTGAAATTTTTCAATGCGATTCGAACATTTTCTATTGCCTCGGGAATGCCAGGTGTACCAATAAGCGTGTTCGCACTTTCAATGGCTTCATCCGCATTATGCATTGTTTTATTGGCAGTCTGAATGGTATCGATTAATACCGATGTGACCTTTTCAATATCGATGGCGTTTAACTTTGCCAGTAAATCTTGGGCTGACTGAGTGATGGCTCCAAAATTGGATGTTGGTAACGTCGGCAACTCAGGGTAGGGAGTGTCGCTGCCACTTAGATTAATTGGCGATCCGGGATACATGTCGAGTTCGACAAATAACTTACTTGTTAACAGACTCCCCGTTTGCAGGCGTGCTCGGAGTCCTCGTTTAACCAGTTTATGGAGTGCTTGATGGGATTGGTCCGCTCCTTCATTCCCGCGCTCGATAATTCTTTGAGGTTCTATCTCTATTAGTACAGGGATGCGGAAAGAGGTGCTCCCGCTATCAAATTCGAGCCTCACATCTAAGACGGTGCCGACCTTTATTCCCTTGAACTCTACCGGAGCACCAAGATTCAAACCGCGTATCGAACTTTCAAAGAACATGATGAACTTAATTTTTTTTGTGTATGCATGTTTCTTGATACTTTCATAACTTTCATGCAATGTGAAAACTAGGTTATCAATATCGGTAGTTGCTTGTTCCAGCGTTTCGGGTGTTTCAAACGCGATACCCCCAAACATCATTGACTGAATGGATTCTGTCTGAATCTTGAATCCATCAGCCCCCATTGACACGTTGATGCCACTCACGTTCCAGAAATTTGTATTTCCACGAATAAGCTGATCAAAGGGGTCTTTTATAAAGGTGTGAACATAAGTGCTCTTGCGATCGTTGCCCAGTTCATATCCCAAAACTTCACCTGCAAGCAAACCTTGATAATAAATGGGTGAGCCAGTATCAACTGAACCGAGTTTTTGCGTGACCAGTGTGATCTTTTTGCCCTGATCATCAGACTTGACCAAGGGTTGTTTTTCCAGACCAATGAAATGCAACTTAGAGACTCCAGCTCCTGGCTCGATTTCAATGTAAGCACCAGAAATTAGTGTGCTAAGACCCGTTGACCCACGCAGACTGAGCTGAGGCTTGACAACCCAGAAGCGGGTACTTCGACGTAGAAACTTTTCCGATCCCTCCATGAAATCCACTGTTAGGATGGTGTTCGAAAAATCGTCACTGAATTTAATTTTCTCAACGACACCTATATCGACATTCTTATATTTGATTTTGGTTTTGCCAACTTCAATTCCTTCTGCTGTTTTAAAACTGATTGTGGCACGTGGGCCCTGTTCGGAAAGGGTTTTAACAATCAACCAACCTCCTACAAGAAGG
>DUZG01000001.1 GCA_013349585.1 Nitrospinota bacterium | reverse complement strand
TACCCGTATCGCAATATGGTGGAGGTCCCTTATTTCACGACGGAACACATTTGATCGATCTTCTTTTATATTTTGGCGGCCCTATTAATTGGGTTTCGGGATACGAAACAAGACCCAAAGGAAAACGGTATATAGAGGAAACCGCATGCGCTATGGTCGGGTTTCAAAATAACGCTACAGGTTTTATCGAAGGCGGGGGAGCTCGTAAATATTTTAATTTTGAATTAGACATCCAAGGATCAGAAGGCCGTCTGCTAATCGGAAATGCAGGAAGAGAACTTTATGTGACACAAAAAAGCAAACGCTTTAAAGGGTTTCAAGAACTAGAGAAAATACCTTTCCCCGAACCCAAGCACTATGAGACGCCTTTTATAGGCGGTGCCAAGGAAATGATAAAAAGCATCCGCAAGCCCGGTAATTCGACAGGCGAAGATGCTCTGAAAACTTTGGAAACTATTTACACTATATATAAATCGGCGCAACAAAAAGGCAAACGCCTGAGAATAAAATGAAAACAAATATCTTAAATATTCTCGCAGGGCTTGTGCTTTAAACACTTCTAACGATCCAGAAAATTAATCTCCATGGAAAGGAAGAGTTCTCCATCGCTGAAGAATTATTCAGCAAAAACAATTACACCGAGGCAGCAACTCATTACGAACGTGCCATTCAGGCATCTCCCAGGATCGTCAACCCCTGCCCTTGCAGCTGAGAAACTCTGGCGCATTAGCCTTATTCGAGGAGCATTTTATTCCACCCGCAGCCTTTTTACTCCTGGAGGAAAGTGGATAAACCTTTGCAACGAGAAAATTGCTCATTGGATGGCCAGCAAGCCAGACCTAATAAATAAAACTCCTCTTTCTTTTGGAAGCCGGAAAAACAGATTCCTCAAGAATTTGCAAGCTGACAGACCTCCCTCAACCTTCGGCTCCATACTAACTGAGATCGGGTTCTTCGGCTGGATAACTTGCGCCACTCTATTTCTAATTAAAGCTATTACCCTAACAGCAGGCTTAAAACCCAGACTAGCCATCATTTATTCCACAGCATTTCTTCTGTTCTATGCCATTTGGATTCTGGGAATGTTCAACGTATAGCAACGAATCGCCGTAGCCAATAATGTCGGTTCCGATATTGCAAACAAATACCATCAAGTTTTTCACTATAAAATAGTAGGCATATGCCCAATGCCTAGCTTTGTTAAAATTTTTTAATTGGAAATTATAAGTCCACTGTGCTAATTTTTAATTTATTGTTATTGCCTTTCCATATTTGCTCTATCTACCAAAAAAATAAAAGAAAAATTTCCTCGATGCCCAAGAGTTGTTATGGAGTTTCAGAATGATTGAGGTTGAAAACCTGACCCGGTACTACGGTTCCCGGCGCGCCATAAACAACCTCTCATTTCAAATTGAAAAAGGTGAAGTGGTCGGTTTTCTTGGACCCAATGGTGCTGGCAAAAGCACAACCATGAATATTATTTCCTGTATTCTTCCGGCTTCAAGTGGCACTGTCAAAATAAATGGATTCGACACTTTTGAACAGTCTCTTGAAATAAGAAAAATTATTGGATACCTCCCGGAAACACCCCCTCTTTACCCAGATATGACCGTTGCCAAATATTTAGATTTTGCCGCCGGTATTCGTGGCGTTGCCGCTAAAAGAATTCCTGCGTCAGTTGAAAGAGTTCTTGATAAATGTTCGCTCAAAGATGTAGGTCATCGCATCATTGGGCGGCTTTCGAAAGGTTATCAGCAAAGGGTTGGCCTGGCACAGGCCATGGTTCACGATCCGGAAATACTTATTCTTGACGAACCCACCATCGGGTTAGATCCCATCCAGATTATTGAAATTCGGAAATTGATTCAGGAACTTGCGGCAGAACACACCATCATTCTTAGCTCGCATATCCTCCCCGAAATCACTCAGATTTGCAAACGCGTGATAATTATAAATGAAGGTGAAATTGCGGCAGTGGATTCTCTGGGAGGATTGACGGCTTCTTTAAGGAAAAGCGACCGCATCTCCTTAACCGTGAGAAATTCTGATGACACTATCATTGAAAAACTAAACAACCTGGATCAGGTTCTTTCCGTTTCATCCGAAGAAGAAGATCAATTCTTTATTGAATGTGCGTTACGGTCAAACCTTCAAGACGATATTGCAAAACTGGCTCTTGAAAACCACTGGGGCATTATTGAGCTCAAACCCGTCTCCATGACACTCGAAGACATATTCCTCAAGCTCACTCTTGAAGAAAAGGAACCCGCCGCATGAAGAATAGCTGGATCGTAGCTAAAAGAGACCTGGGTTCATTTTTCAACTCACCCATTTTCTATGTGGTCACCACCGTTTTTTTAATTCTCTACAGTTTTATTTTCATCAATATACTCAATTTTTTCAGCATGCAGAGTATGCAGTCGGGGCAATTTCAGCAAATGGGTATGGGCCTGAATATAAATGAAATGGTCATTGAACCGAGCTTTCAAAATATGGCGGTGATTTTACTGTTAATAATCCCCATCATCACCATGCGCAGTTTTGCCGAAGAAAAAAAATCAAAAACCTTTCGTTTGCTACTTTCCTCACCCGTACACTTAAAAGAAATCGTTTTTGGAAAATTTCTTGCCTGCATGATAGTGGTGACATTGATGGTTCTCTTGTCCAGTTACTCTATCGGATTTTTGTTCTTCATTAGCGAACCCGATATTGGCCCCGTGCTGACCGGTTATCTGGGCATACTACTCATGGCGGGATGTTATGTGTCGGTGGGTATTTTTGCATCTTCATTGACTGAAAATCAAATCGTTGCTGCGGTAATCACATTCGGCTTTTCTCTTTTCATGTGGGTCATCGGATGGGGAGCCCAGACGGCTGATTCCGCAACCGGACAAGTGCTCCAATACCTTTCCATCATTGAACATTTGGATCGGTTTTTAAAAGGCATAATAGAAACCAGCGATATCACTTATTACCTGTCCTTTATTATTTTTGGACTTTTCCTTTGCCATCGCGCTCTGGACTCGAATCGCTGGAGATAATTTTATGAAAAAGTTTATACCGATAGCGGGTTGGCTGTCTCTATTTTTGGGGTTTACGGCATTGTTTTTTTATATTGTGCTTCCAGACCTTAAAGAAGTGGTCCTGTCATTAACTGCCGTTTCCCTTTCCAATGGAATATTTTTTCTGGTTTCGGAAGGATCGGCTCTAAAGAAATTCTTTTCTTCGCGGTCGGCCCTTCATGGCACCAATGCCATCATCCTGACATCCGTATTTCTTGGTATCCTTATATTCGCTAACCTTCTTATCCATCGCCACAAGCAACGGTTCGACTTAACCCAAGGAAACTTGTTTACCCTTGCGCCTCAGACTATAAAGTTTGTAGCCGATCTTCCACGCGAAGTTAAATTAACCGCTTTTTTTCAACTCGAAACAGCAGAAAAAATTGCGTTCACCAATCTGATTGCCGGATATCTTGAAGAAACCGATAAAATTGAAATCGCTTATATTGATCCCGACAAAAATCCCGCAGTCACCAAACAATATGGAGTGACCACATATGGCACCATCGTATTGGAAAGCGGCACCAAAGAAACTAAAATTCAAAATCCCAACGAAGAAAACCTGACCAACGCTCTTTTAAAAGTCACTCGCGATGAGCAAAAAATAATCTATTTCCTTGAAGGTCACGGCGAGAACCAAATCAACAGCCTGGAAAATGAAGGTTATCAAACCGCCAAAATAAATCTTGAACAAGACGGCTTCATAGTGAAACCCTTACTACTCCTTAAAACCGGAGAAGTGCCAGAAGATGCGTCTGTACTGGTGGTGGCCGGACCTAAAAAACCGATTCAAGCAGAAGAACAAAACTCCATCCAGTCTTATCTTGATAAAGGCGGAGCGGTTATGATGCTCGTCGACCCGAAATCAAAATTTGGTATGGAGTCGTTCTTAAAAAAATGGGGTGTAATTCTCGGCGGTGACATCGTTATCGACCCCATGTCCAAATTATTTGGTGGCGATTTTGCGGCCCCTGTCGTCAACCAATACACCGTTCACGATATTACAAGCGAATTTGTTCTCGCAACTATTTTCCCGATTATCCAATCTGTTCGTGGCATCCCAGGAGCTAAAGTTGAAACAGTAGAATTACTAAAGACCAGCGAAAATAGTTGGGGCGAATCGGACTTTGAATCGGGCACTGTAAAATTTGATGCGGGGTCCGACATAAAGGGTCCTGTCTCCGTTGCAGTAGTTGCAACGAAACTCCTCGGATTAGAAAAACCTCACAGCGAAAATGGAGAACCTCATGAACATGACGAACCGAAACCGAAAGCTACGCTGATCGTAATTGGCGATTCCGATTTCTCTAACAATCGTTACAGTAACTTTTCCGGCAATGGCGACTTTTTTCTCAATACGGTTTCTTGGCTGGCGGAAGAAGAGAACCTGATTTCAATTCGCCCAAAAGAGAGAAAAAATACCCCTGTTCATATAACCCGGGCATGGGGTACTGCTATATTTATTTTGGGTCTCCTAGTATTTCCTGGACTGATTGCCGGAGCCGGTATCCGCGTCTGGTGGAAGCGACGGGGCTTATGAAGTTTAAAGGAACGGCCGCGATGATGGCCGCTTTCATCAGTCTCGGAATTTATTATTTCTTCATCGACCTGCCTGCTGAAAAAAAGAAAACACAAGAAAAAGAAATTACCGGTAAAGTCCTACCCCTGAAAATAGCAAATGTCAGCGAATTTTCTTTAATCAAAAAAAATCAGACCATCACGCTCCAACAAAATACTAATAACATATGGAACCTATCCCAGCCTTTTAAAGTTGCTGGAGATAACCCTGAAGCAGAATCTTTTCTGTCAGCGATTGAAGCATTGGAAAAGTCGCGGGTTGTTGAGAGCAATCCAAATAATCTTTCACATTACGGTCTCGACGCCCCCGCCTTTAAGATTCATATTAAATTTAAAGACGGTGGAGAAGATACCTTACTGCTTGGCGATGACAGCCCGATTGGAGAAAATATATACCTCAAGCTGAAAAGCGACTCGGCCGTACTTCTTGCCGCAACCTCAAAAACAACTTTTGACAAATCGGTCTACCAATTCCGGGATAAAACAATCTTCAATTTCAGTTCCGGTTCCATCACCAAAATTCAGATTAAAAGAAATGAGCATCCACTAGATTTGATTCGCGAAAAAGAAGAATGGAAAGTCTCCGGGGAGGTGCGGGCCAAGGCAGATAAGGATGCCGTATTGGCTTTACTTCAAGCGATTCAGTTTTTACGGGTAAAAGAGTTTGTTAATGAAAAATCCGTTTCACTGGAACCCTTCGGACTGAAAAAACCCACTACAACCCTTACCCTTGAAGACGAGAACAAGAAAAGTTACTCCATTGATTTCGGCGTCACAGAAAATGGCATCTATGCAAAAAAGGGAGATGCACCTGGAATTTTTCGAGTCGATGCTAAATTTCATAACACGCTTGAAAAAAGAAACGTCGACTTTCTTTTAAAAAATTTGATCGAGTTTGAAGAAAAAGATGTAATCGTAATAAACATACAATCTAAAAAAGAAACCATTCAGGCGATACGGCTTGAAAAAGATAACTGGGTTATAAAAAGTCCCAAAGAAACCCCTGCCGACATGGCTACAATAAGGAGTCTATTGTTCGACTTGAAGGAAGCAAAGCTCACTGAGTTTATCAAGCTATCCACCGATGCCACAGAGGCGTTTGGACTCGACAAACCTAAACGATCTTTCTCATTAAGAACGGGGGATGGAAAAACTATAGACCTTCAGTTTGGCAATACCAATCTCAATGGAGATCAGGTCTTCGCAAAACGAACAGGCGAGTCCGCTGTGTTTTCGGTTTCTAAAGAAACAACGAAAAAAATATTTCGCAGCTTCCATGAATTACGCAATAAAAAACTTTTTAAATTTGAAGCCGAAGATATAAATAAAATTGTTATAGAAACGCAACAGACCCTTTTCGAAATGCACAAATCTGGTTCCACCTGGAGCTTACTCAAACCAGAAAAAATAGAGATCAAAGAGTTTCTCGGGAACGATCTGCTTTGGGCTATGATCGGAATGGAATTCGAATCATTTATTGAAACGGGTAAAGCACCCAAGCTCGCCGGGCTAGTTCCTCCTTCCTATAAAGTCAGCCTCTGGAAATCCAAATCGTACAAGTTTGCAGAACTACAGGTAGGCAATCTGGACACAAATAGCCAACAATACTACGCCCAGATTGAGGGTAAAAATGGCTACTTTCAGATCAAAAAGAAGTATCTGGACTCCCTTCCACGGGAGTTGGACACGCTTAAATTGCAGTAAAAAGCATTCGGATCATCCCCACCCCGTTTTAGCACGACACCCCCACATATTGTCATATTCAAATTTCGAACATACTTCATATTGCATGATTAGAATAGAACATATTTTTTTAATCCAATAAATCATTGTATAATAAGGGTTATCTCATTTTTTGGCAATTTTATTCAAATAACCGCTTGACAGATACTATATGTAGTGTTATTTTTTTCAAAGCATACAACATAAAGCAAATAAAGATTTACTTGGGAGCTGTAAAATAGCCCCATTTAGAGTATCGTTTTTTGGAAGGCTAAAGAAATTGAAAAAAAAGCCAAAGATCTTCCAGCGGCGGGTTACTAGAAAAGAGGATTCCATTGTAATGTATGAGATACATCCCAAATTTATACTGTTTACAGCAACCAGTGGGATGTATAGCACTCTCAAATCCCTTCCCAAACCCCCAAACGTTTTGAGCGCCAGCCGAACTCTGCGTTTTATCTCGGCAGATGATATCTATCCAATTGGCGTCAAGTGGAGTCCCTTTTTTACCCCGGGTATATCTCGGAAAAATAGTAGCCCGCCTCCTTTCTTTAAAAGGAAGCGCCCCGTCTTTACCGGTGTCGCAGCTTAGCTCTTCTCCTATATCAAGGACGGTTTAAAAATAGTATTTTAAATTACCGGGAAATGAAGGGGCGTTTAACCCTCTTTCCCGGTTTTCTTTTTTAGTCACTCTGATATAATCCTCAAAATAACTTTTTACAGGTAACTAGCATGTCCTCTCTTTCCTGCCGAGTTTCCGGCGAATCTATTCCTCAATACGCGCATGCAGGTGATGCTGGTGCAGATATAACCGCATCCGAAAAAATTGCTATTCCTCCAAGGGAAAGAGCTCTTGTATCAACAGGAGTTCGGCTGGAAATCCCCGAAGGGTGTGTGGGGCTGATATGGCCGCGAAGTGGACTCGCCGTTAAAAAGGGCATAGATTGTGGAGCCGGGGTCATCGACTCCCATTATCGCGGTGAAGTTAAAATCCTTCTCTTTAACCATTCCGATACCGAGTTCCAAGTCGAACCGGGGGATCGCATTGCCCAAATTTTGATCCAGAAAGTCAAACGAGTCGAATTTCTCTCCGCAGATCAGCTAAATGAAACAGCCCGTAAAGATGCAGGGTTTGGCTCAACAGGAAAATAAAGAAATTCCCCAGCCCCTGAAAATCGTTTATAATAAACTCCTTAGGTAAAAATAATTTTGGTTTCTCAATGACTGAACAAAAAACATCCGATCCCAAAGAAGCAGGAACTTATAAAATAGTTCGCGTGCAACCCACACCTAATCCCGATGCATTTCAATTTATGCTGAACGGAAAAGTTATGGGAGACGGCACCAAAACATTCGACTCCCCAGAAGATGTAGGGGAAGACGTTCTAGCAAAAGCCCTTTTCGATATTTTTGGAATCCAAAGCGTCTACTTGAAAGAAAATTTTGTCACCATCACCAAAGCCAACACAGTAGGCTGGCATACCCTGATGGAAAAAACCGGGCACACCCTCGAAGAACTTTTATCCTTCTATGAAAAGGGAGACGAAGCCGAACACGCAGCAAACGTCCACCCGATTCTTGAAGAATTCAAAAAAGAAGATTTTTTCAATTACGACGGTGCCCGTCAGACCGAAGTGGTCAATGCTCTGCTAGACGTTGCCATCCGACCCGCACTTGCAAACGACGGCGGCGGCATCAACATCCTCGCTATCGAGGGCAAACAAATCAAAATTCATTATCAAGGTGCCTGCGGCAGCTGCCCAAGCTCGACCACAGGAACATTGCAATACATCGAAACATTCCTAAAAGAAGCCATCCACCCCGAACTAGAAGTACAAGCAAGCTAACGGGCCAGCGTGACGCTAGACTCTGATGGGTCAATGCCCGTTATTCAGACTGAATTTCTTTGAGCCTTTAACTATTGCTATTTCGCTGGAAGCGATAGTTTTTACTTTATAAGTCGGCAATCGGACCAGACGGTGTAAAAACACAGAATCGTCAATATTATTAATTGATGTTATATTTATTGCATTGTTATCGTAATAGAGGCGAGGACATAATGAAGCGTTTTGTTGAAGGTGCAAAGTCGGCAGCAATGAACCCTGTTCCTCGACCAGTTTGAAGATTATATAGTAGAAGATAATCCTGTCAGAGTTATTGACGTATTTGTTGATGAGACAAACTTGCTCATGAAGGGGTTTAAAGTGATACCTGCCGATACAGGCCGCCCTTTCTATCACCCTGTAACAATTGTTGAAAATCTATATTTATGGTTATTAAAATCGCGTTCAGTAACAGATCGGTTGGCAACGCATGTCAAAGGTTTCTTAATTAGAGGAAATCTTCATACAGGCTGGGTTAAATGATATGTATATCCATAAACGTTCTATGGGATACCATATTGACCCAGAAGGTTGGTGGAGTATCGTATGGAATGCTGGCCGAGGTTTCGTAGAGCAACTAGACTACAAAATAGATGAATTTAAACAAGCTCACTTAAAAAAGATATTACCCTTATGTAGTGACAAGGGCTTGTGATTGGAAATAGATATAAATTTGACAAGCGGTGTAAAATCGGATTAAGCATCCCCCGCCAGGGGAGAGTTGAAAATATATTCGAGTGCGCTTTTAGGGTCGGGAGTCATCGCGTAAATGTTGCGGATGTTTTCTTTGGCGAACTTATGTTCGATCATCGAAGAAAATGTTTCGTTGAGTTTGTCGTAGAATCCATCGGTGTTGATAAACACCAGCGGCTTGTTTGAAAGTTTCAGTTGCCGCATGGATAGGATTTCTATAGCTTCTTCCAAAGTGCCAATCCCACCGGGCAAAACTATGAAGGCGTCACTCCTGTCATCCATTTTTGCTTTTCTCTCGCGCATATCTTTTGTGACGATCAACTCATCTGCATCGAGATATTCGATATCTTTTGTTCGAAAAAATTCAGGCAGGATGCCGATGACCTTCCCCTTCTCTTCATGCACACCACGGGCGACACACCCCATCAAACCTATGGACGCACCGCCATAAACTAGGTCGATGCCTTTTTTGCCTATGGCACGGCCCAGTTCGGTTGCGACTACTTTATAACCGTCATCCACCGATTCGCTGGAGCCGCAAAAAACGCAAATAGATTTAATGGTTTTCATATTATTTTAAGTAAGAACAACCCCTCTTACCTCCCCCTTATCAGTGGGGATCTTTAATATTACCTCGCACTGACAAGGGGGACTGAGGGGGTTGATTGAATAAGCGGATAACGACTAAATGTTCCCCTTAATCTTCTTCATCTGCGGAGTAGAGATTTTTGTGTTCGTTGAGGGCATAGCGATCGGTCATCCCTGAAACATAGTCGCACATTCTTCGCTCTAAAGTTCCATGCGCTTCGTTTTTCAAAACGGCCTCGGGGAGGAGTCCTGGCATCTTCGTATAAGCTGCAAAAATTCCATCGAGAGTCAGTCCGGCTTTAAATTCCATACGCAATACTTTGCGATGCGAATACATATTTTTATGCAAAAACTTTTTCAGTTCTTTGTTCTTTTCGGCGACTTCTTTTCCAAACGTCGCCATTCGAATGGAGGCACGACGGACTTCATCTACACTCGCCACTTTATGATCTTCAATATTTTTTGAGGTGGCATCGCGAAGGTCGGTGGTCAATTCGTTAATGATACTTCTCACGACTTGATATTTTTTTAGTTTAAAATCCAGTCCCGAATATTTTTTATCAAAACGATCTTCATTCTCTTTCCACAATGCAACTTTTCTAAGCTGGTCCAGGTCGAGAAGATTTGACGTGATTCCGTCATCTAGGTCGTGCGCGTTATAGGCTATGCCATCTGCAAAGTCGGCTATCTGAGCTTCTAGTGACGGATACTTCACGCCCTCTGCTGAGGTGATGGGGTTTTCTTCATCTTTAGTGTGTTTGCAGATTCCCTCAAGAACATCCCAGGTTAAATTGAGTCCGTCAAATTCTGGATATCTTTTTTCTAGAAGTTTTACGATTCGCAGGCTTTGTTTGTTGTGTTCGAATCCGCCATGGTCTTTCATCAACCGATTCAAAACATCCTGCCCAGTATGACCGAAGGGGGGATGCCCCAGATCGTGAGACAGGGCAACCGACTCTGCAAGGTCTTCATTTAACTCCAAAGACTTACAGATGGAGCGTGCAATCTGCGCCACTTCCAAAGAATGCGTGAGACGCGTGCGGTAATAGTCGCCTTCGTGATAAACGAACACCTGAGTCTTATACTCAAGCCTTCTGAAGGCGGAGGTATGGATGATGCGATCGCGGTCTCTTTGGAAACGGGTGCGGTATTGGTGTTCTTCTTCCGGGTGTTGGCGGCCCTGGCTTTCGCCACTTTTAACAGCAAAAGAAGCCAGCCTACTGGACTCTAATTTTTCCAGATCAAACCGTGTGATCAACTTGATACTCGATTAATTTAAAGAGTTAATAACGGGGAGGGGATAAAAATTGCAATCACGAATTCAGATCATCCATGAATAGATCCCAATCGGTTTCTTCAATTTCTTCCTGGGAAATGGGACCGAGAGTTTCAAACTTTTCCTTTTCTTCCGGACTCAATTCAAGATCGTGGAAGGCAACAATGTCACCTGTTCCGGTTAGGGAGAGGTTTTCCTGAAACTCTTGCCCTGCCTCTGTTTCAAAATCTCGATACCCTTGAATCAAGTGCATAGAATCAAAAATTTCATCGAAATTTTTCACGGGTTCTCCGCCTTGTCCGCCGAATTCATTATTCACCGACTTGAAGTATTCCCGATAAAGATCGTAATGGATGAACCGGTATTGGCTGATGCGGTTTGCTTCCAGATAATCTTCAGATGCCAGGCGATATTGCCCTTCTTTAACATATATTCTGCCTCTGAAAATACGCGCAAGAAAGTGGTTGGGTTTTAGGCTCAAAACCATATTTAAGTTGAGAAGAGCGATGGCCTGCTTGCTTTTTTTCAAACTCAACAAGGCCTGATTAAAATGCCTTCTCACTTCCGGATCCTTATTTTCAGCCAACTTCAGCATAGGCTCAAAAAGTGGAAATATGGTTTCCCCCATTTTAAAACAGAGAAAGTTGAATAAATGGCTATTTTTTTTCACGCTACTTATACCTCACAAATTAAAGCCGCCTCGAAACTTACCCGGCGCTCACCTGCAAATTAACTATTTGGATAGCATGATTCTACCCAAATTCAGCCAGCCCGTCAACTATGGCAAATAAAAGTCTGTTTTTTTTATTAACTTGTGGTTTTTTAGGGAATTTAAAACACATCCAAAAACCCATAATCATTCATTTTTCTTGACGTTACGCCAATTTTAATATAATTTTTTTGTATGCAATGCTTGGATTGTGGTTACATTTCCTTTAAGAAAGAAAAAGCCTGCGGGGCTTGTGGTTTTAAGTTCAAAAATTCCACACAAAGTTCTCAACCCCTCGCAGGAAAAGAATCTTTCTCCATTTTTTCAGGATCAGTAAGAGGTCAAAGTGAAGACAGCCCAACAATAGAGAGTGTTGGCCTTCTCGATGAAAAAGAACCTTCTTCTTTCATCGATCCTGAAACAGGTAATTTTAATCTCGACCTGCCTGCGACCTCAGAGGACTTAATAGAAGAATCCCAAATATCATCGGGAAGTACAGAATATGAACCCATGGAGTTTGACCTGGATAAAGATATTGAACTCGAAGAGGTAGAAGGTTTAGGCCTCGAACCTTTACCTGAAACATTAATAACAGAAGAGCCAGAAGCTAATACAACGGAGACGGCAAGTATTTCCCTAGATACTGCAGCTGATTCCATCGAAGAGCTAACGATAGACGGACCAATAGCAATTGACGAGACCGCATCTCTGGAACCAATATTCGATATAGGTGGGCCTGAGGAAGAACCAACTATTTCCCTTGAACCTGCACTCGAGATTGGCGAACCGGAGAGTGAGGAAGTAGCACTGGATCTAGGTGGAAATGAAATTGTACTGGATTTAGATGACAGCCTATCCATCCCCCTCACCCCTCATGTTGCGGCACCATTGGATGAAATCGAACTGTCCCTGGAAATTGACGATTCTGATGGCCCCATGGTTATCCAGAATCTGGACATCCCTGATTTAGAAATTGAAGATCTCGATCTGGAACTGGAATCCTCAGACAACCCCGAACCAGACAAGCCCTGAATTCCTTACGGTTAATCGGTTTGCATCCCTACCGATTGAATTTTCATAAAAAAGAATAACTTACCGGATTAAAGTGGTCTTTTTTACAAAAATTAATTGGATTTTATAGCCAAATTCGATTATAAAAGGGGGTCCAAAGTAGAGTACCGATCAGGATGAATCTGGTTTTTTTCTTCAAAAACCAAGTAAACCGGTAAAATAAAATACCCCCAATCCTCATTTTCCCCCAGATTGGATTTAAAACGATTTATGTCTCTTTGAGACTTAAGGGAAAATTTATTTTAACTTTGTAGAGATTAAATAAGCTATAGAGAGCTTTTGTCTCTCATGACCAAAGCAGGAGATATGTTGTGATGCCCAGAAAATATAATTTCAGTGCAGGTCCAGCGATGTTACCAGAAGCCGTGTTAAAGCAGGCGCAAGAAGAATTGCCGGATTGGCATGGTTCTGGGGCTTCGATCATGGAGATGAGTCACAGAGGCAAGGAATTTGTATCTGTTTACGAGGAGGCGGAAAAGGATGTCCGTGAACTGTTGGATGTACCCAATAATTATAAGGTATTGTTTTTACAAGGGGGGGCGTCTGCCCAGTTTGCAACAATTCCCATGAATTTGCTTCGTGGGAAAACCAAAGCTGATTATATTTGGACTGGTGCTTGGGGAAAGAAAGCCATTAGTGAGGCAAAAAAATATTGCACGGTGAACGTTGCGGCTTCCTCTGAAGCTGATAAATTCACCACCATTCCTCCCTTTGAGAGTTGGTCTTTGGATTCAGATGCTGCTTATGTGCACT
Source organism: Nitrospinota bacterium (assembly GCA_013349585.1). Taxonomy (GTDB): domain Bacteria; phylum Nitrospinota; class Nitrospinia; order Nitrospinales; family VA-1; genus UBA8687. The sequence continues at coordinate 93,319 of DUZG01000001.1, read as the reverse complement.
ATACTCCAAACGAAACAATAGGTGGTGTGGAATTTCATTGGATTCCTGATACCGGGGATGTGCCTCTGGTTGGCGACTTTTCCTCGACGATTTTATCCCGTCCATTCGATATCAGTCGTTTTGGGCTTATTTATGCGGGTTCGCAAAAAAATATGGGACCAGCGGGTGTCACGTTAGTAATTGTTCGCGATGATCTCATTGGGAATGCGTTATCCACGACCCCGAGTGTTTTCGATTACGCGCAACAAGCTGAAGCTGATTCAATGTTGAATACTCCTCCGACGTATACGATCTATTTGGCGGGTTTGGTCTTCAAATGGGTGAAAAAACAAGGGGGGCTTTCCGTTATGGAAAAATTGAACGAAAACAAGGCCAATAAACTGTATGCCGCGATTGATAATTCGAACTTCTATAGTAATCCCGTGGAAAAAGCTTCGCGGTCTTGGATGAATGTGACATTTGTGTTGGCCAATGCCGACTTTGACAAAGAATTTTTAGCAGGTGCTGAGGATCTTGGGTTAACCACCCTAAAAGGTCATCGTTCAGTCGGAGGAATGCGAGCGAGTATCTATAACGCCATGCCTGAAGCTGGCGTTGAGGCTCTAATTGATTATATGAAGGATTTTGAAAAGCGTAAGGCCTAAGAGTTATATTTTGATCTATGTCTATTTTATGTTACCTGTCTGATTCATTACGGTGTTGTTAGAATAAGTGTGGGTAGTGCTAAATGATATTAAAGAAGAAGGACTGATAACGTTTTCAAAAGACATAACCATCTGGCCCGAGCCACACGAGCCGCAGTGCAAGCAATGGGACAATAAATGGTTGTTCCAGATAGTCCGGCTGACAGCGCAACAGGTTGTTTTGTTTCTGAAGGAATTGATGGTGCTAAATTTGTTAAAAGTCTAAGCGATGATTTCGGTGTTACCTCTCGGGCGGCCAAGACCAATGAAAAGGAAAGGTCGTTCGCATTGCCCATCTGGGTTATGTAGATACCTTAAATATCATCATCGCAATCTCCGCACTGGAATTAGCCCTAAAGAAATTCGGCGCCAATATCGAGTTCGGAAAAGGAGTGGCCGCAGCACAGGAAATTCTTTTAGAAGCTTACTAGCGCCAGCGTGACGCTGGACTCAAAAGGTCGATGCCCGTTAGTTTAATTAGTATCGTTTTACCTTTTACTATTATCTACTAATATACCCTCCCACGGGAGTGGGTAATTTGGAGTTAACAAAATGAAAGTTTTAGTTTCAGACAATCTCTCCGCAACTGGAGTTGATATCCTCAAAAAAGAATCCGGTCTTGAGGTGGATGTGAAAACCGGAATGTCTAAAGAGGAGCTTATTGCTGCTATCCCGTCTTATGACGCTTTAATTGTTCGCAGTGCTACCAAAGCTGTTGCAGAAGTTATCGAAGCCGCCACAAACCTCAAGGTTATAGGGCGAGCCGGTATCGGTGTCGACAATATTGATCTGGATGCTGCAGGGAAAAAAGGCATCATCGTCATGAATGCGCCGGAAGGAAATATTATCACCACCGCAGAACATACGATGGCGTTGATGTTATCCATGTCTCGAAATATTTCGCAGGCAAGCTCAAAGCTTAAAAATGGAAAATGGGCGCCCAAAGAATTTATGGGAGTGGAGCTTTACGATAAAACTCTGGGCATAGTGGGATTTGGCCGCATTGGATCTATTGTGGCTGATCGTGCACGCGCATTCCAAATGAAGATACTGGTTCACGATCCATACATCTCACAAGAGCGCGCGGAAAAAGCGGGTGTCGAACTTGTTGAGCTAAAAGATTTGTTGGGAAGATCGGACTTTCTCACCCTTCACACCCCAGGCCTTGCTGATGGCAAAGCTCTGTTGGGAAAAACAGAATTCGACCAGATGAAACCGGGCATCCGTATTGTGAATTGCGCCCGCGGAAGTTTGATAGACGATGCTGCTTTGATCCAAGCTATCAAAGATAAAAAAGTGGCCCGCGCCGCATTAGATGTTTACACCAAAGAACCTCTGGACACGGCAAGTCCCTTACTTCAAGTAGATGAAATAACCTGCACACCTCATTTGGGTGCATCGACTGGAGAGGCTCAGGAAAAAGTAGCTATCGCCATTTGCGATCAGATCATCGACTACCTTAAATACGGGAATATTCGCAATGCTGTAAATGTCCCTTCGATTGATGCGGAAACACTGGCGAAAATTAAACCTTATCTGTTACTAGGCGAAGACCTCGGCAGCTTTCTATCGCAAATTACAGATGGAGCCTTGACCCGAATCGAGATTCAATATAACGGAGAAGTGGCCGGTCTTTCAGTAGAACCCATTTCAATCGCAATTTTAAAAGGTCTGCTCAACCGAACCATCGATGGAGTTAATATGGTCAACGCACCTTTCATAGCTAAAGAAAGAGGCGTTGAGGTTCAAGAGTCCAAAAGCAATGAGGTACATGAATACACCAACACCGTACAGGTTCAAGTAACCACACAGAAAGGAACCCATCGGGTAACAGGGAGTATCTTCGGGAAAGGCGACTCCAGGATAACCCAGTTTGAGGAATACAGCCTCGAAGGCGTTCTCTCAAAAAATATGTTGGTGCTAAATAATATGGATGTTCCCGGTGTCATTGGTAACTTGGGAAATATTCTAGGAAAACATAATCTCAACATTGCAGGCTTCCATCTGGGAAGAATGGAAGATGGCGGGAAAGCAGTAGCAATCATCAACATCGATTCGCCGCCAACGACTGAAGCATTGCGTGAGCTAAGGGATACAGCTAATATCTTAAACGTTCACAGCGTTTCGCTTTAAACAAAATAGCGCATTAAAAAAGCGTGGCCTCCTCTTCCGAGGGAGCCACGCTTTTTTAATTTCTCTTCTTATTTTATTATTTTTTAGTCTCTTCTTTCGATTCCGGACTCTCAACCTTCTCAATTGTTTGCCCGAAAACCTGTGCAATTACCTCATTAATTACTTTCACGCCGAGAATATTATAAACGGTGTTCGCTGATTTAAAATGCGGACTAGTGAAAAGGCTCAGCACCTTTTTACTGGTATAGCCCAGCATCATAAACTCATGCGCATAATTTTCTGCAACTAGGCGCAGAGTATCTTCATCGGCGTCTTCATCCCCGGTTGGAGGTCCAGCATCCGCATCGACATCTTCCTGAATTTCATAAACATAGATTAGATGCCAACCAAATTCTGTGTTGACGGGTCCAACAACATCGCCCTCTTGTGCTGTGAAAGCCGCAACTTCAAAGGGACGAACCATAGCGCCTTTACCAAACCAACCCAAGTCTCCACCACGTTTTTTTGAAGGGCATTCACTATGCTCTTCGGCCAACTTGGTAAACTCTTCACCTGCATCTATTTTCACCTTCAATTCTTCAGCAAGTTCTTTCGAACCCACAAGAATATGCCGGGCTTGAACTTTTTTAACTTTTCTTTCTTTCGACATTATTTTTATCCAGTAAATGGGACAAATCCCATATCGTTTATTAAAAAATCAATTTAACATTAAGGCGCAACATTTTTTATATTTCTTACCCGACCCGCATGGACAAGGCTCGTTAGGCTTTACTTTTTCCTGTTGTATCTCGACGGGAGCCTGACTTGTTAGTAGTTCCTGACCCATCCTTTTTGCATTCTTATATCTATGTTTCAACCGATCATTTAAATCTGGAATAATTTGGTTCAACGCAATCAACATATCATTATTCTTTACCGTAAGCTTTGCATCTTCCTTTTCTCTCATTTCTTCGTCGAAATAATAAGTCGCAGAAAATAAAGGAGCCTGGTCTGCGCTATCTAATTGAAACTTAAAGAATGACAACTGCAAACATTTATTATCATTGCGCGGATCAATATCGTAGGAGTCTTCAGCAAAATATTGATTATCTTCATAATTAAAATCTAGCATTTCCTTATTTCGCGGGAGCAATTCAATATAATTAAAATACCGTCCTGGTTCAAATTCAAGATAGCTAATTGGGTTCTTTTCTCCGTACGCTTTCGCTTCTACCGCTCTTTGCTTGAATAGGACGATCAATTCATCCGCAGCATTTTTTGCAAAACCTTTGGTAATCTGACTTTGAACTTCAGTAAGTTTAGGATGTTCAGGAAGTGTATTGAATGTTTTATTGAAATTTAACTGAAACGCAAAAGAGTTTTCAAGGTTATCCTTATCTCGTAGATATACCACCACATAACTGTATTCGAAAAATGGACTCGTATGGTAATAGTCTTCGAGGACATAAGTGTGCCTGTAGTCCTCTTCTTCAAACCGGTAGGTAACTACCGAGTTTTCACTCTCTTGCTGGTTAATTACCCTATAACTTTCGATGACAAGTTCCCTTCACTAATTATTCAAGATCATTATTCGTCAAAAAAACCCAACTACCGGATTTAAATCAACGTGGTAGCGGGGAATCAGAAAAGCCTGGATATTTTTTCAATACCCCTTTTGCTTTTTCGCGCACTTCTATATCGCGAACTGCGCGAACCGAATCTTTGGTGATATCTTCTTTATGATTCGAATTTGCATGACCGTACCTATAATAATAAATAGCCGCTGTTGCATGTGGCATTTCATTTGAGGTCCACGATGTAAAACCCCCGCCTGGGGAAAAGGCTGGACTGATGAAAATATCCATTCGATCCATATCCTTTATACTGTGATTCTCATCGTGGAGGCCTTCCGCCTCTTCCAGGTTTGGCATTCTCCAGTCTGAGTATCCTGCAAATTTATCAAGATCCAGACCCTGAATATACTCATGCGCTCTGAACCAGTTGTTCCACTTACTGGTATCTTGAAACGAATCTGTTTGTTTCCACATTAACTTTGTTTCCAAGTCAGTAACGGTACCATTTCCATTATCGACAAACCTTTTTCCCAGTTCCAATTGTTGCTCCTTTTAATTTCAAATCCTGCAACATTCAAATATATTCAGGCTAAATCTTCACTTTTTTCTATATCACGAACCAACCGTGAGGTTCCCTTGGAGGTGCGATAGATATCATCATACATCGTGACCCCTTTTTTAAAACTCAAACGGACGCCTTGTATTTTATGTCTAATATCACTGGTCCAGCATAGAAAGCCACAGCCCGAAGCAAAAACATCTGACAAGAAAATTGTCTGCCCCGAATTGTCGGAGTTCTTCATACTCTTATCGAAAAGGCTTTTTGCTTCAATTGTTGTCGGCAATCTCCAGTTTGAAAAACCTGCAAACCGTTTTCGGTTCAAAGTTTCTGCAAACTCTCTCACCTGCAGCTGACTCATCCACTTTCCCGTAACCTGCCAGGTATCTTTTTTGAGCCAAACCAACCGTTTGGCACAATCGATTACGGTGTCACTATCCCCTTCAACAAAACGTGCTTCAGGTATAATTGCAGCGTCTTCACTCATAAGCCTGTTGCCTTTTTTCTGAAATCTTAACGTCCCTGTCTATTAGCTCAGGAATCTTTTTTAATTGTCCGAACAGCACGCACACCATGACTTCTCAAACCCATTGCGTTCCATTTATAATCGCCATTGTAAAAATGAAACCGAATGGCAAATCCCTTATCAGTCTTGTGCATGGTTTTTGTCCAGGATGTCTGTCCGGCTCCCGAAGGAAATCCCTTTAGCAAAAAGAGTGTGTCGCCATAGCTATCTGTTATCGGACTAGAGGGATCATAAATGGACTGAGCTTCCTTCCGAGTCGGCATTCTCCAATCCTTATGACCGGCGAACTTAACTCTATTTATTTCCATCATATAAGACTGTGCCTCGTCCCAGGTCACCCACTTATCTAAGTCGATGTAAGAGTCACCGGCTTTCCACATAAGCCCTGTTTTATTATCCACTACCGTTCCATCTTTGCGGCTCTCAATGCGGATGAATTCAGGGTCTTCTTCATCCTCTGCCATATCATCCCTAACCAGCCGAACTGCGCTGGGAAAACCATCGTTTTCCTTTGCTAGCCAGAATTCATAGTCGGAGCGATAATCATGGGACATGGCTGCCTTAGCCCCCCGAGTCTGGCTTGTCCATGTTGAGAATCCACATCCTGACGGAAAGACAGGGTTAATATGAATCTCACATCCTTCCACATCCATATTGGTGGTTTCAGAATCGAAAAGGTATTTGGCTTCCGAAGCAGAGGGGATACGCCAATTGCCATATCCGGCAAACTTTTCTTCATTCATTTTTCGCGAGAGTTCCAGACTATCGTGCCAAGTGATTAGTCGTCCCAGTTCCAACCATGTGTCTCTTTTCATCCACATAATGCCGTGCTTGGCATCGGTGACAGTTTCATCACCGTTATCAATGTATTGTAGCTTTGTCAATTCTGTCATTATCCGTTTACCTTCTTCGAGGCGCTATTTGTTTTTTGATTACCGTATCTTTTCGACATATCCGAACAGAGCCAAAACTATATTCTTCAACACTTACTACTTTGCCTTCGCTATAGTCGAATCGAGGTCTTCTTGTTGAGGTATCGCCAGCGATCCATCCTGTCTTAAAAGCTCCTTCAGGAAAGATCGGATCCAAATGAAGATTCGCACCGCCTTTACCTAGAACCTCAAAATTTTCGTCAAATAAAGAAGTCGCTTCGTCAATATTCGGAAGTCGCCAGTCATCGAAGCCTCCAATACTTCGAATATTCTTTCTATCTGCAAAAGTAATAGCTTCATGCCAGTTGAAAAATTTTCCCTTATCCTGCCAAGAATCCTTTTTTAACCAGTAGACACGGGTCTTACTATCAAATACAACATCGCGGCCTTTTTCGATAAACCTTTTTGGCTTGTCATCCTTTTTCTCCGCTAACTGTTGTTCTGTTTTTTGCGGTAAATTTTCATTCATAATAGTTTCCATTAACCGGGGCTTAGCCGGTTTTGAGTATTAAAAAAATAAAGCTAGTCCCCGGTATAACCTATCTCCACACTGTCTTCATCGACATTCACTATGACAGGAACAATGTGTTGGTCATTGGAGTACTCCAGCAGTTTTTTTAACCCATGCGGGTCCTTATCAACATTAATATAAATAAACGAACGGTGCTGCTTTTTAAAATCCGATACGGCCTTCTGCGTATGGGGACAATCGTCTTTCCCAAAAATCATGTAATGACTCACAATGCTCCAATCATTCCTATAGACAAAAATATATTATCGTTCGAACGTTTTAGTATCTTTTCGCCACTCAGGTTCCCAGTCATCCTGAATTACGTCACGAGTAGGCCGGCAATGAGTATACTCATCATCTTTATGCTCCCACATATCATTGCCTGTGATAAAGCTAAATTTCTGGGCATACTGCTGGTAGTCCGGTTTTTCTTCGTAGGTCCAAGTGTTATGACCGCCGCCTGGCTCGAATAATTCAGAAACATGGGTTTCTGCACCATCTTTATCGGCATTGGATTGCGTAAAAGAAAAAAGGCTTTTAGCTTCTTCTCCGCTGGGGAGCCTCCAATCATCAAAGCCTCCGAATTTTTTTTCATTCAACTCTTCGCAATAATCCTGGGCCTCAAACCAATTGATTCCATAACCGAATTCTTTAAAAGAATCGTCTTTTTTCCACAAAAGGCTGGCCCGGGTATCACTGATAGTGCCATCCCCATTGTCAACATAAGTGGGGACTTCCTCTTCAACTAGAGCGACACCCTCATCTTCTTCATCGCCCCATTCGTCTGCACCAACCCATTCTGTTTCAGGCTCATCTTCGACAAGCTCAGGACCTTCTTCTTTTTCTTCTTCTTCAGACATTTCTAACCTCGTCTTAAAAAAATTTTCAATCTAGGTCGCGGACCATTCGAACCGAGGTCCCGGTCGTTGAAACCGATTGGTCGACACAGATTTCTTTTAAATCAGGAAAATAACATTTCCATGCATAAGAATCATAGCGGGTCTCTGAGGTCCACACACTGGTTTCTCCGCCAGCCTGGTAATTAGAAACCCGGCGAGCTGGTTTTTTAGGTAAGTTCAGAAATATTTCCCGGTATGGATCCTGATTTTTAAAAATAGAACGTACTTCGCTTTTACTCGGAAGTCGCCAATCGTTGTAACCCAAATAATTTTGATCGTTACACGCTTTGACATAGGCCATTCCTTCATCCCAATTAAGCCATTTACCCAACTCCTGCCGCGAATCTTTTACAGCCCACATCAAATCGTTATCGGGATCTTCAATGGTTCCCTTGTCGGTTTTAATCCAATTAGGTTGTGCCAAATCCACACCTCAAAATAAACAACAATAAAAACACCCTGCCATCTCGTCCAGCCAAAGAATCTTTGCTTTTACCCCGCCCCACAAGTGGGATTCAGGATAAGCACTAAGCCAAACAAGTGAGACAAGGAGATAGAGTGTCACCTCTCTTTGAATCTATATAAACCCTATATACTTAAGAACCTAAAGTACCACTCGACATGCTTGTTTTCAACTCAAATCAAGATTTAGAGAGTCCTGAAATCCCTCTGAATTTCCTTGATAAATTGAACATGTCTCTCAGATATCAACTGGACTTAATCGGTATTTTTATTCGGCCAACGAGATACTATCTCCAGCCTCCGCCCTGAGTAATTTTATCTCGGATCTCAGGGACAAATGTAATTTTGGTTTTTGAATTATCAAACTCACCCCGAACCAACCGCACACTAGAATTCAAAGTATCAGCCGACTCCTTGTGACCGCCGGTGCCGCTATTAAAAGAATAACAATACGCAGTTATTTTACCGCGCACATGACTGGTCCAAGTATCGTAGCCACACCCTGCTGTAAAAATGGGATCAATATGAATAGTCATTTCATATTTATCTTGAACGTCTTTATCCAAATTATAAAGCGAGTGCGCTTCTCGTTTGAGTGGCATCCGCCAGTCCGCATTCCCGGCAAAGACTTCTTCGTTTTTCTTATTAAGGTATTTAACAGCCGCAGGGTGAGTGACAAACTTCAACATATCAAGATAAGAATCGTTCTTCATCCACATCAAATTTGTCAATGTGTCTGTCACTGTACCATCCCCATTATCCACAAATCTGGTGGTCATTTTCACCTCTATGTTTTTTGGATTAGCTCTTCTATCTTACAACCCAAACCCAATAAACTCCAAAAAAAAAGCCGGGGGGCCCAAAAGCCCCCCGGCAATAAAAACTTAAATCAAATTTTAACGCAATGCTTCACTAGCTCCCGCAGAACCACCGTTTTGACTAAAAAGCCCACGTTCTGTTCCTGCTGGCTGTCCCATACCTGGCTCAACATACGTTCCAGGTTGAACATGGTCCAAGTGGTAATTAGATTGATAGGTCTTTTGAGACCCAGCATCCTTTTTCCACTCATGCCGATTAGCATTTTCAACACGAGATCGTTGACAATTCAACGAAATATCACCTGGGCCTTTATTGGTGAAAGTAGTTTTCAATTCCAAAGCATTTGATAAGAAACCACCAGGCTCCAGATTCCGATCAAAATTCTTGGTCCAAGAATACGCCAAGATACCGATGTTAATATGTACTTTAGTAGATTTTGTTTCGCTCAAATTCTCGATATTCCAGCTAGCCCTGACACAGTCTGCCGAACTACCTGCTTTTAGAGTAGAAACATTAGCACTTGCTACTGATACAGAAAAAACAAAAAATACAGCCAATAAAGTTAAAACGGTCTTTCTCATGTGTGCTCCCCCTTTTGAATCTTAATTTAAGGTAAACCTGAAACAACCCAAAAAACTCTATCTATCAATCAACCTAAACGGTGATTTATATTCAAACCATTATGCAGTTTCACTAAAATCTCTTGAAAACAACAGAACCTACCCAGCAAACCTACTTGTCTGACTTGAGTGGATCGAAAATAACAAAACCCTCAGGCGAAGTCAAGTCTTTAATGGCACCTTTATTTTCACCCCAAAAACTCCTTTTTTTTCAATGGTTTTCAGGCTATAAAAAAAAGCCCCCTCGCCCTGTCCCATTTATCAGATTCAACCTATTCGGAGAACCCCACAAATGCTTTTAAACACGAAACTTTAATGAAGTCAAACTGACCAATGCGGTGGAATTTCTCAGTAGCTTCTCACCCTCTTCAGAAATATCGTTAACCACAAGCTGCAAGCTTCTCAGTTTATCTAATTTTGTGGAATTAGCTAAACGCTTAGCTCCCACATCGGTAATCAGGTTTGATGCTAGATTCAGGTTTCGCAAATGGACAAACACATCAGACTCGGCTATCGCCTTCACGCCTTCATCACCGATGCCATTCTGCGAAAGGTCCATTGCTCTTACTTCTCTTAAATCTTCCCTTTTAGCTAGCTCTCTAGCCCCCACCTCTCTTAAAAATTTAGCCTTCAGGTTCAGCACTTGCCCGTCTTTGCTCAAGTGATCGCGTATTAAATCATCTAAATTCGGCATCATTCACTCCGGTGGAAGAACATTATCCAGATCCCTGGATTACTTTTGCTTCAAACCCATACTCATCATAAATACTGAAACCTTCCAGCAGCATTTTTTTCCCATACTTGACCATCAAGTTGGCCTGCGCGTGACTAGGGTCGATCTCTACCGTCTTCTTCAAAAATTTCAGGCCCTGTTTGATATCCTTAACTTCTTCACCGTAGCTGTCTAACTGCCGCGCCTTATCGAACAAGTCTGAGGCCCATTTGTAATAAATAGTCGCAATTTGCTTCGGCGCATTCATGCTGACGTAATCAACGATCTCTTCATCCGCCTTGAGCGTTGGCAGATGTTGAATGGCCTTCTCAAATTCATCAATGGGGACCGAATAGTCATTACCACTGACGGAAGAAATTGTATTCTGTTGTTTATGGGCGGAATGCAACCCGACAGAGCTCTTAACCACCGTTGACTGAATACCTGACATCAATTGGTGATAATAGAGGTTACCTATTCCTAGATGAATAATAGAACTAAATTCCTGATTTTCATCCAATATCAGGGCCTGTCCAAAAGACTCCTTCGCCTCATCGGTCTGACCAAGCTCTGCGAGTGCTTCACCTAGATTGTAAAAGTTGACGCAGTTATCCGGGTCTTCTTCAATTTGCCGACGGAACTCCTCAACCTGAGCTTCTAAGTCGAACTCAACCTCTTCCTCGTCTTCGTCGAACTCCTCTTCCTCAGACTCATCCTCATCTGACTCGGCTAATGCACCTTCTTCTGACTCTTCCGGTGGCGCCAAATCTCCCGAATCTTCAGAGGCTTCCTCAATAGAGGCTGACTCTTCCTCCTTTGCTTCTTTTTCTTCTTCGCTCATATCCCCTCTTTAACTAATTTTTCAGGGTGCGTACTGGTCGAATCGTCGACAAGGACAAACTTGTTCCGCCCTTCACGCTGGGGTAATCCTTACCGCGGATATAATTAAATCCCCATGCATATTTATCTTTATAGAGCTCGCTGGACCAGAAACAACAACTGGAGTATCCAAAAATGGGATCGATATGGATGATATTTTCCGTCCAATAATACTTCCATGGAATATCTTTATCTTCTTCGTAAAGAGACTCCAATTCCTTGCGGGTCGGTAACCGCCAATCCGAATAACCGGCAAAAGCTTCTTTATTGAACTTTACGAGGAACGTCTGCGAGGCCTCCCAATTGATCCAGATTTTTTTCTCTTGGTAGATATCAATTTTCTTCCACATCAGTCCTTCCTGAATATCCGTCACTGTCCCATCATTATTTCCCTCAAACCTTGGGTCATTGGAAGGTTCTAGTTCGGGCTTCTCTGCGGTGAGGGATAATATTTGGCCGCCAAAAATCTCATCTTTGACATCTTCGGCCTGCACATTTCCAAGGCCTGCAAAAAATATTATCAGGGAGAAAAATATCAAACCGCTCGGGGGCTGCAAAATATTGCGTGTCATGAGTCTATTTTTCACGGTCACTCTTCCTGGGGTGCCCAGTCAGGCTCCCAGGATAGACAAATGCCGGCAGGGTTATAAAATTGTCCAGGGTCTTTTCCAACAATTCCCCATTTAGCAATAAAATTCAGGTCAGGGTCAAACTTCTGAATTCTCTGATTGATGGTATCAACGACGAATACATATCCATAAGGATCCTCCACAACAGAACACGGACAATTGAACTGACCGTCGCGCTTACCCCCCTCACCAATTATCCCCAGGGAATGTCCCTCACGATCAAAAAGTTGGAGGCGGTTTTGACTCTTTTCTGCAACGATGATAGTTCCATCCCGGCGAACTGCAATGCCCGCAGGGAAATTCAACTTTCCTGACTCAAACCCATATTCACCAAATTTTGACAAGAACTGGCCATCTTCATTGAAAATTTGAATACGCTGGTTATCACGGTCGGCAACATAAATATTCCCTTCTCGGTCCAAAGCCAGACCAACAGGAAATTTCATAAAGCCATCAAAGTCTCCGGCATAACCGAAACTTAAGATGAACTCGCCATCATCATCGTACCGCTTGACACAGTGGTTGGAAGTATCTGCCACGAGAATGGTTCCCGTAGGCTCAGCCACAATTTCTTCTGGCATGTAAAACTTTTCCTGGCCCCAGCCCTCTGTACCCACTTCTAAAAAAAATTCTCCGTCAGGGTCAAACTTCTGGATACGATGACACCCCGTGTCAACCACCCAAGTATAGCCTTCCAAATCGACAGCTACCCCGCTGGGAGTTTTAAATTCTCCGGGCATATAAGGTGGGCGCGAGCCTCCAGAACTGCCAAAATATTTAAGCAGCTTACCATTGCCATCAAATTTTTGAATCCGGTCATTGCCCGCATCCGCTACCCAGACATAAAGTTTGCTGTGATCGACCTCTGGTCGCTCTTCAAGTAGAGTCTCTTCAGTCGTTACAACTTCGAGAGAGTTCTCTAACTCATCGGTATTTTCGTCAGCCAATTTTTGAGCCCTTTCTTTTATCATGCAACATCAATAGAACTCCAATAGGAAAGAGCCCCGAAAGGGGCTCTTGAAGCCATACGTCAGCAATCGGTCGCTAAATATAAAACACAATTTTCCACAGAAGAAGGGGCGAAATATCGCGCCCAACCTCTCTGTTTTTTTACTTAACCAAGAATCCTTTTACATCGAGAATCTGATATTCAAAATCACAAGTTTTCTGCATTTCATCCAATCGCTCGTTCCAGTTCTTTTTGAAGTTGTCGAGGCTTTCAGATTTTGGTTTCTTTTTCATCAAATCCACTTCACGATAAAGCGGTTTGATCATATTCTTATGAACAAGTTGCAGAATGTTTCTCAAATTCAAGACACATTGTTTGGTCACCTCTTCGCGGGTCACGCCATCGACTTTTTCAAGCAGACGCAAAAACGACTGGATGGTGGTCAACTGCACGGTATAACTTTCAGATAAACGATGGTCATATTTCAATCCGCAATCAATGTATGCGGGCATCAAAAACATACCAATATGGTGATCAAATTTAACGGCAAGGGTGATCAACTTTTGAAGGTAATCTACCTCCCGTAAATCTTCTTCTTCATCTTCACCCTCTGCGAGTTCCTGAGCTGCCTTCTCCTTTTCTTTCTGGAGTTCAGCCTTAATCTTCTCTAGCTCGCTTAGATCTGAAAGATGGTCTATCTCTTTTTCTTCAGGGGCCTCGCCCGATGCTTCTTTAGTTTCTGTATCTTGGTCGCTCAACGCAAATCTCCTTCCTTACAAGGGTAGAACAATAAACCAATATTTTTAAAAGCTTTGGGAACTTCGTAAGTATAATCCTTTTCCGCAAACCCTGTCAACCAACGTGACACTGGTCCTGATTATACGAATCTACAGGAAAATATCTATTATTTCGGCTTTTAGAATTATTTGCTTTGATGGACATGGCTCTTTTTGAGTCTAGCATCATGTTAGCGCCTAGCAGTTGACAGGGGTTTCCCATTGGATATATGCTTATTAGATAATAAACTCCAATAATTCTTTAGGTTGACGCATGTGATGTTTGTCCGTTCACAAAAAACAACTGATTCATTATATAAAGGGAGACTATGAAAACTGCTCTCCTGTTTCCCCCACAATGGTATCCCAGCCAACCTTATCTGGCTTTGCCTACACTAAAGGCTCATTTAGAGTCGCGAGGCCATGAAGTGGATCAGTTTGACCTGAATATCGAATGTTACGATATCTTTTTATCCCGAGAATATCTCGAACGCTGTGTCGAAATTATCAGGCGGCGGCATGCCGACCCTTCGCGCTCCATAGAAGATCAAGAAGTTAGATCCATATATAATGATATCCTCTCTGACTCGGCGTTTCTAGAGTCCGTTCTCAATGAAGTTGAAGATGCAAAAAATGTACTTCGAGACGAGAACCGCTTTTTCCAATTCGACATCTATAGCAAGGCATACACCAACCTGAAAATTGCTATGCAACTGATTTCCTACGCGCACCATCCTAGCCGCGTGGACCTCGACTCCTTTTTCATGCAGGGCAATCCGGAAGAAAATCTGTCAGGAATTTTGAGCGCAACAGAAGATAAAATACGGAATCCGTTCCTACTTATGTTTGACGAATACCTGACCCCAAAAATACCGTGGGACGATTATGGGGTTGTTGGAGTTTCTATCATTCATATCGGGCAGGTCATACCCGGCCTCACTCTTGTGCGGCAGTTGCGGCAACGTTATCCGCATCTACATATCGTTATTGGTGGCAGTGTCTTCAACCGTCATGCCGACTTGCTCGATGATAAGCAGGAATTATTTAAACAATTCTTTCACAGTCTTATCGTATCCGAAGGCGAGCAACCGTTGGATCAGCTGCTCTGCCATCTAAAAGAAAATAAGCCACTCAAAACTGTGCCCAACCTGATTTATCTTGAAGGAGATCAGGTGATTCGCAATCCAAAATCCGAGGCACTGCCTTATGATCAACTGGTCTGCCCGACTTTTGACCAGTTGCCGTTGGAAAAATATTTAATGCCTTATCCTGTGTTGCCCTATATGTCGAGCCGTGGATGCTATTGGGGCAAGTGCACCTTTTGCACACACAGTTTTATTTATGATTCGCATTACAGAAAAGAAAATGAGGCGCGGGTGGCGGAAGAGCTGGACCACCTTTCGAAAAAGTATAAAACCAAATATTTCACTTTTTCAGATGAAGCCATTTCTCCCAATGCATTCAATCGCATGTCGGCAGAGATTCTCAAACGTGGTGTAGATATGCGTGCGCTGGGAATGCTCAAATTCGAATCGAGCGAAAAAGAATCGCCAGAATTGTTTGACGATATCTATCGCGCAGGATTCCTCATGCTGTTTTTCGGATTAGAAAGTGCCAACGACCGCATCCTGTCCATTATAGACAAGGGCTGCGACCAGGAGACAGAAAGAGCCGTATTGCGACACAGTTCAGAAGCAGGCATATGGAACCATCTCTACCTGTTTTTCGGTTTCCCCACAGAAGAGAGGTCCGAAGCGGAAGACACCATACAATTTACTATCGAAAATTCAGAGGTCGAAAGCGGCATCATCCATTCCGTAGGCCAATCCATATTTGCATTGGAAAAAGATTCGGCGATCTACCACAACCCAGCGAAGTTTAAAATTGATCGGATCATTCAAGACCCGGAACGCGACATGGCCATCGTATTCGACTACGAAATCAATACCGGGATGCCACGGGAGGAAGTTATGGACGTCTATGAAAATTTCAACTCCGTAATTGAAAAACATTTCCCGTCTCGCCAAATCTGGAACTACCTGTCGCGCGAACATTTCCTGCTCTACCTCGATCATTACGGCAAAGAAGAGATATTAAACATGGCCTCCACTGGCGTGGCTCCTTAGGCGGGGCAAAAAAAGCACCCCTAAATCTAGAAGCTTGAAGGTATTTGTGTCGCCGATAAAAGAATAGACCTATCGGCCCTGCGCCTAGCAGTTGACAGAGGGGAGGGGATCGCCTAAAATTGAGTTCTTCTTTATAAATTTGAATCACATAGATTTGGAGCACGTGTTTTATGGGCCAAGCCGGTAAACCAACAGACTGGATCACAATGAAAATTGATCCTGAAATTTTTGATGAATTGGGTGTTCGTGACCCGGAAGAAACCAAACGGGATATGGCGATCACTAAAAAAACCCGTCAAGTTCGGAAAGAGCTGAAAACCGACCCTGATAATTTGGAATTACAATTAGAGCTCGCTACCCTTTTCATAGATGGCTGTAATTACGAAGAAGCCCTCAAACAACTCATGCTCGTCCGCAATAAAGATCCGAAAAACCCTCGAGTCTATAAATTGCTGGGTACCGCTTACGTTCTTTTCAACCATGACGAAGAAGCATTGCTGGAGCTCAATCGCGCCCACGAACTAGACCGCAATGACCCGGAAACTCTGTTTAATTTGGGCGGAGTTTACCTTCTTAAAGACATGTACGATAGTGCGGCCGATGCTTTTGAAAAAGCCATAAAAATTGACCCGACCGATACCACCAGCTACGCCAATCTTGCAGCGGCTTATGGTATGCTCAAAATTTACGACAAGGAAATCAGTGCCCTGAAAAAGGTATTGATGTTCGAACCAGAAAACAAAGAACTCAGGGCTGCTTTATCGAATGCCTATTTTAACTCTGATCGTTTTGAAGAAGCGATTGATGCTGCACTTTGTGTCGTTGAAATAGATGAAAAAGACACACAAGCCTATTGCAACCTGGGTAGCTGCTATGCCGCTCAAAACATGATAGACGAGGCCATTAAAACATTTAATAAAGCCAGCGAGTTGGCTCCGGACTACTCTCTTCCGCACACCAACCTGGGAACTCTTTATGCCAATATGGGGCGCATTGAAACCGCCATTAAAGAGTTTAAGGTATCGGTGAGCCTCAATACACAAGATGCGGGAGCATGGCTGAACCTGTATAGCTGCTATAAAGAAGTCGGGCTGATGGAAGAGTCGCAAAAGGCCTATAACAAATATGATGCTCTTATGAGTGATTCCGAATTAGCACAAGCAGCTGGCGGCGACAATCCATCTAATATTCCTGGTGGCGTTTCCCAGACCAGTAAGTTAGCGGCTGGTGGCGATATGAGAGAAGATTCTGCGGGACTGGAATCCTTGCGCGATGTCACCGATTAAATATTTGGACTGACTTTCTACTATGACGCACACCCCAAATCTGATCTCCCTTGGGGAATTCAAACCTTCGGACCAATGGCAAACGCATGTCAATTCCATTTTTTATGGAATCAAAGGTCCTGCAATTCACGACCATTTCCAGACCTATGTCAGTCTGGATCATCGGTTGGCACATGCCCTTGCAGAAGATTTCTTTAAACATACAGTCGGAAAGACACCGCCAAGTCGAGTCTGGACTATTCAGGAATGGGGAGTCGGCAACGGCAACCTGGCTGCTTGCTTTCTAAGTCGCCTGCAAGAAATAGATTTTAACAATCAAGTCTATCCCTTCACTCATTATATTTTGTGCGATGAATCCGAAGAAATACTGAAAGGGACAAGAGCCAACCCTCGACTTCAACAACACGAAGGAAGGTTTTCAACAGTAAGGGTGGATGCAGAGCACCTCGATTGTTTCCGTCCAAAATCGGTGACCAAAATCATTTCAAACGAAATTTGGGATGACCTCGCCACAAAAGTTTTAATTAAAAATGACAACCAGTTTTACGAAGAATACCTTTGCCCATATCTGGCAGATGATTTCCCGGGTGCAAATGAAGAAATCTTTATAGAACAGTTCCAGAAAAAAGATCTGCATGAGCTGGCCCAGCGGCCTTCTTTTCTCGACGCTATCTATTGGGAACGAGATTTTCAAAGGGTTGATCTAAGCGACTGGCCTTTTGCAGAAACCTTACAAAAACACAGTCAAAGCCTCACAAATGAAATACCCATGCCCATCAACACAGGAGCTTTCGCTGCATTAAAAAAAGCAAAAGAACTCCTCGCACCAGACAGCCTGGGCTATACCGGATTCGACTATGGAATGCTTGAATTCAAAGACCTGAATCAGGAAGGGCGACCGTATTTTAATTTATATGGCGGGCAATATACCTTCATGGTCAACTTCCCCTTATTAGAAGAAGTTGGACGAGAGATCGGTTTCTCTGACATAAGCAGAGAATACCAAAACGAATTTGTCAAGCGCAGCCTGGACGCCGAAGTTTCGGGGGTCGTTGAGCTGGTGCAAAACCACCCGCAGGTAGCCAACATGCCCGGTTGGGATCGGGATATTTTAATGCTCCGCACCTTACAGGCACTGAACTCGGTTTACCACAGTCCCTACCCCGGGAAACTTGAATACCCGCCTATGCAAGGAACACCTAAAAAGCAGCGGAAACAAATTTTAGAACTGGCTAAAAATATTAGCACCCGTGGTGTTCCCGATACTGTTGCCTATGTAACAAAAGAAGAAGTGCTGGCCGCATTGAAACCTTTAAGAAAACTGGGGTACCGGGAAAAAGATATCGAGGCTGCCTTTCATTCGCCGCCGTCCCCGGTTTCCTTCATCCACATTCAATTCAAGGATTAGCCTCACCCGCATTACCTTTTTCATAAGCGCTATAGCGCACATAAAAAAAACGGCTTGCACAATAATTGTGCAAGCCGTTAGTTACCGCAAAACTCTTTAAGTATTGTCTTCCTTAAACAGAGGGAAGCTCACCTGATGGAGCCTCGTCGTCTTCCTCATCTTCATCAAAAAAGTCGTCATCTTCATCATCACCGATCAACAGATTTTCATCGTCAACCTGAAGCTCTTCAAATTCTTCCTCATCCTTTTCCTCTTCTTTCGGATGAGGCAGTTCATCCCAGACCACCACACGAGAATTTCCCCGGTCTGCAATGAATAGCTTGAACTTGGGTTTCGGTTCTTCTTCTTCAATTTCCTCGCCACCTTCTGTAGCTACCAAAGAGGTGTCGTCATCGTCGTCATCATCTGGCATTGGAATGCCTCGAGGAGCGTCTTCCTCCTCTTCTTCTTCAATCAAGAACATTCCAAATGGGTCATCCAACGTACTTGCTGTTGCTTCGCCTTCCACAACCCGATTAGCTTTATTATCGAGAAAGTTGGTTTGACCCAATACCAAATCTGGTAATTGACCGTTTTCAGTAGGCACTTCTTTCCAATACAAAACCCGGTTGTTACCCGTATCGGAAACAAACATTCCCATTTCCCCAACCACTATATCGGTCGGGAAATACATACCTTCCTGACAAGCACGTTTGTATCCTTTTCCAGAATTTGGTTCTCGACTAAAGAAATCTTTTTGCCCGATAACCACATCTGCGGCTACACCGGTTTCACGGGGAAGCTTGTTCCAAATCAAAACACGGTTGTTGCCTTGGTCCACCACAAATACTTTTTCACTTTCAGCATCGAAGTGAACGCCCATCGGAAAACTAAGCGTATCCGCACCCACGTTATCGAATTCGCCTCGATTTGGCCAACGCTCATCCATACCGCCTTGCCCCAGAGATACATCGGCATTCCAACCATCACTGAAAGGAATTTTATTCCATACCAACACACGGTGGTTATCTTTGTCCGCAACAAAAATATGTTGGTCATCACTTGAAAAAATTCCCATGGGAAAAAACAAAGAACCCGAACCGACGAAACCTCGGCGATTCGCTTCGTTATCATCCAAGTTATCCTGACCTAATACCAGGCTGGGAGCTTCACCGTCTTCAGTAGGGATTCCTGACCATCGAAGAATTCGATGGTTACCACTATCAACAACATAAAGTTTGCCATCAATCACTTGGAGTCCAGCCGGCTGGGAAAGAGTATCTTCCTCTGACTTACTTATAGTAAATCCATCCAGATCTTCATCTCCCAATCCTGAGGTCATTTCGTCCAGAGTCGTAGTCATTCCGCGATTTTCCAGACAATCTGCAAAATCTTCTTGCCCTAAAACCAGCGAACAAGGTTCACCATTTTCTTCTGGAAACTGCTCCCATATCACAACTCGATGATTGCCGCGATCAGACACAAACAGCATATCTCCAAACTTCGCAACATATTGAGGTTCGCTTAAAGTATTATCACCCGGATCATCTGCACCCCGGTTAGACTGGGTCATTGAAAAATCACCCTGACCAATGACCATGTAGGCACCGATTTCTTTAACTTCTTCAGCCGGTTCCTCATCATCATCCATTTCATCCAGGTCCAACTCATCATCTTCAGACACTCTTAGCGAATCTTCAGACTCTGTCTTCTCCTCAATCTCATTTTCTTCTGCCATGAAAACAATCTCCAAATAATTTATTTCAATTTTTCAAAAAAATGACCTTGCCGATTCTAACGGCAATATTCTAATCAGCAGGCAGTGGAACATTCAATCGTTGCCACATGGAAATGACTTTACGCCCATTTCTATCCTGATGTTTTCCGTCCCAAACAGCAAACGCGACCAATACCGGAATCTTCCGCTTAAAACGGACATCCCATTTATTGATCGTATCTAGAGTACGGAAAAATACTACACTCCATTTGCCTTCTTTCCAAACACCTTTTCCAAGAACATTCTGTTTTGTCTGCGGCTGAGGTGTCAGCGTCCCGAAACCTTCGGCATTCAACTCCTCCACGGCTACTTCCCTGAATGGATTTAACGATTCCACCGGATTGACCTCGCCTCCAAAAATCATTGTGTCCAAATCCAATCCCTTGGTGGCATATTCCAGTTTTTCTTTTGTTTCAATTTCTGTCTGCCAATCCGCTCGCCACTGCCAGATGTTCACCACTTTATTGCGATTACCCATGCCAAAAAATGGCTCGTTATGCCCATGCTTATGTAACATAACTTCCCCCAGAGCAAATTGCATCGCTACGGCATCTTTAAAATCCTGATGCCGACTTGAAGTACGATCTGCCTGCGCATCTTTCCATTGCAAACGAAACGCAATGCCTTCATCGTTTATCACCGACTGGAACTGAATTTGATCAATCGGATCTCTACGTGCATTGAGTGGAAGCGTATGGATATTCTGCACCGCAACCGAATTCCACAACGGGTTTTCCGGATCCGTATCAATTTCCCCATCTATGACATGAGTTCTCAGATCACTTTCATATTTCGCAGGCTTATAAATTTCCTTATTAATTTTTGAGTCGATAAAGGATGCGAGATCCCATCGTTCATTTTCGCCCAGGTGATTGTAAGACTTCATCGGAGTCCCATCAATCCCTGTCGTCATAATCAGAAATAAATCTTTCTTATCAAAACCAAACTTAAAAGCATTTGGGTCTGTCAAATCATAAATAAAAACGCGATGATCCCAAACATCGTAGAGATCATCGGCAATCGGCCCATCGCCCTTCAAGTCGGTACCATGACAACGCGAACAGCGCATTTCTTGATAAATGCTTTGCCCTCTTTTTATCGACTCAGCATCGGAAACAGGCACCTCGCCAAAGGTAATCTGTTCTTTCGGTTTTTCCTTTGCAAAGCGTTTCGAAAATGATTTGATATATTCGACAACGCCCCAGATTTCATTCTCCGACAGTGCACCTCGCCATGCTGGCATAGCCGTGCCCGGTATACCACGAGTAATCGTTCGGTAAATATCTTTATCCAGTGGCAACGAGCCAAAAGTCGTACTTCTATATTTGAACACGCCTTTCCTAAAATCCCTTGGCCACGGATAAAGGTACGCCATAGCATCTCCGCCGCCGTTACCATTCTTTCCGTGACAAAACACGCACATATGCTTGTAAACGGTGGCACCAATGCGAAGCAAATCCTTTTTGCTTTTGGGAGAATCCCCAACATCCCCGTGTTGCGAATGGGAATAGGCAGGGAGAGGGCCAAAAACCAAAAAAAACAGAACTAAAAGAATGCTTTTCTTATAATTAACGAACCCTAAGGCTCGGCGCTGATAAAGAATTAAGTTCTTCATTGCCATTTAAACCATCTTCCGCAATATCGACCCACATATCACCCCGACAATTGCCTCTATGATCCACTCCTTTACAATAAAAAAGGGGATTACCGTTTGTAAAATATACGATTGGATGCGAAAAAAATACGCTTAAATTATCAAACTTTGCAATTTCGATGGCTTTTTCAATTGTTGTTTCCTCTGCCGATGCCTTTCGAATTACTTTACGGATAACCATATAATCCAGCTCTCGATCCAAATCGAGATCGTAATATGTTGCGATCAAACCTGTAATACTCAGCGATTCCCATCCCCGATAAGAAGGATGATTCCAACCCGGCTCCTTGGGAATCTCCAATTTCTTTAAGTCTTTATTTTGGCTCGAAGCTAAAACTTGGCCCCCATTCAAAACAGACACCGTTATAAAAATCACCAGCCAAACCAGCACAAAGCGTAATTTCACTTGAGACCTCATTTTTTTGGGAAGCAGCGGTAAATACTTACCCATATATTGTTAAGGAACCCACGACTTTTAAACCCGTTATAACCGGACTAATAATATCTAAATCGCCGATTTTAAAGTATATCCACTAAGCTAACACATTTCAGGTACCATTCAAACGGGTAATGTCGTAAGTAAAATGAGGGGGAGGAGGAAGGCAAAAGGCAGGGTTTCTCTAACTCAGTAATTAGCCTTCATAGCATAACCACATCAGGAAAGATTTCGAAAACATCTTGGAGTTTGGCCAGCTCGAACACTTCTTTCGGGGCACCTTGCAAACTGGCCAAAGCAAACCGACCCTCTTCTTTAAGCGTCTAAAAACAATATATAAATGCACTAATGATGGAGCTGTCGAGATAGGTGACTTTCTCCAGATTGAGTTGAGTATAAATTTTTATAACCCCCTCTCGATATAAGCATCGATGAGGCGACTGAGCTCAGGTGAGCTATAGATATCCAACTGCCCGGCAAGATCAATGATAATGGTGTCTTTTTCATCTCGACAGTCGATATCGATTTCCCCCATCAACCCAAGTATTTCTTTATGAACCTTTTCCTTCGAAAAAACCTTTTCAAATTAATGGGAATTTAGCATTAAAACTGTTTTTCATACCGTTTTGGATCTGCGTCGCGGGGTTCGCAATCGATCCAATAAGAATCTTTATCCAGTTCTATTTTTCTTCTTAAAGGGTCTTCTCTGAAAACCGAAGCCACCATGCGGATGACGGTGAACACCAGAAAATAGGTAAGACTCAAAATAACTTTGGCGTTAAAGTTCCCTATTACCTCAGCAAACCGCATCCATTTCTTGTGAATGGGAAGAAGGCTCATCGGAAAAGAAAGCCCCATGCTACCAAAAAATAAAATCAAAACCCCGAGAACAGCGGCAGTGATGGTCCAGGTTTTATAAATAAAAACGGCTCCGAAAAACGAAAATACCCCGGCCATCATCAAACCGAATTGTCTTAATTGTTTTTCTGATGGGTCAATCGTGTTCATAGTTTCTTTCTCTTAAAAGTTTTAAGCAGATTGTACGACAGCAAAGGGTCATTGTGAATTGTAAAAAGAGTTGAGCTCGTTTTCGCTCAGATTGGTAGCAGTACCATCACAAACGATTCGACCTTCATTCAACGCGATAATACGCGATCCATATGCCCTTGACAGAGAGTGGAGATGCAGGTTACAGACCACGGCGACACCATCCTGTTTATTGAAATCCGCCAGTAAATTCATGATTTGCTTGGAGGTGGCGGGGTCCAGGCTCGACACCTGCTCATCGGCAAGAATCAGTTGCGGCTCCTGCATCAACGCCCTTGCCAATCCCACTCGTTGCTGTTGCCCCCCACTCAGTTTATCTGCACGGTCCAAATCTTTTTCACCAATCCCTAATCAGTCGAGAACCTGGCGGG
This sequence comes from Nitrospinota bacterium, assembly GCA_013349585.1. Classification (GTDB taxonomy): domain Bacteria; phylum Nitrospinota; class Nitrospinia; order Nitrospinales; family VA-1; genus UBA8687. The sequence continues at coordinate 69,593 of DUZG01000001.1, read as the reverse complement.
ATTTTTCAATATCTGCTTCGGGGAAAATATTTAAAATTGAAGCAGCCGTGGAAACACTGGCTAGTCTCCCAGCCAGAACATTGGTTTGCACAGAACAACGCGAAACTAGATTATATTGCTGAGAAACCATACCCATTTTTTTCCGCAATTGCGAAGGTGACGGGAAGAAGCTCCCCTAACTTCTTAATTGTTGAGAAAAACTCTGCCTGAGGTCTGCTCGACCAAACGGTTGATCCAACGTAACAGCGTTGACTTCCCTGATCCACTTTCCCCCAACACAACGACAAATCCCCCTGCCTCTATCGATAAGGAAACATCTCGCAAGGCTTTGGACAGATCGAGGTTTAACAATCTCTCCGCTTCGCGTACCGGGTCGAACAATCCATCCAAATCCACCAGTCCACTGATATCATACAACCGTTTTAGGATCTTACTGCCTTTGGGACTTTTCTATATTTTTTTGAGCCCATCTCTAACCTTTGCTTTCAAATATTCAGGAATATCTTTGCGGATAGATACCGTGTCGCTGGGTATTTCCTTGGTATAGGCAATGACTTTATCTTTTCAAACACATCGGGATAAGACTTCGCAACAGAGACCCGAGACCCATCGTAAGCAGCACCGCCATCTACCGCACCTTTATACATAGAAAGAACCACCGCGTTATGCGATCCGGCAAATACAGATTTACCAAAAAATGTTTTCGGATACAAATGCCCGGAAGTAGAAGCCGGATCGACAAAAGCAAACCGTTTGCCCTGCAAACCTTTTAAGGATTGAATGCCGCTGTTGGCGAGCACCATAATTTGTCCCCGGTAAAAGGGGCTGCCAAACCGCTGCACCACCAGTAACAGTTCAACATCATATTTATCTTTGGCTAGGACATAACTGAAAGTCGCCAACCTCCCGCCCGCCCTTTATAATGACCTGTGCGTCCCCTGAAGGCACAAACATCATTCGAAGGGGGTTTTGGAGGTACCCAACATCTCTGCCAAAACAGGTTGTGGAAAAACTGCTACCTGCAAAAACAGGACAATGAGGAGACAAGTAAGTCTAAACGAATAAAAAATTCGGAAAAGTGAAAAATTCAACGAAGGCTCCGAATGCTATTTAACTTCCTTACATTATAAATAGGAGTGAGGGCAGAAAAACCGCATAAAAAAAAGGGGTAAGTCGCATTGCGACCTACCCCCCATTCAAAAGAACTTAGCTTATTTTACCCACTCTGAACGGACGAATTTGATTACATCCCAGATTTGCTTGTCTTTCAATGTTTTACCATGAGCAGCCATACCTGTTCCCTTGGAACCATTTTTAATGATCCAGAACATCTGACCAGCAGAAACCTTTTTCATGGTCGCAGCACATGTAAAATTACGTGGATTAGGTTTCAGAGCTTTACCTAATTTCCCAGCTCCATCACCTTTTTTGCCATGACACATCATACATGCCATTGGTTTTGCTGTTTTCATATAAAGTTTCTTACCGCTAGCTACATTAGCCTTGGCTGTCATATCTTTTTTAGCAATGCCACCTGGGGCCGATTTGGTTTTACGAGGCTGCGGACATTTGCCGCCAGCGAAAGCAGAGCTAACCGCGAACAAACTGAATATTACCAATACACTCAAAATTAAAGCCTTTTTCATTAAAAAATCTCCTCTTTAAAATAGTGGATCAAAGCTTATCTAAAAAACCCAAATTACTGGTTTGTTGCATATTTAAAAATAAAAAATCCCAACCTGAGCTGCAAAAAAATCAATCGAACCAGCCCACGACCAGATCCCCTTTAATGGCAAATCCTTAACGGGAATGGCGCATTATAATCCATTCGATTTTTCTGTCAATAAAAAATCCACAACTAAAAACCAGTATTCCACAGGAAAAATGAAAGGACAATTTTCACGAAAAACCTGCGGCATTGGGAGGCATTCTCACGGAAACTCATCAGGCTTTTTTCAATATTTCTCACATAACGCCGATTCAACAAAAATTAACATATCGCAAATCTTTTCAATTATTTCGGTTTTTTATTGAGTCTATTTTCATAAAATTTAGGACAATTTTGCTTGCTAGGCACTGTCGAATCAAGTATGATTTGAATATAAGTTTGAGTCCACATTCTACAAGGCTAATGTTAGTAGTAAGCCTTGTACTTACAATCCCCTCCAAAGAATTTAATGTTCTATTTTTTCTCTATTTTGAGGAAGGCGATTTGTTTTGCTTGTTTGAGTGGTTATGTGGGAGGAACTCAATGAAAAACATAATGTTAACTCTTTTATAGGGAGGTGGATCGATGAATGCTTTACTCAAACACCTCAGTTCACAATTTAAAAAAATCAAATATCTAACGAAACTTGAGCAGATTCCTCAATTGTCCGATTCAGAACGTGAGGATATGCAGAAAGTGAATGATAAGTTTGTTTTCCGCACCAATGACTATTATCAGTCTCTGATCGATTGGGACGACCCAAACGACCCCATTAAGCGCATTATTATGCCCGATGTCGAAGAGTTAAATGAATGGGGTGAACTTGATGCTTCTAATGAAGAAAAATACACAAAAGTCCACGGTTTAGAGCATAAATATACCTCGACTGCATTATTGCTGGTCAATGAAGTCTGTGCTGCTTATTGTCGCTTCTGTTTTCGTAAACGGCTGTTTATGAACGAGAATGATGAAGTCACCAAAGATATTAGCGCAGGTTTGGAGTACATAAAAAATAACAAGGAAATCAATAATGTTTTGCTAACGGGCGGTGATCCTTTGATCCTTTCCACCAGCAAACTGGAACCAATTATCAAACAGTTCCGCGAAATTGATCATGTGAAGATCATTCGTATAGGCACCAAGGTTCCGGCCTTTAATCCGTTTCGTATCTTAAACGATCCGTCTTTGCTTGAAATGTTCCGCAAATACAGCACCAGCGAAAAGAAAATCTACGTCATGGCGCATTTCAATCATCCACGGGAACTTACGCCGCAGGCGATTGAGGGACTCAACGCTTTGATGGATGCGGGAGTCTCACTGGTCAACCAGACACCTATGGTAAAAGGAGTCAACGACGATCCCGATGTGCTGGCCGAACTATTCTCCAAACTTTCTTTCATAGGTGTTCCGCCATACTATGTATTTTTGTGTCGCCCGACTCTCGGTAACGAGACCTATTCTATTCCCATTGAAAAGGGTTATGAAATTTTTGAAAAGGCACGAATACGTTGTTCCGGCCTTGCTAAAAGGGCTCGTCTTGTCATGTCCCATGAGTCGGGAAAAATAGAAGTGGTGGGAATGACTGAAGATCAAATTTTCTTCAAATATGCACGTGCAGCAAACGAGGAAGATAACGCTCGCTTTTTGGCCTTCTATAGAAATCCGGATGCCGCTTGGTTCGATGATTACAAAGAAGCCAGTGAAGAGTTTTCGTTATTTACAAACAAGGAAACCAGTGGAGTTGCAAACTAAAATCTATTTACCATCACGTTTCTTCTTTTGTTAAGTCTGGCTAACTCATCTAGAACTGCATTTTTGAATTCCCGCTGATGGATTTCATACTTTTTCTCCTAATTTTTCTGGCTTTCAATAATTCCGGCCAGATCCTCACAAGCAAACTAAAATTCTCCGGACCCGGCGAAGCATTTTTGTTTTCCACCGCGCTAGGCTCCATTCTAATCTCAGCCATTATTACAGCCTTGGCTTTTTCTGGCGGCATAAGCTCTACGGTCTGCTGGGTTATTCTTGGAGTTTTTTTACTCGTCGGCTGGAAAAATTTACTACACCTGAAGCAGGTCTTGAATATTTTCAGTAGCCAGCAACCTATGGAGGATGACGGATTAAAAAATATGGCGCAGTCGTTTCTGGGGCTCCTCGTTTTTCTTTCTATAGGGCTGGCCCTGGCTCCTGCGTTTGCAACCGATGCTTTAGTCTATCATCTAGCCGTCCCGAAAGCTTTCCTGCAAGCTGGGGAATTGGTTAATCTGCCCAACAACATCTATTCCTTTTTCCCTCAGCAAATAGAAATGCTTTACCTTTTTGCTTTGGCCCTGGGTTCCGATTCGCTGGCACAGCTCACCGGATTAGGAGTTGCCTTTCTGCTTTTATTCGCTCTCTGGCAATACTCCAGAAAAAAAGTTGGCAAAAGTTATGCGTGGCTGACCCCGCTAATTTTTATTTCAACTCCTACTTTTTTCAGTGTGGCCTCTTCTGCTTATGTCGATCTACAAGCAGCGGCCTATGTTTTTCTGGCTTTTTATTCATGGGAAAACGGATGCACACGAAAACAACCGGCCTGGTTCTTTTTAATGACTCTGTTTGCCGGTGCCGCGGTGGCGACCCAACTTACTACTATCATCATTCTGCCCCTGGCATTCTTAGGGCTCGCTATTCACGGTCGTAGTCATAAAAAAACGAGCCAGACGGCAGGCCAGTGCTTTTTGCTAATACTGGGTTCTTTGCTGATGCTTTCTCCCTGGCTGGCGAGAAATTATTTTTTTACCGGCAATCCGCTATTTTTTATAGATTCTTTGTCCTTCCCCATCAACCTGACCATTTTCAGCGAACTGCATTCCTTCCCATTCAATGGTCAAATTGGCATCCTTTATTTATTGCTATTGCCTGCTCTTTTGGGTTTGCGTCGCGAGTCTCACCCTGTAGTTATTGTATTTTTGGTGCTGCTGGTCTTCTGGTTTGTCCAGACGCAAACCATTAGCCTTCTTGCACCTGCATTTGCTTTCCTTTCGGTGCTAATGGTCAGTGGACTCAAACAACTATTCCAGCAAAACGGTACTGGGAAAAGCGAAAAGTTTTTTTTAACAACGGTTCTGGCTCTTGGTTTGTTTTTCAATACTTCCTTAATAATGAAGGAATGGTTTCGCATTGAGCCGCTTTCTTACCTTCTCAACAAGGAAAATCGAGAACAATTTTTAACACGGCAAATCAGGGCTTACCCTGCCTATCAGGACGCCAATAAAATATTGACGGAAAAAGACAGGGTCATGCTGATTGACATGAAAAACCTGGGATACTTAATGAATCAACCTTTCTATAACGATGCTTTTGCCCAGACCTTGACTGAAGTTATTGACAAAGGAGTCTATGCGGCCGACATAGCAAATCGACTGCAGACCCGAGGCATTAACCATGCCCTGTTCAACTTTAATTACGTATTTGGAAAAAATTCCGCACTGACAATAGGTGAAAGAGCAATATTTAAAAACTTTCTAAACCTGCATGGGGAACAACTCTCCTCAAAAAACGGGTTTCTCCTTTACCGCTTTATGCTAGACTCCAAGACTGGAAACCAAAATAAAAACTCAGGCTTTAATTTTGAAGGGCATTAAAATATGGAGCGGCTTGTAGGAAAGAATATACTGATCATCATTCCCAAAGATTATTATATGGAGAGCGAACTCGATCCGGTTCTTGAAGCTATGAAATCGGAGGGAGCTACTGCCATGGTCGCATCCAATAAACTAAAAGAAGCGGTAGGTATGAAAGGCGGTCGCACCACCCCCGATGTATTGATCGTCGATGCCATTGAAGGCATCACTGGGGACAGTTATGTTTCCGCAGCCAAAGGAGTACGGCAAATCAAGGGAGTTTTTCATGGGGTCATCGTAATAGGTGGGAACGGTGCAAGATCCTACTTATGGAAAGACGAGTTAGTGCGACTTGTTCTCAATGATCGTCACCGATCTAAAATGGTAGTTGCCGCCATCGGCAGTGCCGTGCCCTGTTTAGGAAAAGCTGAACTGCTTCAAAATCTGGAGGTTACGACAGAGCCTGGAAACAAAAAAGCCATCAAGGAATTGGAAGGCGCAAAAGCCATTATAGTAGATGAACCTGTCACTTCACACAACCGTGTCTACACGGTTCAGAATGCGGAGGCAATTCCAGCCTTTCTCAATCCTTTCATAGAAGACGTAGCAAAAACCACGTTGAAATAGAACGAAGTTTTATTTACAAAGCTTCCTCTTCTGCGCGGTCCTTATGCATTTTGATAATCTTTATCCGCAATTTAATCGCATCGTTCAAACTTTTTACGATTCGATCGTTGGCATCGGGGAAATGCAGTTTCTGATTGAACTGATCTAAAGAATAAACCTCAAGCACTTTGGCAAAGGCCTCATCGACAAAAGGCCTGGTCATTTGCATCACCCCTTCGAAATAGATCGAAAGCTTTTCATGCTTTTCCCAGTTCTCTATTATGAGGTTTCTTATCGTTTCCCCTGAAGGCTCCCCAGACTCCGACGTTCTACCCGCTGGAGTCGAGGTTCCCATGATCTCGTAAACATTAATCTTACATTCGGTTTCCATTCTATTTCCTGTATCAAAGAAGAATTTCAAATATTCCCTCCCCGTCACCCAACGGGTGCTTACGAGGGGAGACTGGTAAGGGTCGAGATATTGACGATTGGCGAACAACTATAAAAAACCAACCCTCCCCTGCCCCTCCTTTTGAAGGGGGGAGAGTAGTATCCTCGGCTACTTGCTTACAATTTTCACGGACTTCATTTCTATCCGTTCGTTCGGGTTATCAGCGGAGTCACGAGGAGAGTTAACGATCTTATCCGCCACATCCATTCCACTGATCACTTTACCAAATGCTGTGTATTGACCATCAAGAAAGTGAGAGTCTTTTACCACAATATAAAACTGAGAGCCTGCACTGTTCGGGTCTTGCGAGCGCGCCATGGAAAGAATGCCACGGTCATGCGGCGTATCATTGAACTCCGAATTAATCGTATAGCCCGGCCCACCCGTACCATGACTTGAACGGTCTTCACTTTTAGAGTTTGGATCGCCACCTTGGATCATGAATCCAGGAATCACCCGATGAAAAATGGTTCCGTCATAAAACCCTTTATTAGCCAGGTCTTTGAAGTTTTTTGTGTGACCTGGAGCTAGATCATCTAGAAATTCCAGCTCAATATTTCCCAAGGTGGTTTCTATAACCGCTATTTCCTCACCTTGCGCGGCAGTCCCGGTCATTAATACTCCCATTAAACTTGCGGCAATGCCTTTTACAAAAATGTTCATGGAACCTCCAGATAAAATTAGCGATAATATTGGAATATTTAAAATAATTCTTAGTCGGTTGCAACCGACTAAGATATTTAAAAAGAAATCATTCTAGATAATAGGATTTCGATTGTCAAACTTCAGCCTGAACCTTCGTACCGGATTCCTCATCAGCAACTACCTCTTCGCCGGATTGGCCCTGACCTGTCTGACGTTGAGTGAGATTTTTTCTGTCTTTACGGGAGGAATTCTTATTGCCGGATTGATCTATTGTTACACGTTAGAATATCTTGCAACGATTCGTGTCGCTCCCTCAAAAAATTTCCAAGTTCTAGCTGGGGCTTGCTGTTGGTGATTTCACTCTACCTTGGATTTGGCTTACCCATTCTTAATCTAATATCAGGGTTCCTAGTCTACCTTCTTTATACCCACTTCATTTTTAAAACAGAATTCAACGATATCTGTTCGGCTATCTCATTGCTATCGTCTGCCTTTTAATCGGAGCCCTTTACGTCTAGGATCTGGCCTTCGGTCTTGTTTTTCTCAGCTTTTATCTGGTGTTGAGTTGGTGTCTGATTTCTTACCACCTGATGGCGGAACAAGTTAGCAGTCGCAGTCCACCCAAACTATTTAAAAACCGTGGTAAAAATCAGAAGCTCAATAAAACCTTACTAGGATGGGCCACCGGACTGGTTGCTCTCAGTTTTATAATGACTGCTGTCATCTTCATCGCCTTGAACACGTCTTCTCCCCGTATCACCGGGTTTTCGGATGTTGTCACACTCGGGGATGTCGGCAAAATAAAACAAAACTCATCGGTGGTGATGCGCGTTGAATATACCCGAAACGGTCAGCCTTACCGGCCCAAATCTCACATCCACTGGCGCGGCGTGGTGTTGGACCATTACAACGGTAAGACCTGGAACCCCACCTTGAACAACGGATTCAGTCTGTCAAATAAACCGGGACATGGACTCAGCCTCTTCAAGGTATCTCGACCCACCGAGGTGGTTGAGTAAATCGTTTGTATGGAATCCTTTGATATTCCATATTTGTTCACACATGGCATCCCCGTTTTTGTCGATGGAAATTTCACAAGACTGAACATGGATCAAGGATTCGTTTTAAAAACCGGTCGTGCGCAGTCTGGCCCCAAAAAATATAGGCTAACCTCTGAAATATCTGATCCGAATAGAACCTACAATCTTGAGCTTCCACATCCCGATGAAACTGTTTTTCCTGAACGGTTTTTGCAACCTCCAAAAATCAGTACAGCAACAAAAATTTTAGCGGCAAAACTGACCTATTCTGCCAATTCAGCTCGAGAAAAAGCGTTTAACATTCTCAATCATTTCAGCAATTTTGCTTATACGCTGGAAATGAAAAACGACCCCGATAAAACCGCGCTGGAACATTTTCTATTTAGTAGAAAAGAAGGGCACAGCGAATGTTTTGCTTCTGATATGGTCATCCTGCTTCGGGCAGCCGGTGTGCCCGCCCGACTGGTCAACGGTTTTGTGGGTGCCGAATGGCACGAATGGGGAAATCACCTTATAGTCCCAAAGCCATGCCCATTCCTGGGTCGAAGCTTACCTAGCTGGAGTGAGCTGGGCGGTGTTTGACCGAACCCCGCCAGATGCTTCGGCAAGCAGCTGTCCCGCAACTCAACCCCCTGAAACAAGCCCTCGACCTCCTACGGATGAACTGGCAGCGTTATATCATCCGTTATTCCGTCAACCATCAAGCCGACATGATCCGGTTCTTCCGCTCCGGTGGACGCGATGCTATGGACTCGCTGAAAAATCTGACTTCATTGGAATGGAAAGAGTAGATATCGAATCAAAGATGGACGTTATTGATCCTGCTGGTAATGGTTGGCTATATTTTTCTTTTAAGAAAAAGTGGGTTTTCACCGCCATCATCGCAAGCGGTATTGTTGTATGAAGAATTGCAAAAGCGTCTTGAAAAGAACGGCATCAAAATAAAACCCCATTGAACCGCGCGGGAACTATTGAACTCCAACATCCCCACTGAAAATTCCCATCAAGAAAAACAGACCATCGACTATTACGAAAAAGTTCGCTTCGGAAATCAGCCGACGAACCCGAGCATCGAAAAAGAAATTAAAGTGTCACTAATTTCTATTTAATCCTCTAATGATAGATTAATCGCGGACTCGAAATATCCCTCGGTTTTCTTGACCCAGCCCCGATGTTTAGTCCATTTCAATGAACCAATTAACCTTTTATTGACTGTTTGCTATTATTTTATTTTCCAACCGTTGAAGATTTCCCTTGGCGGAAAAATGCAAAGGGTCTAGCCGAAGTGCCGATAGAAAAGCTTCCCGTGATTTTTTCCACTTTCCTTCTTGAGCTAATACAATACCCAGTTTGTCGTATATATCTGCATTATCTGAATTCAAAGACAACGCTGCTCTGAATTCCGTCTGGGCAGATAGCCAGTTTCTTTCAGCCATATAAGCCATACCCAGGTAGTAAAGCGTATTAACACGGTTAGGGTCCATGGATTTTGAAGACTGCAATAGACTTAGGGCATCCTTTGTTTTATTCATCGCCAGGTTTAGAACCCCGAAATTATTTTTTGCTTCAATATAGCTTGGGTCTAGCTCCAAAACCTTTTGGTAAATAATTTCCGCATCCTCATATTTTTTCGTTTCGTAATAGAGAATACCCAGGTTGTTGTAGGCTTGCACTTTGCGGGGCCAAGTTTTTATAACCCGCAAATATTCCGCTTCAGCCTGCTCAAATCTGCCATTTTGATAATACAGTACTCCTAAATTATTCCTCGCTCCCTCAGATTCTGCATTGAGTTCCAGCACTTTTTTAAATTGTTCTTCGGCCTCCTTAAATCGTCCTGCTTTCGAATAAAGCTGACCGAGTCGAAGCCGCACCGGTTCTAACTCAGGTTTTAAGGTCAGGGCCTTGTTATATTCATTTTGTGCAAGATTCTCTTGACCTAATTTTTCATACAATACACCTAACCGATAAAGTACTCTTTCATCTTTAGCATTCAGCAATAAGGCTTTTTCCAATAATTCCTTAGCCTCAGCAAGCCGACCTTGATCTGTATAAACCATTCCCAGATAAAAAAGCGTGTCGACCTGATTGGGTTGAATTTTCATTGCTATTTTCAATTGATCTTCGGCCTTTTTAAGTCGACCTTCTTGGAAATGAAATGAAGCAAGGTTCGCATGGGCATGATAAACCTTCTCAGGAAACTTTTCCGCTACGGGTATCCACAGAGACTCTCCATCGTGCCAAATTCTGATCTGTTTAGCAGATAAGTTATTTAAAGCAAAAGCCATGATAGCGGTGACCAAAATTATTCCTGATCGAATCTTATTATGTTGCCACAAGTTCATTAGCCCTGCTCCAGATAAAAAAGCAAGACTTAGAGTAGGGATGTAGGTGTAACGATCTGCCATCGCCTGTGCCCCCACTTTGATGATGCCAATAACTGGTGCCATTGTGATCAGGTAAAATAGCAATGCTACAAGCCATACAGGGTTGCCCTTCCTCCATTGATAAAAACTAAGCAGAGTTATCGCAAGAAATAAAATCAATCCCAGTAAAAATTTCATGCTGAGCAGGGAAGGGTTTTCCAAAAATGGATAAAACGGAAGCAGGTCCTGAAGCCAAAATGTTTTTTCTATATATGCCCAGAGGGTTTGGAAAGAATTTATGATCCGGTCAGCAAGAGAGGTTTCTTGCAATGTCCTGACTGCACCGGTAGTGCTCTGCGCCAATAGGGTCAGCACTCCACCTAACAGGCTCAAAGCAAAGAGAGGAATTTTTTCTATACAAAGGGGGAGAAGGTCTTTTGTCAAACGCAAACGTTCCAAAGGAAAAATATCTAAAAGCAAAAGGACAATAGGTAATGTTACAGCCATCGGCTTGGACATCATGGCCAATGCAAAGAAAAAAAATCAGAAGGCTATATCCCAAACGTTTTTTCTCGCGCACATAAGCGCACAATAGCCTGCAATGGTAGAAAAGAAAAAGAAGCCACAAAGCAAATCCTTACGTTCAGAAACCCAGGCTACGGATTCAACACGCAAAGGATGCAAGCCAAATAGAAGAGCTGTAAAAATGCCCCCTATATACACACCATTATCCGAACCCTCTCTCCCTCTACCTACCAACAAGACAAATAGCACAAATACCAAGCAGGTATTTAATCCATGCAACAACAAATTTGTTAAATGATGACCCCAAGGATTCAAGCCATATAATTGATAATCCAATGCATGTCAAAACCAAGTTAGCGGATGCCAGTTCGCAGCGTAAAATGAAGTGGTCATCTCAAAAAAATTAGGCCATTTCTGAACCATGGGGTTTTCAGTAACGTATTCCAAATCGTCCCAATTCAGAACAAACCCGTTATCGAGAACACCTCGAAATACAATCACAGTCAATAAAAACAACCCCACCAGAAATAATAAAAATTTTGAATTAAAAGAAGTCATGAATCGCAGATTATCATTTCCTTAAAATATAAACGCTTAATTTATTGATTAATAAAAGGTAATGGATTAGCCTCACAGGAAATTAAGTTTTTTTAGCGTGGGCAGGCCCATTATCCTAATTTCTTGAAGTTAGAACCCCATTGGGCAAGACAGAAACTTTTGAATTCCAAAATCCGTGCTGAGAAATTCAAACGGTTAAAACAGATCATCAGCTATTATGAAAAAGTTCACTAGTGAAAGACTTTAATCAAGAGCTCGAAAAATCTCCGGGTTTTCTTCGCCAGTGACAGTAAGCATACCCACCGCTCCTTTATTGATTCTGAATATACTGTGGTCGACCAACAAATAATCCCCAGGAATGTCTACCTTGAATTCTACAATAGCGGTGCCAGCTGAGGGAACCAGGGTGGTTTGCACGTTTTTATTAGTGATCCCGTTCAATGCACCTTCCACATAAACCTCGTCAAAGACTTCGCCAATAACATGGAAAGAAGAAGCTCCGTTGGGACCTATATTGCCAAAATAGATTCTTATTTTGTCTCCCACTTCCGCCTGCAAAGCGTTGTCCCCCATCAATGCGCCCGAATTACCATTGAATACGACATAATCCGCTTGTTCTGCCATGCCTTTTTCCAGCGAAAATTCCAGCACATCTTCATCTTCTGAAGGCTGGGTGAAAAATTCACTCTGAAAAACATAAAACTCATGGTCCACGCGTGACAACCCATGCTTCGGCTCAACCAGAATCAGTCCGTACATGCCGTTGGCAATATGCGCCGGGATGCTGGGTACAGGTGAAGCGCAATGGTAAACAAAGAGTCCTGGATGCAGCGTTTTAAATTGAAATACTTTTTCCTCACCTGGAGCCACCAGGGTGACTGCCGCCCCGCCTCCCGGTCCGTTGACGGCATGAAGATCAATATTATGCGGAAACTGATTAGCGCTATCGTTGGAAAGATGAAATTCCACCGTATCGCCAAGGCGTACGCGGATCATAGGCCCAGGAACGGTTCCGTTAAAGCTCCAGAACTTATAGTTTTTGCCGTCCAAAGGACCGATAAACTCTTTCGCCTCAAATTTTACCACCACCGTTTCAGGCATTATCCGCGAGGTATGAGGTGGCACGTTGGGCGCCTGGGTTGTGTTTATCTCTTCGGAAAATGCAGGGCTATTAAATAAAACCGAGACGACAGCTCCTGCTATCAGAAAGTTTTTAAATCTTTGTAATCGGGTCACTCGATTCATTCTCATTTAGAAAGGAAAAGGGTTGACAGCATTAGATGGCTGCGAAATAATAGCGTAATACACTCATTTTAAATGACTTAACCGCCGAACATGCAACCAGTTGTGTTCGGCCTTCATTATACAGGCTTACGCACTTCCTATGGATGTTTATTGGGAACAATTCAAAACACCTTTTCTTTGCTTTGCAGGTTTTTCGGGTGTCGGCAAAACCACCCTGCTCGAAAGACTGACCCAACGGTTTGCTGAGGAGGATATCCGTGTGGGTTACTACAAACACGATTCGCACCGCTTCGAGATGGACAAAACCGGGAAAGACACCGCGCGTATTCGTGAGGCTGGCGCCGGAATTGTGGCGATCAATGACCCGACCCACTTTGGAGTGCTGGCAGATAATGATTTCAAGCAACTCACGATCACACATGCATTAGAACGCTGCGACTGTATATTGATAGAAGGATACAAGCAGTCTCCATTCAACAAAATTGTGTTTCTTAATGCCGTAGGCAAACTTCCGATTCCCCCTGAAAGCAAGGGTATTTGTGCAATTGTGCATCAAGGGACGGGAACACTGGAACCGTTTGTTGAACAGGGCATTCCTCTATTCCATCGAGACGAAATAGAAAAAATCTTTGACTTTGTCAATGGTCATTTCAAAAGATGTGCCAGCGAACTTTTTGGAGCTGTTTTTGTAGGAGGTGAAAGCAAGCGAATGGGAAAACCAAAGTTTTCGCTAAACTACGATGGCGTATCGGGAACAGAGAAGGCAGTCAATCTATTGAGCAAATTTTGCAATAAAGTATTTCTTTCCTCGCGGGCCGATCTAGATATGAGTTCTTTGGCAAAAATCAATAATGTTGAGCGTATCAATGACGAACACATCCAACTGGGGCCTGTAGGAGGACTGGCGACTTTGATGGGACGATTCCCAGATAAGGCGTGGATGATAACCGCATGCGATATGCCCTTTTTAAAAGAAGAGGATTTTGAGACAATATTACAAGAGCGAGACCCATTAAAATATGGTACCTGCTATGTTCAAAAAGGCCGTTTCGGTTATGAGCCCATGTGCGCCATTTACGAACCAAAATTCATCGTTCCTCTTTTTGAAGCCATGTCAAGACGAGAGCTTTCCATGTCCCGAATTATTGAGGCGCTCCCATTTAAAAAATTAAAGATCGACGAAGCGGACCGGTCAAAGTTTATGAACATCAACACAACAGAAGATTATGAGAAGAGGAACAAAAGAATAATCGTGTATCAAAAAAAGGAACCATCATGAGTCTGATTCCCGTCGAGGAAGCACTGAAACAAATCCTCGAAAAAATTCATTTCAAAGGCGTTGAAAAAGTTTCTCTGGGTCAAGCATTGGGAAGGGTGCTTGCGGAAGATGTCGTTGCCGGGTTAAACAATCCACCTCTCGATAACTCCGCGATGGATGGCTACGCTTTAATCGCAGAAGACATTGCCACCGCCACTCCCGATTCTCCTGTCAAACTCGAAGTGGTAGAAGAAATTGCCGCCGGATATACTGCGAAAGGCATTTTAAAACCAGGTCAGGCTATGCGCATCATGACAGGTGCTCCCATCCCGGAAGGGGCCAACGCGGTTTTGATGCAGGAAGACACAGATAAAAAGGGGAGCTTCATCCTCGCGAAAGACCGCGCTGATGTCGAAGAAAATATCCGCAAGGCGGGCGAAGATGTGCAAAAAGGCGAAACCGTCATTAAAAAAGGCGCTACTCTGAGTCCTGCTCATATTGGTATGATGGCTGTGGTAGGCCGGTCGCAAGTGGCCGTGGGCCAGCGACCCACTGTTTCTATTCTTTCCACCGGCGACGAAATTCTTGAGCTCGACCAGAAACCGGAAGGACCCCAAATTTATAATAGCAACGGTCATATGTTGGCGGCACAAATCCGCTCGGCAGGCGGTCTGCCTATTTATTTAGGGATCGCAAAAGATACAGAAAAAGATCTGATGGAAAAGTTTGAGTCGGCACTGAAAGCCGATATCGTGGTTTCATCTGGCGGTGTGTCGGTGGGGGACTACGATCTTGTCAAAGCCAGCCTGCAAAAAATGGGTCAGGAAATGCTTTTCTGGAAGGTCGCCATGAAACCAGGCAAACCTTTGGCTTTCGGTCGCATTGGCGAAACGCCTATTTTTGGACTGCCTGGCAATCCGGTTTCTTCATTTGTTTCTTTTGAACAGTTTGTCCGCCCTTCTCTGAAAAAAGTGATGGGGTGCATAGACCTACGGCACCAAACGGTGCAAGCTAAACTGACACGAACCATCCATAAAAAACCAGGACGACTTCATTTTTTAAGCGCAATCGTCTCATCGAGCAGTGGCGAATATACGGTAACTCCGGCAGGCGAACAGGGATCCGGGATTTTAAAATCTGCCGCCAATGCTAATGGACTGCTGATTTTCCCTCTGGAAGAATCTGAAATTAAAGAAGGTGCACAAGTATCCGTTCAGTTACTGGATATATAAATTACATACCTTAGGGAGTTGGTTCACTCAGTCCCTTTTCCCACGGAGGGATAAGGGCAGAATGAGGGGGGAAGCAATAATATTTCTCATCAAGATACTTGTTAGAAACCTTGGCTGTTAAGTAACTCAAAGTAACGGGAACTATTTTTTATACTCAACTTATGCAAAAACAAAGCTTTCTCAAAATATTTCTAATTGCCATAATTTCATTTGCCGCATTTTTGCCTGGGCTTGTTTTTGCTCAGTCCGATGCAACTTTGGATCGCATCGTCTCTCAAATTGAATCGCTTTATCCCCCACTGGAAGGTTATGTCATTGCCGTGGAGGGTAACGGACTGACCCTCGACCTCAAGCGTGGTATGGCAGTAAAAAAAGGAGACCGTCTAAAACTGATTCGTTACGGTAGAGAGCTTTTTCATCCTGTCACCAAAAAGAAGGTGGGGCGAAAGGAAACAGATTTGGGCGAAGTTGAAATACTAGAAGTGCGAAAGGATTTCTCGCATGCTCGATCGCTTAATCCAACGGCACTCCCAAAAGAAGGCGATGGTGTTAGAAGCCCATTTCAAAAGCTAACTTTTCTGGTCGCTCCACCTAATATTAAAACTCGAAAAAAAATTGATGCCGACCGGCTTCGTCTCAACCTGGAAAAGAAGTTGAATAGGCACCCACGTTTTGAGGTTCCAGCTTTTGATTTTGGTTTGTGGATGATTGATGAAAAACTAAACGAGACCTCTGCCTTAAAATCCAAAAGCCTCAGACGGCTGAAGCGCAAAGTCAATGCTGACCTCATTTTGATTCCCAATGTCCACACTATTAAGGGAAAGATGGTTTTGAGTTACAAGCTGGTCTCTTCAAAAGACGGTTCACTGCAAAAACAGGCTCAAGTACTATCAGATGACCTACCCGCGGCAAAAGCACGAAGAGAAACAAGAAGAGGCACACAAACCAGTTTTGACGCCAAGAATCAACCTTTCAAATTCATTGACAAAAATCAGTTCCCCTATGAAATTGTGGACTTCGATGCAGGGGACCTGAACGGCGATGGCAAAAACGAATACGTTCTCATCGACCGTTATCGGGTCATGGTCTATAAACTAAAAAAAGGCAAGCTAAGAAAAATTGGCCAATTAAGGAAGCGAAAAGGGGTTGACCGGTTTTTAGGAGTCGATGTGGGCGATATCAATGGAAATGGCCGTGATGAAATTTTTGTCACTAACCAGGTGGGCGACAAGCTGGAATCTTTTGCGCTAGAGCGGCAACCGGGGGGAAAAAATTTCAAACATGTCTGGAAAGACGTGAACCTTTATTTCCGCATCATTCGCCCTTTTGGAGCAAAGCCAACCCTTTTGTCGCAAAGCACGGGATTTGAAGCCCCCTTTCATGGCTCGATAAAAAAGGTTCTATATAAAAAAAGGCGCTATATCTTGGGATCCAAATTGAATACTCCAGATATTTATGGCAAATTCTTCAGCTTATATGGTTTGACGCAAACCGACCTGAGCGGAAACAAGATCAAGGACACTATTATTCTTGATGATAAATACCACCTGAGAGTCTATTCCCCGGAAGGGAGAGTAATAGTAAAATCAGACGAATACTACGGTCACGATCCGCGTTTTATTGATGTCGGAGTGGTAGAAGAATTTGGAGGTCTAGCTTCTGGCTCTAGCAATATTACCAGAGCTAAGGCCGTTCGCTACAAAAGCCGACTCCAGTTTGTTAAAAATGGCAGTCGTCGTTTTCTGGTTCTACCCAAAAATTATGTGGCTGGAAATGGGATGTTAGACCAGATGGTCATTGTAGAAAATTCTGGGTTAGCTATTTTAGGCGTAAATCGAGAGGGTTTTGAGAGACTTTTCGAGTCCCATAAGCAAAAAGGCTATCTAGGTGCTTTTCGGGTCGTGCCCCGAAAAGGCAATGCCGGGGCCGATGTGTTCATTGTAACGATAGATAAAGACTATGTCAGTGAAACATCCCCTATGACCAGCACTTTTTCGACCTATTTCTGGGAACTAGAGTAAAATTTTGCAAGTCCAAATTAATTTTATTTTCAATAACTTATACTATTTATTCTTAGATAAAATGGATTTACCCTAAATCGATTAGTACGAATAGCAAGAAGCATGAGGTAAAAATCAAATAAATGCCAAAAAATGCCAAAAAACCTTTGATTTCTATTTGGTATAGTGGTATCTTTTCTACTGGTTTTAGTGCAATCTCACATGAATAATCACCTTACGTAAGGTTTCAATAACTTACTTAAAGAGTTCAAAAAGAGTTCAAAAGTATTAAAAAGTATTAAAGAGTTCAAAAGTATTAAAAAGTATTAAAATTTAAAAATAGTATTCAGTTTTCAAAAAAGTAGTTAGTCATCAACAAAACTTGGAGGAGAAAAAGCATGAAAAAGAATTTATTGACTGTAGCCGCAATGGCCGTCGCCGCATTCTTTGTATCGACAGAAATTGCTAAAGCAGCCGACATTACATTCAGTGGGCAGCTTCGATCTCGCTGGGAAGCAAACGAACAAGGAGCTGGTGCCGGTGATGGTGCAGGGCGTTCATTCGCGAATAAGCCCGATGATTCGATCTTCACCTCAACTCGACTTGCGGTAACAGCAAACGTCAACGAGACCACGTCCGCTTTCATCCAAATGCAGAGCATTCGTACTTGGGGTCAAACAAATGGTGGTGTAGCTACCGGTAATAATGGAGGTTCTGGTAATGCATCCGGAACTGTAAATGATGCCGACGCTTCTGTTGGTGTGCATCAGGCTTATTTCACTTTAAAGAATTTCCTCGGTGCGCCATTAGATGCAAAGATTGGTCGTCAGGAAATTTTGCTTGATGGTTGGCGCCTGTTCGGTAACACAATCTGGACAGCGGGTATGCAGACGCATGATGCAATCAGTTTCAGCCACAAACATGATAATATTAGTTTGTTTTTAGCGTACATAAGCGCAGTAGAAAATGACAGAACAGATGATCCAAATGATTCTACAGATAGAGAAAGTTATCTGGCACACTTGAATGTAAAGGGTGTTTTAGGAGGTCAGTTCTCTGGTTATTTAAACTGGGATTCAAATTCTTCTGCAGCTGCTGCTCAAACCAGGGCTAATGATATATGGACTATGGGTGGTCGTCAGGCAGGTAAATTGGCTGGCTTAGATTACCGTGGGGAAGCTTATTACCAGTGGGGTAATGGAAACGGTCAAAAAGACACAGCCCTAACGGCGGCAAACTTGGCTACAGATGCTGATAGAGAAGCGTACATGTTTGGTTTACGTGTAGGGAAGACATTCAACAACGTCTCCTTCAAACCTGGCGTTACGGTATGGTATGATTACCTTTCAGGAACAAACGATGAAGATCAAAGGAATGGTGATTGGAGCAGTTTTAATACACTATGGGATACGGGTCATAAGTTCTATGGCTTGCAGGATGTATTCTTGGGTATAGGTTCAGGTGGTAGTTCTGGAACACAGGGTCTGGGCCTTCAGGATTTGGCATTAAAGACGAAAGTCAACCCAATCCCAGGTTGGACCTTAAAAGCAGACTACCATTGGTTCTGGACAGCTGAAAGTATAGCTGCAAATACAACCACGAGAAATTTCGCCAATGCAACAGCTGCAGGATCGGAATCCCTCTCTAATGACCTAGGTACTGAGCTTGACATTACTGCAGTCACTAAAATAAATGCTAATACCAAGGTAATGATCGGGTACTCACACTATGATGCAACTAATAGCTTTTTTGCATTGAAAAATGGAGCTGAATTGCGCACCAACGCTTCCACGTTTTCAGGAACTGATGACGCAGACTGGGCCTACGTTCAGTTTGATGTGAAGTTCTAATTTTGTCTCTACAAAAACCCTCCGGCCCTTTTGGGTCGGGGGGTTTTTTTTGTTTCCACTGCACTTGCTGGTAAACCGAAACCGAATTATGATATCTTTTCAATGTTCTTATCTTTTATCTTCCTTAAAAAATACCAGACCAACTATGAAATATAAATTACTAACCTTATTGTTATTTCTTATCCCCTGTCTGGTTGAGGCAGAACCTGATGTCTTTAAATTAGATGGAAAACCTGTCCCTACTATTGTTGCCAAAGTCAATGGAGTCTCAATATACTCCATCCAATTGGAAAGCGAATTCATCTCTTTTAAATTGCGTGCCCAGTTTCAAGGGGAAAAAATTTCTCCCTCGGAAGAACCTATAATAGCCCGTGAAGTTCTTAAATCAGAGATCATGAAGGAAATAATCACTCAGAAAGCAAAATCCCTCGATATCGAAATATCACCTGAGCAAATTGACTCGCAAATTCAAGGTATTGAAGACAAGTTTCCTAATCATACCGCATTCATCACGGCACTAGCTTTTCAACGTATGAATATAAAGTCTCTCAAAAAAAAGATTGAAAGTACCCTCTTGGAAGACGAATTGATTCGCCATGAAATAGCTCCAAAGGTAAAATTAAAAGATGATACTGTCAAAAATTTCTACAACACCAATAAATCTCAATTTATGAAACCTGCATTGTACCGAATAAGACATATTCTTATTTCCACAATTCCATCTCCCCAAAAATCCGCCGATGAAGCCAGTCATAAAAAAGCCCTGCACATGACCCGAATGATCAATGAAGAAGCTAAAGCCAAAGCAGAAGAAGTATTGCAAAAAGTTAAGACTGGAGATAATTTTGAACAACTCGCGAAAGAGTTCTCAGAAGATGAGGTTTCAAAGCAAAAGGGTGGAATGTTGGGAGATTTGCATCCAGGAAGCACGATCCCCGAAATCGCAGAATCTATGGTAAAACTAAATGAAGGAGAAACCAGTAACATCGTCAGTAGCTCGTTTGGACACCATATCTTGAAGCTGGACGAAATTGTTCCAAGTGTATTGATCCCTTTTAAAGAAGCACAAAGCGACATTTTGAATGTATTAATGAAAAGGGAAACAAAAAAACTGTTCAAAGAATATGTAGTCGATCTAGAAAAAACAGCCAAAATAGAAATTTTTATCTAATCAAACATTATTGACGGCATTATCAAATTCCCCTCACCAAAACCCTCTCCCTAGTCTGGGAGTTGTAGTAAACCGAACAACCTCTTCTCCGCTGAAAGAGGAAGATTAGTATGATAGGGATAAAATGTTTTTTCAATCTTCTCCTCTAAAAAAATTATGACCACCTTAGTTACAGGTGCCACAGGTTTTTTGGGTTCAGCCGTTGCACGAGAACTACTTAAAGACGGGCGAAAGATAAAGCTGTTGGTCCGAAAAGATTCAGACCTGAGTAATACTTCAGGCTTGCAGGTAGAAGTGGTGAAAGGCGATATCCGTGATCGCTCCTCTTTAAAATCTGCCATGACAGGGTGCTCGACCCTCTACCATGTAGCTGCCTATTACAGTTTATGGGATCGCGATAAAAAGCTCATTTACGATATCAATGTCGAGGGCACTCGCAATATTCTTGAAACGGCTTTGGAACTTGGGCTGGAACGAGTTGTCTATACCAGCACCGTCGGCTGCATGGGCTTGCGTAACGATGGCACACCTGCCAACGAAGACCAGCCTATGGATCCTACTACCTTGAGCAACGATTACAAAACATCTAAATTTCAGGCAGAAAAAATCGCACTTGAAATACAGGGCAGAGGACTTCCTGTTATCATTGTCAACCCCAGCACACCTGTCGGACCTCGTGATATCAAACCAACTCCTACCGGAAAAATTGTTGTGGATTTTTTAAATGGTAAAATGCCCGCATATCTAGATACGGGACTGAACCTAATCGATGTATCCGACTGCGCCCGTGGCCATATTCTTGCCGAAGAAAAGGGCAAGCCCGGTGAGCGATATATTCTTGGAAACAAAAATATGTCTTTAAAAGAAATTCTTCTAGCATTGGAAAAGATAACAGGCATCCCGGCGCCATCTATCAAGATGCCCTATTGGGTGGCTTATACGGCCGGTCTGGCCTGTGAGGCTATGTCTAACCTAATCACTCAAAAGCCACCCGCTGTACCTCTTGCAGGGGTGAAGATGGCCAAATACTTTATGTATTTTGATTCATCCAAAGCTATCCGCGAATTGGGACTGCCACAAAACCCGGTCGAAAACGCATTGAGCCAGTCTGTTCAATGGTTCCAAGAAAACCACCGCTAATTCATGGAAACTCTTTCTCTGCTTTGGGGCACGGTATTACTTCGCCCTTATGTTTTCGTTTTTCTAGCTGTATTCCTGACAATTGCCATTTTAAATATGGGCGTGTTGCGCTCCTTGCTATTCACAGTTCTGGCTTACACTGTCGCATTTATCTGTGAATATTCTTCCACAAGAAATGGTTTCCCTTTTGGATTTTACACTTATATCGACACAACTCGAGAACAGGAACTGTGGATCAGCAATGTGCCTTTTATGGACTCGCTTTCTTTTTCATTTCTCATTTATGTGAGTTATACGTTGAGTCTGTTCTTGTGGGCACCTCTAGATAAAAAGGCATGGGACATCCGTCTAGGCGATATCACCCCCATCAAACATTCTTTTAAAGTGATCGCTTCGGCATCCGTTCTGTGTATGTTGATGGACGTTATTATTGATCCTATCGCATTCCTGGGAGATCGATGGTTTCTTGGTAAAATTTATTTCTATATTGAACCGGGAGAATATTTCCACATCCCTTTAACCAATTTTGCCGGTTGGGTTTTTGTAGCGGCTGCAACCCTCACTTGCTTTGCAGCTTTAAATTCCTGGATAGATCGCAAAACCCCTGCCCGAACAAAGCAAATACCGGGACAGGCTCTTTTGGGACCTGGCTTATATTTTGGGGTATTGGTTTTTAACCTTGGCGTTACTTTTTATATAGGAGAGTTTCTGCTTGGCGCTTCGGGGACTTTAATTTCTTTAGGGATTTTTGCTCTGGTTATTCTTAAAATGAGAAAAATATAGGCTACATAGTCTTGGAACCTATATAGATCCCGTAACCAATGGCTGCGGCGATGAGACTCATTAAGAGGTTGTCAGTTGCTATTGCTTTCCAATCTGGAATACGGCTCCAATTGGCCCAAGGAATTATTATGATAAACAGGGATAGAAAGCCCAATATCAGTAGGCTTGTCAGAATTATTATCAGTTTTTTTTCATCCATATGGATACTCTAATGCATTCGAGTATTCATATAGAAGCCATATACAAAAAGAACTATGGCAACCATTACGATCCCACTATCCAATAAAGTATTTTCCCAGTCGGGCAATGCGTAATTTATAAGCCACGGCACGGCAACAAAAAGTACAGCAACAAAGCCGATTCCCAGCAGGCTTAATATGGAAATGATTAATACTTTATCATTCATAATTGAAATCCTTTACAAATTAAGCCCCCATATGTGCGGGACAAGTTTTCTAGAGTGATTGTAGCAACTTAATTGAGACTTTGAAAATATTTGCTCATATAATGAATTTTAATAAAAATGACCCCATCTCCCCAGGATATCCCGGCATTTATCCGTAAGCTTCCCAAAAATTGTGGTGACGAGTCTCTATTCGAAGAAATTCTAATCACTCTTTTGCTAATGGGGGGGATAGAACATAATGATCGAGGGGACTATAAACTCATTAATCAAGCCCTTAAGGAACTGAGATCTTCATTTAAAATTTTCAAACCTTATCGAGAAATACGGGAAGTAGCCTTATTTAGCTCGGTCAGAGTTGTTGAATCAGACCTTAATTACGAGTTGGCGAAAAGCCTCGTTGAAAATGGCTTCATGATTAACTCCGGCGCAGGTGGAGGAATTATGAAAGCCGCGAACCGTGGAGCCTTTGTCGACAATAGTTTCGGATTGAATATAAAACTACCTCACGAACAAGCGACAAACTCTTTTATTTACGATTCTGCTAACCTCATGTAGTTAAAATATTTTTTTACTCAAAACTGGTATTTATAAAAGAGTCGCACTCCACAGTAATTATTCCAGCTGGATTGGGCACTATAGACGAAGGCTTTAAAAACCTGACCTTATTCCAAACGGGAAAGTGCATGCCAGATCCATTGCCTTGCTCGACCATAAGGAGGATGATTATTTCGATGGTTGTCTCGATTTACTGGACTCTCTTTTGCTAGAAAACGGCTTTGCATCTACTGAAGACCGCCTACTTATAAAAAGAACCCCTAACGCTGAAGAAGCTCTGAATCATATAAAATCGTTTAATCGTATCTTTCACTCTCAGCACAATGTGAGATCAAAAAACCGTATTAAGGTTAAACAAACCCCCTTCTTTCGTCGGAACTCCTCTAAAAAATAAACAGTGAGTTTCGAAATATCCTCCTCAAAGGTAAAATTGAATCTATCAGACCGTTAAAAGAGGAATTAAAAAATCAATAGTATCCCTCCTTAACTCACATTTTCCTCTATTTTAATAAAAATAACTTTAGCAGACTCAATCTGATTATCACTAGAATCAAACAAATCTAATCTGCTTCTCACAAAAATAAAAATTTATAAAAATTAATACATATAAATTATATTTTTACTATTTAATTACATTTAAATATATTAATACAAATTAAGATTTAATATTTATCTATGAATACGCTTTTTGAACAGTATTACGCTGTTATTTTAACTTTTTTATTATAATTGGCTTAAATTTTGCTTGTATCACTAATAAGTACAAAATTAAAACAATTTATTGGTGACTAAGATGAATCACAGGAGAAATTTAACAAAAGGCGAAACCGTGTTTAGTCAGGGTAACCCCAGTGATTGCGCATTTATCATTATTTCCGGATCCGTTGGGATAATAGAAAACACTCTTGAAGGTCAGAAGCTAATTAAGCGGTTAAATGAAAATGAAATTTTTGGCGAAATGGGTTTGATCCATGGGAGGCCTCGTTCCGCAACAGCCCGAGCGCTTGAAGATTCAGTTGTATTTAGAATGACTCAAATTAATTTTGACAAGCTTTCCAAAGAAAAACCGGAAGTCTTACTGCCAATATTAAAAGTTTTAACCAGCCGTTTGCGAGAAACAATGAAGGGTACCTCACAAAATAGGTTCAACAGGTGGTGAGTAAATTAGAAAGGTAGCCATCACGGAAAATGACTATAGAAAAAGGATTCTCGTCCGAATTCTAGGAAAGTCTGATTTCTTTTGGAAAATGGAGCTGATCGATGACAATTCCCGCTCTACAACGGTTAAATTTTTGAGTAGAAGTAAGGTCCGCTTTTAACTCAAGAGTGCTTCAGTTCACTTAGGACAGTCTTAATGCCATTATGAAGGTAATGACAGCCCGTGTACGAGAAGCATTTCGTCTTGCAAATTTGCAAAACCTGTACTCAATTTATAAAAATCCACGCCGGGCTTCCATTCGAGCTATAACCCTATTATTTACAATAGCTTATATTTCCTATACAATAGGTTTCGATTAAGGGTCAAGTTTATTCAAACAAATACCGTTTTATTACCTGTAGCTCCAAAAATTTAAATATTCGCCTTATCTCAAATCATAAATTTTAAACTTAGGATACAATTTTGGTTTAAAAATTTTGATACCTCTTTAAAGTGATTTTTAATGCTTTAGAATTGAAAGATCCTGTTTGAATGAAAGTACTCAGTTATCAGGTACCACAATCATCATTGAAGCAAACCGTTATCCTGGAAAATGATGAATTTGAAAACACTTTCATCAAGAAACCCTTGAAAAGCTATCCCAAAACCTTAATAATCATTCCCGCTTATAACGAAGAAAAAAATATAGGCGCTGTTCTGGAAATGATCCAGCAAAAAGTCCCGGGAATTCCCATTCTGGTTATTAATGATGGCTCCTCGGACACTACCGAAAGCGTTGCCCGCAGCCACGGTGCTAATGTCATTTCCCTACCCTATAATTCAGGCTATGGAGTGGCACTGCAAACAGGGTTCATATTTGCCGCCCGAAAAAATTTTGCCATTGTTATCCAGATGGACTCCGATGGACAACACGACCCTAAAAGTGTAAAAAACCTCATCGAAGAAGTACAAAAGGACGGGGTGGATGTTGTGATCGGTTCTCGGTTTCTAGAGAGCGGTTCTTATAAATCATCCTTTGCCAGACGTGCAGGTATTTTTATTTTTGCTAAGATCGCCTCTATAATTTGTGGCCAGAAAGTAACTGACCCGACTTCAGGATTTCAAGCTCTTAAAGGTAGAGCTATCCATTTTGCCGCAAGCGATCATTATCCCCCTGACTATCCTGATGCTGACTTTATTATCCTGATGCATCGTCATGGCTTGAAAGTCAAAGAAATTCCCGTTACCATGCATGCTAGTCCTGACAAAGAGTCCATGCACCATGGTCACAAAACCATTTATTATATTTTCAAAATGTTTCTATCCATTTTTGTTACCGTACTAAGAAACGTGTCCAAAAGGTAAAACCATGCCACCTAAAATTCAAATCATATCCATATTAATCTGTATTTTTCTTGTTGCTTACGTTTTCGAACTCGTCAGAAGAAAGCATCTGAGCGAAGAATATTCCATGGGTTGGCTCGTAACAGGAACTAGCATGTTAGCCCTATCGGTTTCTGAGGGACTACTAAAGTGGGTTTCCGAATTAGTCGGAGCCACTTTATTCACATCCACTTTATTCTTTTTTGGGTTGTTATTCCTCATGGTCATCTGTCTACACTTCTCCATTCGAATTTCTGCCTTGACCAACCAAGTCCGCAAACTGACTCAGAGCATAGGGATTTTGGACCTCGAAAAGAAAACATTGGAAAGACAAATTAGACAATCCAACTGGCAAATCGATTCTTCAAATCTGGAGCAACTTTGAAGGTTTTACGTACCATAGAAACTTTTTTGCCTTATATTTGCGGTCCCGTTAATCAGGCATTTCAAATATCTAATCGTCTTGAGGAGAAAGGCGTTTCATCTCCGGTTTATACGACCTATTCCGATGTTTCCCACACTCTCCCTAAATTGGAAACAATTGGCAGGGTTACTGTCCATCGATTCAAATCGCAATTAAAAATCATGCGCTATCTTGTCAGCGCGCGAATGTTGTCCCACTTGAAAAACTTTGATATCTTACACAGCCACAATTACCGTAATTTTCAAACCGATAGTGGTTTTTTTTTGCTCGCACCAAAAGCAAGCCCTTCGTCTTAAATACCCACGGCTCACTTCTCGGTTTTAAAAACTATCTTCCTTCTTTCGCGCAAAGATTGCCCTATCATCTTTACGATATTGCCACGTTAAAGACTTCGGCAAAAAGAGCACAGGCTATAATCGTTTCCTCAAAATTTGAATACGAAGATGCTCTTGAGTTTGGAATCGCAAAAGATAAAATCCATATTATTCCTATGGGCATTGAGGTAGAAAGAATTAAGAAGGATCAAAGCGTATTCGAACAGATGCAAATCCTATTTGTTGGCCGCATAGCCCGTGTCAGGCGAATTGAGTTACTCCTTCAAGCTGCAAGTCAGTTGAACTTTCCTTTTCATCTAACCATAGCTGGCGGGGAAGAAAAAACCAGCAGTGTCACACGCACGGGTTATCTAAACGAACTAACACAACTTACAAAGCAATTGAACCTGGAAAACAAGGTGACGTTTGTTGGAAAGAAAACACCGCTAGAATTAAAAACTATTTACCAATCGGCTGACATTTTTGTTTATCCATCTCTATACGAAAATTTTGGGCAGCCTCTACTTGAAGCTGCCGCACATGGCCTGCCCTTGATTTCTACGTCTGTAGGCATTGCACGGGACATAATTATTGAAGGGGAAACCGGTTTCCAGATATCTGGAAAGCCTGAAGAAATAAAAGAGCGCATTGAATCTTTAAGAAATAGCAATTTAAGACTACAAATGGGGCGTCGGATCCAGAATGAAGTCAAAAACAGATTTGACTGGGGAAATATCATGAATCAATATACGAACCTGTATCGTTCTCTTTGACTAAGTTCTCACTCCCGAATCGGTTGAAAAACTTATCTTAGTTGCAACCCATTTTTACGGCAATTTGAACTATGATTCAAGCCAACCGCTTTAAAAACGTATCATAATCTTCAAGAAAGATTTATTTTCATAGGGGTAACTGAATAACCGGAATTTAAAATATTATTTTTTAGGTGATGAGACCAGATTTGTGTTTTTTATTATGTTCTCGTCTATTTTTTCCGATACAAATATATATAGATAAAAAACTCATTAGGAATTAAAACGAATCTTCATCATGGCACTTGAAATAGTCGATTCAACTTCACAGGGAATACAGCAGCTAAACAGCACTCCTACTATGGGGTATCCCGTTGCAAGTGGGTGTAACGTCCAAATTTTTGACTCTTATTCTAACAACTACAATGAAATGGTCAATAATGTCATTCGCCAGACTGGTTACGATGCAGATAATTTTGTCTCTGCCAAGCTTCATAAGTTACGAAGTCTTTTTCCATCTTTATCAGAAAAACCGTTTCGTTTATTGGACTTTGGTTGCGGAGTCGGAAATCTTTACGGGCAAGTTGCAAATTTTTTTCCAACCGTTGTTTACACAGGAGTAGACCTTTCAAAGGATTCGATTCTAAAAGCTCGTTCTCGTTATCCTGGTGATGTAGATTTTCAAGAACACGATTCAAAGGAGTGGGAAGCAAATGGATATGACCTTATATTTTCTGCCGGGGTATTCCACCATATCCCCCATGTTCGACATATGGGGCTTATCAACAAGCTATCTTCCCTCCTAAATCAGGGAGGAAGACTGGTGATCTGGGAGCATAATCCACTCAACCCTATCACACAAAAACTCGTCAAAGATTGCCCTATTGATGAAGATGTAGTACTCCTCTACTCAAAAAACCTCAAAAACTACTTCACCCAAGTTTCTTTATCAAACATTCAAGTAATCTACACGACCTTCTTTCCTAAATTTTTATCTGCACTTAATTTTATGGATCCTTATTTGGGTTGGCTACCTCTTGGCGGGCAATATCTGGTGACGGGTCAAAAAGACTAAGCCTCTTTTGATTGAAAAAACAACAAACCCTTCTCAATTTTTATCGGGTTATAAGGAATGATCGCTTGGGTTTTATCAATCGAATGATTCTTCCTGCATAAAAGTCGCGGAATCTGATCAGAAAAGGCGATGCTTGATTTAAAAATTGACAAAATCCCAATACTTACCCTGACAAACCAAATTGGTAAAAATATTTTTTTTATCTTCACCTTTTGAATCTGAGCAAGTCGGTCTATCAATTCATTCATAGTCATTTTTTCCGGTCCGCATAAATTAAGGTTTTCTTTTTTAATCGAATCATTCCTCAATATCTCCACCATTACCTGAACCACATCATCCACACTTACTGGACTCAGAAAATACGACCCATCACCAATAATAGGAATTATTGGAAACTTTTCTACCCAGGCAACCAGTTTACCAATGCCCTCTTCCATCTTTACCCCATAAACTTCCGAGGGCCTAAGGATCACCCAGTCAAGACCTGATTTTCCAACCAACTCTTCACATCTCAGTTTACTCACTCCATAATCGCCACCCTCCTCCGAAGCTGCTACCGAGCTGACAAAGATAAATCGCTTGACATTATTTTCCTTGCAGGCAGAAATTAAGTTTTTTGTGCCCTCTTCATTGATTTTAAAATATGCTTTTCCGGAAGAGGAATGGGTCAAGGCGGCTAAATGAACTACGGTGGCGACCTCAGAACAAGCCTTATCCAAGCCATCTATATCATGAAGACTGCCCTGAAAGATTTCACAATCTTCCTTGCGCACCGGTGACCGATGCTCAAGGAGCCGAATCGAAAACTGTTCCGTTTTCAATAATTCTGAAGTCAGATTTTTACCCAGGGTACTTGATGCCCCCGTGATGAGAATTTTCATACGGACACTAAACGGTTATTTTTGGGTATAAAATTCTTTCACTCTATACCAAAACAGATTACCTAAAAACTCAAGAATAGAACTTGGTTTTACAAAAGAAGGGCGAGAATCTATGCTGTGGAACACGGTTTCAATTTCTCCGATTTTGGCGTGCAACCGCCTGGCAAAAATCATAATTTCTGCATCGATGAACCATCCGTTAGACTCCAGATGCACTTTTTCATAAAATTCACGGGTCATAATTTTAGGTTTGGAATTCATATCCCAAGCATTGATTCCTGGGAATAGAAGTTTGAATAAAATATTATAGACAATGGAAATCAACCTTCTATAAGAACCATCATTCCTTTTTGCTCGGTAGGTTTTAGCGAAATCCAATCCATTTGTTTTCATTAACTGGTATACGCGAATCACATCGCTACTGGGCATTTGCCCATCCCCATCTATTACCGCCAAAGTTCTTCCTGTAGCTGCCTGCAAGCCAGATTTCATATCCCACCCCATCATGCCTTTTTTTATTTCGGCCACCGCTTTTATTCGTGAATCCTTGGCGGCAATACCCCTAACTACCTCGGGAGTTTGATCTCCAACGCCTTCAAAGTAATTTCCTACCAGAACAATTTCCCACAATAATTTTTCATTTTCTAAGGAATCAACAAGGGAATCAACAAAACTTGTTATCGTTGCTGCGCTTCGATAGGCTAATACCACTACAGATATTTCAGGAGTTTCCATTATTTCAATTTTTAGCTAACATCAGAGATTTTTAAAGCCGATATATCAAAATAAGCGATGATACCATAGGCTAATATATTACATTAACGTTTAATCCCTTTTCTTAAGGACAGTGCAGATCCAATTTTCGCCCCAAGCAAGGCAGACTCTTGGGTATAATAACGGGGTTTTAAACGACCTGATTATAGGGTATCTAGTGACATCTATCCGATTATTTTTCAAGTCTCATCTGGCCTTAACTCTCCTTCTTCCCATTGCATTTTTAACTATATTCACCGGTCTGGATGACAGTGTAATGCAAGTCGATGAGGGAGGAGACACTTTTGTTTCGACAACAATCTTGAAGCATGGATTGCCTATGCATTCAGATGGGTTGAACCACACCATGCCCTATGCTGACATCTTCGAAGGTCTGTTTATTTATCGAACCTGGGTTCCCTATTATCTCCAGGCTATTTCATTAAATTTTTTAGGAAACAATACTTTTGCTGCCAGACTACCTTTCGCCCTAGCTGGTTTTTTTTCCATCTGGTGCCTTTATCATTTAGCAATTCGCATCACTCAGGATAAATCTGCATCCGTTTTGGCTGCAACATTTTTAGCCACGTGTGTTCCCGCGCTTCTTTATTTCAGAACCTCTCGTTACGTTGCCATTCCTATATTACTGACTCCCATTCTGCTCTCTTTTTATATCGATATTTTTGAAAAGAAAAAATGGAATCCTGTTCCCTTTACCGTTACATCAATTATTTTTTTTCATACAATGTATGTCGAGTTTGCCGGCCTTATAACAGGAATGCTAATTCATTTATTTATTTATAGAAACGAAGTTGATCGAAATAATCTAAGAAAGATTAAAATTCCTGCTGCCGTTACCGCTCTATTGTGTTTACCCTGGCTATTTTTCCTTCCTGCTCTATCAAAAAAAATAGCCGAATTTTACACTTCCACCAGTCCATATATAGACACCTCTTCATTAGGCTATTTAAAACATTTTGCGGGATTCCTTTTCCAAATAAACAACTACATTTTCCCTCTTATATTGGTTCCCTTGATATTTTTATTACCTATAAAAAAATTCAATCGTTCTATTTCGCTTTTACTCATTTGCATTTTTTTTATTTTGCTAACTGCTTCGTTACATTCCATTCCACAATTGCATTACATCGCCGCCAGCATTCCCATATTCTTTACCCTGTTAGGGTGGATAAACGTACATTTATTTAGAAGCTCCATAATTCAGAAAATCCTCTTTGCAGCCATTCTTATTTTTTCGAACCTGATTCACGTGGGCCCCTTGGTTCCAGTTAAGCAATTACTCCAATCCCCGCAACCTGACGCCCAACCCAGTTTGTACTTTAAAGGCGTTTACCAGACTTTTATGCGGGAAGTGAAATTCAAGTCCATTTTTTTTCAATACTGGGGAGAGCTTGCCAACCCCTATCGAGGCCCCTTAAATGGAATTGTTGCATTTTTTGAAATACATGGGAAAAAGGGGGAAACATGCTATATTGACAACGAAGTTGAATCTCTTGCTTTTTACACAGGGTTCAAGATGATTCATAACAGCGAGCTAACTAACAAAAGCATACCAGATTGGATCGTTTTACGAGGCGATCAATGGGCTCTTCATTCAGAGGAAAAAACTAGCCCTTTAAAGAAAAAAATTAGATTCATTTTGAAAAACAATCAATATGAACAATTTGAATTGAATGCCCCGGTAAAAAGGGTCAATAATTCCTACGAAATTCAAATACACCTTTTCAAATCTCCTATTTCCGCCGATAAAGTCTATATATTCCAACGCTCCGATAAAATCTGAATAACCATACGACTGATCCTGTGAAACTAATCATACAAATTCCCTGCTTAAACGAAGAACTCTCTCTCCCCAAAACCCTGGAAGACCTGCCAAAGCAAATTGAGGGGATTGATACAATCGAAATTCTGATCATTGACGATGGTAGTTCAGACAAGACAGTTGAAGTGGCCAAAAAACTGGGGGTGCATCATGTGCTTCAATTCACTAACAATAAGGGGCTGGCTAAAGCATTCATCTCTGGAATCAATCAATCATTGAAACTGGGTGCGGATATCATAGTCAATACAGATGGCGACAATCAATATTTTGGTGGCGACATAGTCAAACTGATTCAACCTATTCTAAAAAAAGATGCGGATATCGTTGTCGGAGACCGGCAAGTGGAAACCATCCGCCACTTTTCCCCGATAAAAATATTTCTTCAAAAATTCGGAAGTTGGGTTGTGCGGCAATTATCAGGCACTGAAGTTCCAGATGCGACAAGTGGATTTCGCGCTTATAGTCGGGACGCGGCTCTGCAACTGAATGTAGTTTCAGATTTCACCTATACTATTGAAACAATAATCAGTGCCGGGAAAAAAAATCTGGCCATTGCGCACGTTCCGGTAAAAACCAATACAAAATTACGCGAATCTAGGCTGTTTCCCAGCATTCGAGTTTATTTGCAGCGGTCTCTGGTTACCATGCTCAAAGTTTATTCCATGTACCGCCCTTTAAGGCTTTTCACTCTCGCTGGGGGCACCACATTCTTACTTGGATTTGCAATTGGCTGTCGATACCTATTCTTCTTTTTCATGGGACAGACTGAGGGCCATATCCAATCTCTGATTTTATCCGCTATCCTCCTTATTGTTGGCTTTCAAATTATTATGATGGGAATAGCCGCAGAACTCATCTCGGTAAACAGACAACTTTTAGAAGATATTCAGGTGAGAATAAAAAAGGATGAGCTGGGAAAAAGGAAGTAACCCCATTTATCTCAACATAACCAAAATCGCTTTAAAATGCCAAAACCAAGTAAACCATTAAGTCACTTGCGCGTTTTAGTTTTAGCGACGACCTATCCAAGATGGGAAAAAGATTCAACACCCCATTTCGTCTTTGATCTCAACCAGCAACTCGCTCCAAAAGTAGAAACATGGGTGCTGGTACCCCATTTTGAGGGGGCAAAATACTCAGAAGAAATGGAAGGTGTTCGAATAACCCGCTTCCCCTATTTTTTGCCTACTCGGCTACAACGCCTTTGCTATGAAGGGGGAATACTGCCGAATCTCAAGTCCAGCTGGCTGGCTCGTTTTCAGTTGCCTTTTTTTCTGATTTTCCAATTCCTTGCTATATTAAAAGCCGTGCGCAAACATAAAATCAATTTCATCCATTGCAACTGGCTAATCCCCCAGGGCTTTTTTTCTCTTATCATTCATAAGCTTTACAATATTCCCTATATCTTGACGGCCTTGGGTGGCGATGTTTTTTCATTCCGAAATATACCTGGCTTTCGTTTTCTAAAGAGTCTGGTTCTAAAAAACTCCCTGTTATGCACTGCAAACAGCCATGACCTCATACAAAATCTAAAAGTGTTATCTCCCTTTACAAAACTTCAATACATCCCTGTCGGGGTTGATGAAAAATTTTTTAACGAAAAAAAGTTTGACCCTCAACTTAAAATTGAATTAAAAATTGACGGCCCCTTTCTTCTTGCAGTAGGCCGATTTGCAGAAAAAAAAGGTTTTAAATATCTGATTGACGCAATACCAGAGGTTCTCAATGAATTCCCAAAAGCCAAACTCGTTTTTATAGGATATGGGCCAAAGGAAATTGAACTTAAAACTCAGGTTAAAAATCTCAACCTGGAAGAAAAAATAATATTCGTAGGAGGCCAATCACGATCTGATTTAAGCCGTTATTACGCCACAGCTGACATATTTATTGGGCCATCAATCGTTGCCGAGGGGGGGGATACCGAAGGGCAGCCTGCGGCTTTCATTGAAGCAATGGCCTCAAAAACAGCAATTATTGCATCAGATGTGGGGGGAATTAAAGATATGGTGAAGAATGGAGAAACGGGATTACTGATTCATCAGAAAGATCCAAAGGCGATTACCGAAGCAATAATAACTTTATGCAAAGACAGTGAATTGAAACAACAATTGGAACAAAACGGAAAAGAACACATAATTAAATTCTTTAGATGGCAAGCCGTTGCCGAACAGTATATGGACATTTATGAAGACATTGACAAAAGTTTGAAGCCGTAGCCTTCCTCCTGATCCTCACCAAAGGTATCTGCGCTGACTTAATACTGTTCTTTTAAAATTGATCATCAGGAAAAAGAGATTTCTTCATAAGCTCTGAATTCATAATACTTTATAATGACGGGCTCTAAATAATCCGAACCAAATACAACACCACAGCGCCGAGCCACCCTATCAATACGCAGCGTATCAATGGGGTAAGTATCTCCCTTATTCAAAGAGTCAAAAATGGCCTTCTTACCCACCACCTTTTCCATTATAGCCACTACATCACTCATAGAATAATCTGAAAAATTTGCAACATTGATACATTCTCTTCGCACCCCTTCTTCTAATGCAAGACCAACAGCAATCCGCACCACATCATCTACATCGATTATGTTACGTCGGGCATTCTTCCAGATTTGAAATCGTTCACTTCTAATTATTCTGGTAAAAATATAATTCAACAAAGTATGGGGATTTTCTGTTTTTCCTGCAGTCTGAGGCAATCGAAGGATTAGGTATCGAGGATGTTCAGCAACAATTTTTTCCATTCTAATCTTATGCTGCACATAAGGAGAATTCAGAGAACCATTAGCACTGCAAGTGCCAAAGTATAGAAATAAATCTACTAATCTGTGTTGCTCCATTGCAATCATAAGCCGATCTCGTTCACGATCAAATTCGCGTTGATCAGAACAATTCGAATTTGAAACACCTGCGGCATAAACGCAACTTTCTCTAGAGCCTGCAAAAGGATGGGCAAATGCCCGCGCAAGCATGCCAGAACCAATAATCATATTTCGCACCAAGAATTCATAACAATTTTCAAAACCACCCCTGTAAGGAATAGTCAATTAAACCTTCTGAGATATCTCTTTATCCTCAAATCTCTCTCTATCGTTATCGAAAAAAAACTCTAACCATCTTTATCTATATGCGATCTGTATAAAGCTCAAAAAAAACCAAGATTTTCTTTCAATTGATCTAAACGCTAAAAAGTGAGAAAATCTGTTCCGTATCAAATAGCCGCGGTTGCTCTCTCCCCTAAAAACTTCAGGTGATCGCAGACAAAGCATTGATGCCCGTCAATAACATTTCTCAACAAACCTATGTTTTCTGGATGGAATAACATTTTCAAATTAGCAGTCACAGGACTATTAATTTTCCTGCTGGGTTCGCAGCTTGCCAAGCATCAGAGCAATCTGCTTGCCCTGAAAGAAATATCTGCCGGACAATTTTTTCTTATTGCAGGAATCGTTATCGCCTCACTGTTAATCAACGGATCAAAATTAAAGATCTTAGCAGGTTCGTACAACATCCAATTGAATCTCAGCGAAATCATTGGACTTTCTTCGATTACCACCTCTCTCAACAATTTCTTTTTCAAGGCGGGCTCTCTTTTCACCTCAAATTATTTAAAACAACGCCATGAATTCCCCTTCATGTCCTTTGCAGGCAGCCAGGGGGCCGACCACTTGATTCTTTTTTTCATCAACGCATTATGCGGACTGACTGTCTCTCTTGCTCTAGTTTTTGAGCAAAAGGAAATATTTTTTCCCTTGGTTATTTGTTACTTTTCAGCGGCCGCATTTCTCATACTCCTTTTCTCTAAAACTTTCAATTTTCAGCATCGCTCGAACAAATTTTTAAATGCACTGATCCGGGCTATTAACTCTCTTTACCGGATAATAAAAAACAAAAAGCTGTTTTGCCTTCTTTCTACCCACAACATACTACTTGTTGGCTTGAGCGCGCTCAGGCTGTTTCTGGTTTGCAAAGTACTAAACATTGAAATCTCATTTGGGTATTGCCTGCTCTTTATTACTCTTACCCCCGTTATCTCCGCCATTCCAATTATCCATAGCGATCTAGGAACTCGCGAATTAGCCATCGGAATGTTCTCTCAATGGTTGGGTGTGGGTTTTCAAACTGGGATGCTTGCGACCCTACTCGACCGTTGTTTTGTTTTA
The DNA here is from genome assembly GCA_013349585.1 of Nitrospinota bacterium. Classification (GTDB taxonomy): domain Bacteria; phylum Nitrospinota; class Nitrospinia; order Nitrospinales; family VA-1; genus UBA8687. The sequence continues at coordinate 33,721 of DUZG01000001.1, read as the reverse complement.
CTCTGGGCCATCCTTATTTCCTTATACTATCGCGATCTCTTTTTTAGCACCAAAGCGGTTCACACTCTCAAAAACTGATTTATTTTTAATTTAATATCGAGCCTGGCAACCCACAGAACTACCTGATGAAAAGCAATAACTAGAGGTAGTTTCAGTCTCGTTTAATCGCTTCGACATAATAGGCAAAAGTGTATTGCCTTATTCCGTGGCATTGTATTCTATTGATTGAGAAGCGATGTAGAATTTTTCTAAGAGAATGCTCCGTGAATCTCCAAAAATCATATGGCTCGTCATGAAGGGGATAAAACACAGGAACAATAATGACCGCCATCCCATTATTTTTCAGTGCCTCATAAATATTGCTCACAGCCAACTGAAAACCATATACATGTTCCAGGAGGTTCATACACAGAACAATATCAAACTCATCCTTAAATTCCATGGTGGTAGCATCGATGATTCGATGACCATACTCTTCTTTGATGTCTGACTGAATAAATTCATTGTTGGAATCAAAATAATTCTTAACAGAATAATAATATTTGCCCTTATGTAGTTTCCCGCTGGCTAACTCTAATATTTTTTTATCCCGCGTTTTACCAGCGAGCCGGACCATACATTTATGGTTGAACCGCCGAGGTTGAAACACAATATGGAAAATATTCCTTAAAAGTGGCTTTAGCATTTGACTGGCAATTCTCCTCAAACCAAATTGTTTTTAATTAGGAGTGTACCGATGAATTTCCAAGAGACATCATTATTTTCTTCTTTTTTATTTTCCTGCTCGGCAAATTCCGACCCTTGTGGCCTCTAAATATTTCACTGACTGCTTAGCGCATAAATTTTGCCCCCAGTGTTCATTAAATACAACATATGAGTTTGAAACTTTGGAAATATCAGAAAAAACTTTCTCCGCCTCAGGATCGCCTGAAAAATAAACCTTTCGTGGATATAAGCGTTGAATCACCACTGACTTCTTCAATCCAAATCTCCACTTATTAGCAGGCATGTAGATTACAGAGTCTTCCGTTGCAATTTTCCGTACCTGATTAGCCACCTTGTAAGTTTCAGAATATTGATTCGGAGTATCCATAGCTCCAGACGATTCCATAAGGGCTTCTGTTTTCCACCCCCAATGGTTAGCCATAAATTGCACCCGTGGAGTTAAAAACACAAACGCCATAACAAAAACATTCAGAACTATGATCCCCAATATTGTATTTTCAATCCACTTGCGTTTATTCATTTATTATCCCTCGCCTTACAAAAGGCAATGACGAAATAAAAAATATAAAAATGGGGTAGAAAGACATCATCCCCCGAGTATCGGAAAGATTGACGCTATTTCCAGGTTGAATAAAAGTTGCGTAGACAAACTCACCAAAAGTCGACCATTTTGGAGTCGCGTATGAAAAAATAGCTAGATGAGTACAGAGGAATAGAATCAAAAAACATCCAAGTATCTTTTTCTGCTCAGACAAAGATTTCAACTTTTCAAAAAAAACAAAGATCCCAAGAAATGCTGTAAACAAATAAAATATATGTACAACAGAGGTGCGGTAAAAACTGATAGCAATTTTTTTCCAGACAGGAACGGGGCCAGCCCCAGATAGAAATAAAACGAGGATATATCCTGCCACAGCCAAAATGAGTGCCAGCAGAATATTTAACTCAGAAAATTTCCACCTTCCCCAGGTAAGCCCTGAAGCCAGAACCCATAAAAAGATGCAAACTCCGCCAACCATCTTCATTTGGCTCCAAAGAGCCATTTCGAAAGTGAGCAAAGTTATAAACCAAATCGAAGGCAACAGAAGAAGGCATGCAAAAAAAAGTTTTAATGATTTTAGGCTTTCATTTTTTCCGGGATATCTACTAAAAACATATAGCGTCAGAAAAATCGGAACCAGATCATACAAAAGAAATTCTATGCGAGTCCAAGCCGCTAGGCCTAGCAAAATACCACTAATCGCAGCATAAGAATTCTCTTCACTTTTTTTCGTATCCCCTTCCACCTTATTTTTAATCCAGAAATACCAATACAAGGTACCTGTTGAATAAAATACTGCAGTAGTCAGGTCAAGAAACGGCAATGCTCCATGCCACCAGAAGTAGGGAGTTGTCGCCAAAACCATCGTAAACAGGCATGCCATTTTTTTATCTTGAGACAGTGATAGCACCCGCGAATAAAAAATTATATTCAGGCACAGGTACATCAGCGGAAAAATTATCTTTAAAAATCCTGCATCAAACGCAATAAGATAAGCAAATAACAAGGGGATAAAAGGAGGATACTGTTTGAGTTGCGGAACCACCCATTCTGAATCAAAACGAACTTCATGGAAAAATGACATCCCTCTAATATGGTACCAAATAGCATCGGACTCGGTGATCGGGAAAAACCAGGCATTGACAATGCTAAAAAAAAACAACACACCCACCATAGACCATGTGACCCATGCTAACCCTGTCTTCTGGTCTGAAAATATTGCCTCCTTTTCGTTTGGTTTCCGTAAAAAAAACAAGGTCGATACCAGAACCAAAACACTTGAACCTAACTGGAGACCAGCGGTCGGTTGGATTCCCAATCGAACCAGAAAAAAAATAATCAGGCTTTTTACTACCAAGGCAAACAGAAAAGCCAATGCCAGCCTTTCCCATTTGAATGGGATAACCTTTAAAGCTCTCACCACTCGGTACGCGGCAAACCACACCAATCCAAAATCTATCAAAAGCAAAATTGCGCCCTCAAAAATTATTTAGCAAGATGGAATCAATTTGAATCAAAGGTACAAACTCAGGATGGAAAATCTTCCTTCAGGAAAGACAATTTGCTTTTGTTTTTCCCAGAAAAGTCTCCTGCGCTTCATTATAGAATTGCTCCCGGCAATCCCGATGCCTAGAGGAAAAATGAAAGACTTGTAATTTTTTCACGCCAGCTTCTCGCGCCAGAGTTCCAGCTTGATGTGAGGTAAGGTGAAACCTTTCCTGGCCTCTGGTCTCTTCATCGGCTAAAAAAGGAGATTCACAAAAAAATATATCAGCAGATTTGACCAATTCTATAATTCTCTTACTATTCGGCTCATTATAAATCGTGTCCACAACGTATCCGATTTTCTGCCCCTGGGAAATTTCTATGAGGTTTTCTTTCAACTGCCCGAGTGTGTTTTTTTCAAAACTTGAAATACCTTCCCTAGTAACAGGCATCTCAATCGCATAGGAATCCGGCTTCTCTTCTACAACCGCTTGTTTTAAAGCATTCAACCATGCGCCTTCAACGACGCACATAGATTTCAATCGGTCTTTATTTATATTTACATGAAGGTTTTCCTGCAAGGAAAACCCCAAACACGGCACCCGGTGCTCAAGAACAGCCGCTCGAACCACACACGTGGAGTCATTCAGAATTATTCCATCCTCAAATTTCACCTCTTCCTCTCCTGAGATTTTAAACTTATCGATAGCTCTGAATGTGCCCTTTAGCAGTTTATCTTCTCTTACCTCAACGACTTTAATAGTCAGCGATTCTTCATAGCGGTCTACCAAATTCCAGGTAAAACCTGCCAGTTTGCCTTCCACATTCTTTATAAAATTTTCAGGCCCGAAAAAGGTCAGAGTTTTTTCTCGACCAAAAACCGTTCGTAGTAATCGATCAAAACCAATGAAATGATCGATATGTGTATGGCTGACAAAAACATGCGAAACCTTTAAAAGTTCCGCATTGCTCAACGAAGAAATATCACCAAGGTCGAATAAGAGCGCCCGTTTCTGAAATAAGAACTGCACCAATAACCCAGGGTCTCCAAAAGGATCATTAACCAAAGACGCATTAAAACTCGACTTCATTTTCCCGACCTCTCCGACTCCGAATTATTAAAACGCAGGAATGCCTGAATAAAAACATCCAGATCACCATCCAAAACTGCATCCACATTGCCCGTTTCCACATTGGTCCTCAGATCCTTGACCAACTGGTAAGGGTGCAAGACGTAGGAGCGTATCTGACTTCCCCATTCAATTTTCTTTTTCTGCTTTTCCATTTCTTTCTTTTCCTCATCCTGCTTGTTCTGTTCCATCTCATACAACCGTGCCTTCAAAACCTTGGTCGCTGAAGATTTATTTTTATGTTGCGATCTTTCGTTCTGACACTGAACCACAATCCCCGATGGGATGTGAGTCAGGCGGACTGCCGAATCGGTCGTATTCACCCCCTGCCCACCTGGGCCGGAAGCACGATAGACATCTACCTTCAGATCTTCTTCCTTAATTTCCACTTCGATGCCATCATCGACTTCAGGATAAACAAAAACCGAAGCAAAAGAAGTGTGCCTTCTTTTATTTGAGTCAAACGGCGATATTCGTACTAGGCGATGCACTCCGATTTCTGCCTTTAAATATCCGAAAACATAGTCACCGGACAATAAAATAGTGGCACTTTTTATTCCCGCTTCATCACCATATTGGGTGTCGAGAACTTCTGTTTTGAACCCATTTCGATCTCCCCAGCGTAAATACATGCGAAGCAACATATCTGCCCAGTCCTGAGACTCCGTTCCCCCAGCGCCAGAATTGATCGCCACGATAGCGTTACTGAAATCATTTTTTTCAGAAAGGAGTGCTTTAAACTCTGCCTCCGCAACCTCAACGTCGAGATCTGCTAGCGAAGAATGAATTTCTGTCAATAGCGATGGGTCGTCCTCATCTTCAGCTAATTCCAGCATAGCCGAAATATCTTCGCTGGCATTGTGAAGGCTTTTCCAGATATCCACTTGACGTTGCATTGCGGACCTGTTTTGCAGTATTTTTTGCGCTTCTTGATTATCATCCCAGAACCCTGGCTGGGTGATGGTTTCGTCAAGGGATTTGAGGGTTTTTAATTTATTATCAACGTCAAAGAAACCCCCGGAGTTGATCAATTCTAACTTCTATATCCTTAAAATCTTTGGTGTGATCTTCTTGCATTCGATTCTCCGTGTTAGTTGATATTCGGTCTATTTTCGCCAATCTGCCGAAGAAAAGCAAGCTAGCACGAGCTATGGTTCAAAACAGAAGGTTGAACCCAAGCTTAGCCTTAATTATACTCAGCATGGCTTCACCGATTCTTATCTAATCCCCTTATTTTGTCAGGGGATATCAACTAAAGCCAATTCAAGTTTTTGCCGATGAGTACAAGATCGCCTGCATTATAAACACGTAAGTTTCCAATTTGGAAACTGCGGGTGAACCCACAAATGTCTATGGAACTCTTGACTACATTTCATCTTCTAATACTTATCATCTCGGCCTTTCTTTGCCGCTTGCCTTTTCTCAAATTTCCTGTGGACGACGATTTTGCTATTTACACCTACCGTGCCCATTTCGCGAACAGAGGTTTTCTCTGGAAAGATGATTTGCAAGTCATAGGAGTTCCGATGTGGAAGATGATGCTATTCGATAAGGTTTTTGCCTCTTCCAAAAAAGGGCATTTACGAATCCGACATTTGCAGACCCTTTTTCATGTGGCAGCCTGCCTTTCTATTTACTGGGTCGTTTTGGTTGTAACACAAAATCAATGGGCGGCATTTACAGGTGGACTGCTCTACTCATTTTATGGAACTTCACCCGATCTGACCGCAGGCTCTTTCAACTTCGAACAATTCTATATTCCTTTTATCTTTGCCGGGTTGGCTTTTCTTTTAAATGGCGCGGTTTTTTATGCCGGACTTTGTTTTGGCTTTGCCGTCATATGTAAATGCACCATGGTCATCTATGCTGGCATTCTGGCTCCGGCTGTGTGGATATCTTATGGCGGAACCTCCGCAGTTATTTTTGCCATTACGGTATCCAGCATAACCATCCTTTCCAATTCAATAGAGTGGGCACTCGGGTTCTGGGATGCCCAGTCCATAAAGCAAATGAAAACCCGCATGGCGACCACAATGCGAATAACAAAAACAAAATCTCTGCATTTCAGCATTTGCTATGAAATTTATTTATTGATGAAGCAAGCCCTGCCTATCTGGATAGCGGGAATTGCTGCCTTAGCATTCTACCTCTCTAAATCAGAAAACCTTTGGCTCGCAACTTTCACCCTCATTACCTTAAGTAACATCGTTTTTCAGCGAGCCTTTTCCCGATACCATTACCTCCCCTGGTTCGCGTTGCTTTCGTTGGGCTGTGGTTTGGGAATGCATTGGGTAATGCAACAAGAACCTGGACTGGCAATAGTGGTTGCGACAGTTTTCTTCGCCATTCTCGTCTGGAATATTAAATCCCTATTTCTTTATTATTCAAAACCAACTCAGCCCGAGACCTTGGTGCAATATGAAAAATACGATCAATACTTGTATATTCCTCGGTTGGGAAAAAGTCTAAAGCGACTAATGAGAATGCGAGGAGAATCTGGCGAACGGATTTTCGTGTGGGGAACCTTCTCTCAGCTTTATCACTTAACAGATTGCCCCGCAGCTGACAATTTTCTCCACTACACAATAGGCCCCTGGGATACGCAAGACTTGGAAGGGTTTTACGACAGCATGATAGGTGGAGTCATAAAACATAAACCCAAGTACATAATCAAAACCTTTCCCGACCTTGATATACAGCAGTTAGAAGACATAACTGGTTTAAAATACACACTTTTAAAAGTTGTTCTGGCAAGATTTCCTGTTTACCGTCTGGAAAGTTCCGAATCCCTAACCACTGATCCCCTTTCATTTCCCTGGCAGAAAAAAATGGAACAAATGGAAGAACTTACGCAGGGAGAATGGCATGCCCCAGCATTGAACCGCGCAGATTTAGAGAGAGGAAAACTAACCACCGCATTCAAGGAATGCCGCAATCTCTTACGTCTGAACCCTGAAGATAGGGAAGGGAATGTATATTTAGGCGAAATCTATTTGGCACTCGACCTTCCCCATCAAGCAGAAACGGCTTTTGAAAAAGCCGTTGAACTATCTCCCGAATGGCAACATTTGAGAATTCATCTTGCCAATATAAAAATACAGTTTAAAAAATTTGACGAAGCCATTCCTTTGATTCAAGAAGAAATCAAACGCTTTGACTTTCATGTTGAAGATGATTTTTTGAATGGGCTACTCTTTAAATATAATGGAAAATATAAGGAAGCTTGGGGAGAGTTTGATCATATAAGGAGACAGTTCCCAGACCGCCATGACTGCTGGAAATTTTCTATCGAATGCCTCGTCAAATTAAAAAATCAGGATGAGTTGAAAAATTTATTCGAGGAAGCTCGCGATATTCACCCTAAAAAAGATCAGGAATGGCTGCACACTAAAATCGTACAAGCTCTGGCGGAGCTGGACTCTCAAACAAGGCCTGAACATGAAACTCTAAACCTATATTTGAAAAATAATCCTGAAAACGGGATTTTAAGATATGCTACAGCCTCTGCCCTTGAAAACATAGGTGACTTATTTGCAGCCTCTTCCCAGTTTGCGGAAATCGTAGATTCCTCCGAACACTACCCACATATTCAGGCCAATGCCTGTTTCAGAATAGCCCGCTCGGCACCCTTGAAAAAGAGGCAAGAGCTATTAAAAAAATGTATAAAACTTAACCCTTCTCATCAAGGAGCTCAAGCAATGTTGGGCGAAACAGCAAGTAACTCCACAAAAAACATAGCAGAAACATCAAAACAGCCCCAGTCGGAAAATCCGTTAGTGAGTGTCATTGTTCCCAACTGGAACGGAATGCGATTCGTTGGCATGTGTCTGGACTCTCTGGCTCAATTACACTTCGAAAATTTTGAAGTCATTGTGGTTGACAACGGCTCTATGGACGGTTCCCGCGAAATGATAGAAGAAAAATATCCCTGGGTGCAGCTGTTGAAACTTCCACACAATATGGGGTTCGCCATTGCCTGTAATGAAGGAATCAAAGCATCCAACGCGGAATATGTTGTATTGCTCAACAACGATATAGAAGTCGTGCCCGATTGGCTAAGCGAGCTTTATGAAGGCATGGAGCGGCATCCTGAATGTGGCATGGGAACCACAAAAATGATGTTCCTTGATAACAGAGAAGTCTTCTATAACACCGGCGACTTGTTTCATTCATGGTCCGCAGGAGGCGGACGCGGTCAAGGCGATAAAGACAACGGCCAGTATGACCAGGAGGATTATGTTTTCGGAGCCTGCGCCGGAGCAGGAATTTACCGAAAAGAACTTTTTAAACAAATCGGATTGTTTGATGAAGACTTTTTTATTTTCGCGGAAGATGTTGATCTAAACATGCGTAGCCAGTTGCATGGGTTTCAAGCTGTCTATTTGCCAAAATCAAAGGTCTACCACATCGGCACCGCAACAGTAGGCTTGTACAGTGATCGCTATGTTTATTTATGCAAACGCAACGACATCTGGGTTTTCATCAAAAACTATTCTTTAAAGATGTATTTCAAATATCTCTATTCCATCTGGAAGCACCAGTTCAATGACATTAAATATTTCACCTACCGTGGGCAAGGTCAGGTTTTGTTAAAAAGTAAATGGGATGCCTTAAAGTTGCTTCCGAAAATGCTTTTTCGACGATTCCAGATTCAAAGAACTCGAATCAGGACAGACACTGAAATCGAAAAACATATAATCACCGATTAAAAATTATTCCTCATGACAAAAACACAACTAAACTATAATGGATTAGATCATGGGTATAGTTGTCCCACCATTTCATTTTTCAGCCGGAAATACCGTTAAGAATAGAGTTCCAACTTTAATCGAAAATTTATGAAAAGCTCAATTCTTTTATTCAATCCAAGACCAGATCCGTATTACAAGCCGGTAGACCTCCCCCTTTCTCTTATTTGCGTATCCCGATTTCTAGATAAAGAAGGTTATCCCATAAAGATCATCGCTGAAAACTTGTACCCCGATCCTTATCAAGAAATACGAGAATCGGCCAAAGACAGCCTGGTTTTAGGAATATCCGCTATGACGGGTCTGCAAATCCAGGGCGGACTTAAGGCAAGTCAGATTGCCAAAGAGACGAATAAAGATATAAAAATAATTTGGGGCGGCTGGCACCCATCAGTTCATCCATATCAGGTACTGGAAAGTCCATTTATAGATATTGTAATTAAAGGACAGGGTGCCCGGGCACTCCATGATGTTGTAAAAAGAATTGAAGCCGGTGAGAAATATAAAGACATCCCCGGAGTGATCTGGAAAGAAAACGGCGAGGTATTTACCAATCCAGACAGAAGTCTAGAATCTATAGATGACTGGCCGCCGCTTCCCTACCATCTCGTTGATATTGAAAAATGCGTCATGGTCACCGAATTCGGGACCCGGACCATCAACTACGTTTCCAGCTATGGATGCCCTTATCGGTGTTCATTCTGTAGTGAAGTTACCGTAAACAATAGAAGCTGGGTCGGGTTGAATCCCGAAGCGGTTCTCGATGACTTGGAAAAACTTCAGAATAAATACAACGTCAATGGGGTCAATTTATACGACAGTCTGTTTTTTGTGAATGTCAAAAGAGCCAAAGCTATTCTGAAAGGAATTATCGACCGGGGCTTGACCCTAAGACTCGGCAATCTAGATGGCCGGGCCAAACAACTAGCCGAAGCTGACGATGAACTTTGGGAACTTTTAAGGGAGTCGCGCACTTACAGCATCTTATGTGGCGCTGAATCCGGAGACCAAGAATCTTTGGATGCCATCGATAAAGACATGGATGTCGAAGACAATTATAAGTTCGCTGAAAAATGCCGCGACTACGGAGTCAAAGTTATCTTTTCTACTCTTGTGGGAATACCCATGCTGAACCATACCCACCAAGAGCTAACCCAAAAAACAAACAATCAGATAGATGCCACGATCGAAATGCTCGATAAGTTTCTTTCTTATGATAGCCGCAACCGAGGGCAGATGTTTATTTACATGCCATACCCCGGCACCCCGTTATACGATACTGCGGTAGAACTTGGCTTTCAGGAACCCAAGAAACTAGAAGGCTGGGCTCATATGAAACTTTATGACAAACAAACACCTTGGGTCACCCCCAAACAAGCGCAATTGGTTTCGATGATATCCAGCTATATATTTATGTTCCTCGATTCCGACACCATAATTTGGGCAAAAGGAAGAATAGAAAGTCCAATCAAAAAACTATTCTTCGTATGGGCCTACAACATCTTTGCTAAAATCGCAAAATTCAGATGGAAATACAAATTATTTGGGTTCCCGCTGGACTACCAATTATTCTTATTCGCGAAAAGAAACAATAAATCTATTTAAGAAAAACAGTTCCCCGAGCCACAAAGAAACCCTGAGCTCCCCCCTACTCAGGAAAAAAAAGGTCCGACATAATATTTAACGCTATCTGGAACCAGGCGCAGCATATTGCATCTCCCTATACGCCTGAAGAACATGCGCGACTTCTCTATGATTTAACTTCTGGAGAATCCAAGGACGATTATTGAAGTCGGCTCCTGGCATGGAAAAAGTTATATCATTTTAGGAAACGCCGTTAATAATTCGGAGAAGGGACATCTCTATTGTTTCGATCATTGGAACCTGATTCAAGGTGCCGAATGTATGATGAGCCAGAACACATGAAAAATCTGGCAGAAAGAGATAGACTCTTCCAATGAATGGACAATTAAATATAACGAAAATAATACTGGTGTGGCGCAGAAACCCAAATAATTCTCTGCAATCAGTACCACCGACAGGTCATTTGTAATGTCCTTGTTTTTGTGATTAAATGCGGCCTGACTGGTCAGGCTGAGTGCTCTTAATCAACTACCCCCCGTATCATCTAAAGGCAACTATGACTTCCCTTTTTCCCGTAACATTCGATGCTTCCTTCAGAACTAAAGAAGACGAAGAATTGTCTCCGCCATCAGGATTATGCTTCACTCATGATGGTAATATTCTATTAGCAGACGATTTCAATCACCGAATTCAGATTTACGATCCGCAATTCAAGCTAATAACCAGCTTTGGCGAAAAAGGCAAAGAACAAGGCCAGCTTCAATACCCAAAAGGCATCGCAGTAGATAAAGAGGGAAATATTTTTGTCGCCGACAGTTGGAATCACCGAATACAAAAATTCGACTCACAGGGCAAACCGCTTCTATCTTTTGGCTCATGTGGTGATGGTAAAGGCGAGTTGAACGAGCCCTACGACATCCTCATCGACTCATCGGGAACTCTGATTGTTGTAGAAAGATACAATCACCGAATTCAATTCTTCGATGGTCATGGTAAATCACTGGGGTGGGTCGGGCAAAGAGGGACAGTTCTGGAAGAGGAACTGGCGAGTAATTATGAAACTCCTTTTAATCTATTGGCGCCACCACTATTCGAGTTTCCCACCTCCATCGCCACCGACAGTCATGAAAATTATTTCGTTACAGACAGCGGCAATCATCGTATTCGAAAATTTGATAAAAAATGGCAAGAAATATTAACTTTTGGGGAACAAGGGGATGAGCCGGGACAATTTCAATACCCACTTTGTGTTGCGATCGCCGCCAATGATTTACTTTATATCGCTGACCTGAACAACAACCGGATCCAGATATTCACTGCCTTCGGTCAATATCTGAACGCGATCGAACACGAAGAAACACCGCTGGAAGCGCCCTGCCTGACACGGGTAGACTCTGCAGGGAATTTATTTATCGGTTCAACATTTGACACCAAAATACTGAAGTATCAAATTCCGACAGGCACAGAAAATACTCTGGCAGAAAAGTTAGCAACGAGCGAACCCCTGAACCCAGAACACATTTATTATTATTCTCTCGTACAGGCAAAAAATGAAAACGACCCCAAATCGTTAGCAACTCTGGAGCAAACATTAGACCTGCTCAGCAAAAACCCTACAGGCAAAAATTCAGAGGCGCCTCTTCAACTTGGCCGGCTGGCTTTTGAAGGAAAAAAAATTACAGGATCAAGTATTGATCTCGCTATTCCATTGATCGAAAACCAACTCAATGAATCAAGAAAAAGCATGACAACCGCTTTTCAGCTCTGGCAAGAGGCCGCGCAAAAACTCAATGAGCTTCAGATGCAGGAACAAAAATTGATCCAAAGTGACCCGCAAGGACTTCGCGAATTCAACAAGGACCTTTACAAATACGAGCAGGAAGACAGGGAATACTTTCGACAGACCCGCAACACTTTTTATTCCTTTCGAAAAATGACACAACAATTTTACAGTTTCATTTACTACCTGATTGAAAGTGAAATCAATGAAACACAGATGGAAACTATCACGAGCCTGCTGGATCGCCAGTGGAATTTTTCGGTAGACATCATCAATGAATACTTTGATAAAAAAGAAAAATGTGAAGAGTCCATGGTGCAAATTTTAGGAGATGTCGGAAGTGACCAACTCCCCTCCTTTCTTATAAAGAATTATTATAGCGACAGAATCATGGACCTTCTCTTGCATTTGCAATTTCAAATGCGAACCCATTTTCAAGTTTTGAAAGTTCTAGCTCGTCAGGCAACCGACAATGAAAAAGCCAGAAAACTTCTTCGCAGCCTGACCTCAAGTTCCACTTTCTCCGAGAACGCGACCCGCATAATTATCCGCTTTCATGAACATTGGCAAACACTAGATTTTTTAGAGCCGCAATTTCTGGAAACTCTGGATTCAGTCATGCCTCACTGGGAAAATAAAAACAGTTCTGTTACAGAACCCAGTATCGACAATTTTGCACCAGTCGCTTTTGATTCCGAAAATCTGGATATAGAACAAACAGCCAAAGTCCTGCAGTCACAATCCGCTGAAATTAGATTTGAAAACGGGATATTGCTATGGGGCCCGAATAAATATAATTCAGCTTCCCTTGCAAACCAGAAAAGCGAACTGGTCGCACAATGTCTCGCCGCCCTGAAAACACAATCTGTTTTCGAAGAAAAATCCGTGGAGTTATTGGATCAGTTGGATGATATGGAGCGACAAAGAAGAGATTTGGACGTACAACAAAGACAGGTAGGAACAGAAGACAAAACAACCCCCATTGGCATAAACAACAATATCGCCGTTTTTGAATTCCAGTTGAATCTGATACGTAGGATGATTAAAGGGCTCGATATCAACGAAAATCTCAACCTGCATCGACTTATTGCAGGGGCAGCATTAGCTCAGGTTTTAAATCAACCTCAAGATAATGCGCAATTGTTCGATGAACTTGCAATCTACACAAAAAAACTAGACAACGACACCTTAGAAATTTCCCGCGAGAGAAAATCAAATTTTTTTGAAATGGCCGCTTTGAGGTTGCAGCAAAAACAGTTTGAATCCGCTCACGATATATCCGACATCGATGCATCCATAAAAGTGGATGCTAATATTACCCAACTCCAGGCAAATATAAATCGATTAGAGCTGAAACTTAAGAGAAGCATGCGATCAAAAAATTTGCTCAATCTGATTCTAAATTTTACAGAAGCAAATGCATCTGCGCCAGAGACGCAGTTAAAGCAAATTTTTTCTATTAGTAAAGTTGGCTCAGAAATTGGATTGCCTTTAAACCCTCAAGGCCTTGTCCATAATAGCAAAGGAGACCTTTTGGTAGCCGACTATGAAAACCATCGCATTCATTGCTATTCATCCGAGGGAAAATACAGATTTCATTTTGGGACATGGGGAAACAATCCAGGGGCTTTCAAATATCCGATCAACATAGCTACCGATAGTCACGACAATATTTATGTCATTGACGAAGGAAATGGAGTGGTTAAAAAATTTGATGTGAAAGGAAACTTCATCCTTCAATTCGAGGAGGGTGTTCTTGGTCATGTCTTTTCGCTTTCAATAGACTCTCAAGACAAAATTCATATCGCCGATCCCGACAACAACCGTATCGCAATCTTCGACTCGAATGGGAAAGCAACTCCCCTCTCTGTCGAGCAATCAGAAAACCTGAAGGCACCCTGCGGAGTCTTTTGCCTAGAAGATGGGGGAATCATTGTAGGTGATCGCTCAGAATTCTTATTGAAACGTTTCGATGCCGATGGAAAATTGATTAACCAGGTACAACAAGAAGGCCTGGGTTTCGATGATATTTATTTTCTTGCCTGCGACCCTGAACATGGAATATTTGGTTCCGATTTTTGGAACAACCAGATCATCCATTTGAACAACGACCTCGAAGTTGTTGATACCTATCGTAAGCAAGGAAACAGAACCGGAGGACTTGGCAAAACAGCGGGGCTTTCTATTCACAACGGTCGGTTGGCTGTATCAAACTTTGATGGCAGAAAAATACAAGTTTTCAATCTTCCCTCTTAAAAACCACACTCTCGTTTTTCAGTGAATATTTTTTATCGGATACCGTCTGGGCTTAACACTTGATCGGTTCTCTTTCCCCACGTCATGCATAAAACCCTTCTCTGAAAAGTGGTCGTCAAACCTCGCTACAGATTCTTTGAAAAACTTTCCTGGTCGATAGGTTTTCGCAACCTCCTGCATCGAAAACGGTTCGGGCATTTTATTAGAAATTGCTGCCCTTTCGTTTATTTTTTTTTCAGACCAACGCTCCCCACCATTGGCGATTAATACGGTTGCAACGCGTTCGTCATCCTCAAAACAATAAATATTTGGAAAAACCGACATGAAGGTTTTTGTATCTCGAGGTTTTAAAGAATTTCCCTTGCCGTATAAGTTCGAGCCCACGATTCCATCGGGTTTTAAAATAGCGCGGATCTCTTTATAAAACTCATAGGTCTTTAAATGATATGGAATAGACCCGCTTTTGAATGCATCGAGAATAATCCAGTCATACGGTTCCTGCCCTTTTCGTTTCTGAATAAACACTCTGCCGTCTTCTTCAAAAACCCGATAACGATTAGATTCACGCAGATAAAAATACTTTTTAGAAACCTCAATTACTTTGGGGTCAATTTCCACAACATCAATGTGCAAATTCGGGAACTGTTGGCTGAGAAAATTAGTAACCGCTGCCCCCCCTAATCCGACCATTAATAATCTTTGTGGCTTGGGACAGAAAAGCAAAGATGCCATCATCATATTGGAATAAACCAATGCCAATTGTTTTTGCTGCTCGATATTCACTCGACTTTGCAGAAAATAGTCGCCATTGCCCTTAAACCAAAGCTCCCGGTAATCTTCATTTTGAATGACATAAATGTCGTTATACTGGGTACTTTCTCGGGCCAACACCTTAATTACCGGCTCTTTTGCCTTTTTTTTCAGAAAATTGAACATTTTAAGGGTTCCTGTTTTTAACCGATAAGAATTAGAGTTTTAGCCCCAAAAACCTATTTTCATTTTTATTTTATATGCTAAAATAAATTATGGTTTATTAGTAGGCTCCGAGAATAGGGGAAACTGTTCCCCAACAAGGGTTTACGGTCGCTCACCGACTCATCATAAAGGAATTTTGTCCATGCCGCAAAACGTTTTAAAGCATAAAGTAGGTTTGGAAACTCACGGCCTCAAAAACTTAAAAAAAATCAACTGGAATTTATCCACTCCACAACTTTACGAACACATCATAGCCAATAAAGAAGGCGAATTGTCGCATCTTGGCCCTGTTTGCGTAACCACAGGTGAGCATACGGGTAGAGCACCTAACGACAAGTTTATCGTAAAGGAGCCTTCCAGCCAGGAAAATATCTGGTGGGGGAAAGTAAACCGCCCCTTTTCCGTAGAACAATTTGAAGCCCTCTATTCTCGCATTCTTGCCTATTTGCAAGGTAAGGAAGTCTATGTTCAGGATTGTTGCGCTGGTTGCGACCCCAAACACCAGACCCATATCCGGGTTATAACCGAACATGCATGGCACAGTCTTTTTGCGCGAAATATGTTTATCCAGATACGCGATATGGCAAAGCTGGAAAACCACGACCCCGCATTCACCATCATGCACGTGCCAGACTTCAAAGCTGTGCCAGCTATCGATGGAACCAATTCAGAGGTATTTGTCATTGTTGACTTTGGCAGGCAGTTGGTTCTTATCGGAGGCACCAGCTACGCGGGTGAAATCAAGAAATCCGTTTTCTCCATTTTAAATTACCTGTTGCCACAGAAGCAGTCCGTTTTATCCATGCATTGCTCAGCAAATATTGGCGATAAAGGCGATTCTGCGATATTTTTTGGTCTTTCCGGAACTGGCAAAACCACTTTGTCCGCCGACCCAAAAAGGAAACTGATAGGAGACGATGAGCACGGGTGGAGCGATCGCGGTGTTTTTAATTTTGAAGGCGGTTGTTATGCCAAAGTAATCCGCCTCTCTCAAAAATCTGAGCCGGAAATTTTTGAATGCACACGTAAATTCGGTACCTTGCTTGAAAACGTGGTTCTGAGCAAAGATGCACGGCGACTGGATTTGGACGATGCCAGCCTGACTGAAAACACGCGTGCCAGCTACCCCATCACACACATTAACAACGCGGTACTCGAAGGTATGGGTGGTCATCCTAATAATGTAATCATGCTCACCTGCGATGCTTATGGTGTCATGCCTCCGGTTTCAAAGCTGACACCCGAACAAGCCATGTACCATTTCATTTCTGGTTACACCGCAAAGGTTGCGGGCACCGAAAAGGGCATGAGCCGCGAACCTACGGCTATTTTTAGTACCTGTTTTGGCGCTCCCTTCATGTCATTGCATCCTTCTGTTTATGCCGATATGCTTGGTGAAAGAATTGACAAGCATAAAGTCTCCTGCTGGCTCGTCAACACAGGTTGGACGGGAGGAGCATACGGGGTAGGGAAAAGAATCGAAATTAAATACACCCGCGCTATGATCAAGGCTATTCTCGAAGGTCAACTGGACAATGTTGAAACCGAAACCGATCCGGTGTTCGGGATACAAATCCCTCTGGTTGTTAAAGATGTACCTAAAGAATACCTGTTTCCCAGAAATACCTGGAAAAATCCGGAAGCGTATGACGAGAAAGCCAATGAACTGGCTAACCAGTTTATTGAAAACTTTAAAGAATATGAGGATAACGTGGATAAGAAAATTCTCGATGCAAGCCCAAAGCCTGTTGCAGGCAAGGGAAAGTCTGCCGGAAAAATTCACGAGCTTAGAAAATAGCAATCTCAGAAAAATGGTTTCAACCCTTTACCCGCTCTTGCAATCCAAGAGCGGGTAAATTTATTGCATCAAATGCGGTTAGTTTTTTTTTGCAACTGTTTCCCCCACACTTACTTACACCTAAAAGAATAATAAATGGAAGCCATCATCGCATTAACTCTCGGCGACCCTGCGGGTATCGGCCCTGAAATAATTGTCAAAGCGTTTCAGGACGAACAATTATCGATCGATACTCGGGTTTTAGTAATTGGCGATGCCGAGTTACTTAAAAAAACAGCAAAGCAAATTGCACCAGAAATTCTCATCCATTCGGTCACCTCACCTAAAGAAGCTTGGTACCAGACCAGCACCATAGATGTCATTGATCTTAACAATGTACCCGAGGCACTCCCCCTGGGAAAACCCTCTGCAGAGGGCGGTAAGGCCAGTTATGAAGCCATCCAAAAAGCCGTTGAGCTCGCTCTCAAAAATGAGGTCGCCGCCATCACCACAGCTCCCATTAATAAGCAAAGTTTACATTTGGCGGGTCATACTTTCCCGGGACACACTGAACTTTTAGGCCACTTGACAGACTCTAAAAATCCCAGTCTTATGATGGAAGGTAATTTACTGCGAGTGGTATTAGTAACAACTCATCTTCCTTTGGATCAGGTCAAGTCGCAAATTACTGAAGAAAAAGTTTTGCAAAGCATCCGACAAACAAATGACTGGTTACAGAAACATGTTACAGATATTCCCAGTATTGCGGTGGTCGGTCTTAATCCCCATTCTGGTGATGGAGGTATTTTTGGGCAGGAAGAAATAGAGTTCATCCTTCCCGCAATAAAAATTGCCCAGCAGGAAGGCATTCAGGCAAGCGGCCCCTATCCAGCAGACTCCTTGTTTCAAAGAACGGCATCCGAAAAGTACGATGCGGTCATCTGCATGTACCACGATCAGGGTATGATCCCCGTGAAAATGAACGGCATGGGCGTCAATATAACTATGGGCCTGCCCATTTTGCGAACCTCTGTGGATCATGGCACTGCCTACGATATTGTGGGTCGCAATAAAGCCTCTGCAGAAAACCTTAAGCTAGCATTAAGAACTGCGACTCGGTTGTCGCAATCCACCCTTTCCATGCAATGAGAAAAAGGCCTCTCGGGCAAAACTTTCTTGTCGATTCTGAAATTGCGCACAATATTATCACGTTAGCAAATATCCAACCCAATGATCACGTTGTCGAAATCGGACCCGGAAAGGGCGTTCTCACGCAACGGCTCCTCCCTATAGCCCGTTCCCTGACTGCTATTGAGCTCGACCCTAAACTGTGCCGGGAATTGGAAAATCGCTTTTCTGATAGCCCTTCATTAAAAATAATAGAAAAGGATGCCGCAAAATTCGACTATGCATCTCTCGAGTCCGGCTTCAAAGTCGTATCCAACCTTCCTTACTATGCTGCCACCCATATAATGAAAAAACTAATTCATTTTGGCAGCCGAATTCAGTCTATGACTCTGATGATGCAGAAAGAAGTCGTCGATCGACTAACAGCGGAACCGTGCAACAAAGAATACAGTTCCCTATCGGTTTATGTGCAATACCACTGCAAAGTAGAACGCTTGTTGGAAATTCCCAACACTGCTTTTTCACCGCGTCCAAAAATAGATTCTTCGCTGTTCTCGCTGAAACCACTGCCGCAGCCCAGCGTGCAAGTTGAAGACCCACAACTTTTTTTTAAACTAGTCAACGCGGCTTTTTTGCACAAACGAAAAATGCTTAAAAACAATCTAAAACCATGGGAAGATAAATTCGAACAAGGTCAAACCCGACTTGCTGGCATCGACCTTTCCAGACGAGGCGAAACTCTGTCCATGTCCGACTTTGCAAATATGGCCAATTATCTCCACCCCAAAAATGAATAATTCAAGCAACAAGCAGGGAAAAGTAATCCTCGTCGGTGCTGGTCCAGGGGATGCGGGTCTGTTGACCTTACAGGGAAAGCACTGGCTACAAAAAGCCGATGTCGTTCTTTTCGACCATTTGGTCAACGAAGACCTGTTACGTTTTACGCAAAAAGAGACAGAACTAATCTACGTTGGTAAAAAAGAAGGTGTTGCCAGTCTCAAACAGGAAAAAATTAACGATCTGCTTGTTGAAAAAGCCAAAGAAGGAAAAATTGTTATACGACTCAAAGGCGGAGACCCTTTTATATTTGGCCGCGGTGGTGAAGAGATTCAAGCGGTCAACAAGTTAAAAATCCCCTTTCTTGTTGTTCCGGGGGTTACATCGGTAACCGGGGTTGCAGCCTATGCCGGCATTCCTCTAACTCATCGACATCTGTCATCTACTTTATCCGTTATCACGGGAAGCAACGAAAAGAACCAAGGTGACATTCATATCGACTGGGAAAAAATAGCTTCCCGATCCGGTACCCTGGTATTTTTGATGGGCGCGCGCAAATTGCCTTTGATCGCAGAAAAACTAATAAAGTTTGGTAAAAGCCCGGAAACACCCATTGCCGTTATTCAATGGGGAACAACCGCGCGCCAGAAAACCTGGAAGGGGACTCTCTCGACCATTGTAGAAACCGCTTCCAAAGAAAAAATCTTACCCCCAGCCCTCACCGTTATCGGCGAAGTGGTTAACCTCAAATCCGAAATAGAATGGTATGAGCACTTACCCCTATTCGGTAAAACCATTGTGGTAACCCGTAAGGGAGACCAGGCCGAAAGCATGATCGAACGGTTGCGGGAATTAGGCGCAGAACCTTTTTTCTTCCCGGTTATCGAGACGACTGCACCTGATGACTGGGCACCGCTTGATGACGCATTGAATAACCTTTCTCGTTACGATGGCCTCATTTTTACCAGCGTTAACGGAGTACGTTTTTTTGTACAACGGCTCAAAGAAACCCAGCAAGACATCCGCAATTTAAAAGACGTGCGAATTTTTACCATTGGACCAAAGACAGCCGAAGCGGTTCGTGATCTAGGAATTTGCGTAGACGTTGTTCCAGATGACTTTATCGCCGAGTCTCTGATAGAAAGCATTGGCAAAGAAAATATTGATGGAAAACGTTTCCTCATTCCCCGCGCTACCGTTGCCCGCGAAATTCTCCCTGAAAAACTTCGAGAAATGGGAGCAATGGTAGATGTCGCTCCCACATACCAAACCGTTTTACCGAGAATCAAATCCGATGCCCTAGCAAAAAGACTGCAATCGGAGAATATCGATGTACTGACATTCACCTCCTCATCCACCGTCAAAAATTTTCTCACCTTAACCGGAAAAGCACTCTTGCCGAAAATTAAAAAAATCCGCATCGCCTGCATTGGCCCCGTCACTGCAAAAACCGCAGAAGAGGCCGGATTAAAGGTCGATATCCTTCCCCATGAATATACGGTCGCATCCCTACTCGATGCTATTGAGGACTACTATAAGTCTTAATTTCCTTCTTTTTAACTGCCAGTTCCCGTATAATTTGGAAATATAAATTATTCCAAACGCAAAGGGCGAGGATGCCAAAATGCCACCCATAAGATCTATTCGAGTAAGCCATATTGTTTTATCCACAGAAGAGCTGGCAAATGTTCTGCTCGATCATCTTAGAGAAGATGAATATAAAGACAAGGAAATGCTGTTTAAGGTGTTTGCAAAGATGGCAAAAAAATACAGTGCCTGCGGCACCCGGAACAAAGGCGGCGATTTAGGTTTCATCGAATTCAATACCTCCGCACCGGAACTTGAAAAAGCTGCAATGGAAACCCCTGTCGGAGAAGTGCGTGGCCCCATAAAAAGCAAATTCGGATACCATATTTTCATAGTAACCGAAGAAGAGGCGATGGGTGATCTCGGTGTTGATGGACTCTCACTACCAGCTGGTGCTGGCCCCGGAACTCTTTAGCCCTCCCTGTCATGCAACTCAATGGTATTCATCATATTGCTCTCAATGTAAAAGATCTCGATCGAGCCGAAAGGTTCTACATCGATGTATTGGGATTCCAAGTAACGCACCGATTTTCCAAAGGACTGCGGCATCTTATGCTGGAAACCGGAAACGCCGCCATCGCCCTTTTTGAAGCCCCTGAATTGGAAGTCAAAGAGGCCATGAACCTTTTAAGTGAAGAAGGCTATCTACACCTTGCCTTCGAAGCTGACCACGCGGACTTTGAAAGTGTCGTTAAAGAACTTCAATCTAAAAACATCCATATAGATAGCGGCCCGGTTAAACGAGGTGATGGAGAGTCTATCTATTTCAATGATCCCGATGACAATCACCTGGAAATTCATTGCGACAATCCTAATGATTGAATTCATCCTCGAAAAAGCTATTGCAGGACAACGCCTCGAACCTTCTGAAGCGGTTAAACTTTTCAGCGCAAAAGATATTCTATTGCTCGGAAATGTGGCATCGCGACTTACCCGGAAAAAACTCAAAAAAAATAAAACGGTAACATATATCGTTGATCGCAATATCAACTACACTAACATCTGTGTCACTGACTGTTCCTTCTGTGCTTTTTACCGAAAAGAACCCGACAAAGATGCATACGTCCTGCCTTTCGAAACCATTGCAAAAAAAATCGAAGAAACCCTGGCAATTGGCGGGCAGCAGATATTGCTTCAGGGTGGACATAACAATAATCTCAAAATCGATTATTTTGAAGACCTGTTTAAAAATATCAAAGCAAAATATAATATTCATCTGCATGCACTCTCGCCTTCCGAGATACTGCATACCAGTCGGATATCTAAAATATCTCTGAATGAAACTTTAAAAAGAATGAAAGCGGCAGGACTTGACTCCATACCCGGAGGTGGCGCAGAAATTCTTGTGGATCGAGTACGGCAGATCATCAGTCCAAAAAAATGCAATAGTGACGAGTGGCTGGAAGTGATGGAGCAGGCGCATCAAATGGATATCCCCACCACCGCTACTATGATGTTCGGTCATGTAGAGACCTTGGAAGAGCGGATCGAACACCTCAATCGGCTCCGTCAACTGCAGGATAAAACAGGCGGATTCACCGCTTTCATTGCATGGGGGTTTCAACCGGGAAATACCGAACTACAAGGACAAACAGGGATAACAACAGCCGTTAGTGGGTTCGACTATTTAAAGACTCTGGCTATCAGCAGAATTTTTCTCGACAACTTCGATAATTTGCAATCCTCATGGGTAACACAGGGACCCAAAATTGGACAGGTTTCTCTTTACTATGGGGCCAATGATATGGGGAGTACGATGATGGAAGAAAATGTAGTGGCTGCAGCAGGCACTGTCTATTCTCTCGACGAAGAAGAAATTAAAAGGCTTATCACCGATGGCGGCTTCACCCCTCAACGCCGCAACATGCAATACCAATCGGTAGATTAATTTTTGGTGGGAAATTTATCTAACCCTCCCCTTACCCATCAAGCCCTCAAATCATCGGGCTTGATGGTAAGGGGAGGGAATGCAGGCGGACAAAAGTAAAAAGGGAAACCGTATCTGTCAGCTTGAAAGTTATTGACCAATTGCCTCCCTCGCTAGAGGGCGCGACGACCTGATAACGATTGCACCAAAGCCTGATCGTTTCCTTTGGCAAGCATGATATCTGTGAAAGACTGCCGTAACGAATGCGGAGTTACTTACTTTTCAACTCCCGAGGTTTGCAAAGCAACCTTGAACAACTTGGTCACACTTCGTGTGGTCAAATTTCCACCTCTCTCACTTAGAAAAAGATAATCATTCGGGCCTTTGTTACCAATCCGCCTTTGTAAAGCATCTTTAAAACCCATAGAAAAAATTGTTGTTCGGGCACCCAGTTTGCCGATTCCCGGTACAAATATTTTCAGCTTTTCCAGATTCAGATGCTGAACCTTTACCTCAACCAGCTCAGAGACCCTTAGCCCCGCGGTTTAAGCTATTTCAATCATCAATCAATGCTTCAAGTTTTCAGCAGAAGTCGCAATCCTTTTAGCCTCACTAATGGTAAGCACTACTGGATTTAATTATTTCTTCCCTGGTCTTTTGAACCCTTCCAGAACCAGATGCTGATCGTAAACCGCCTTATGAAAATAGCTAAGCGCGTTGTAAGCCTAATCCACTGTAGACCGCGACTTGCCCTGAGTAATAAGATCAGCCAGATTTTTGCGCAATTTTGCTAACTCGCACCGCTTGGCCTGCAACTCTTCAGCTTGAGGACTTAATATCTGAACAACAGAAGACATCACTCACTCGCTAATTTTATTAACTGGTAATATTTTATTTATCAGGTTTTCCACCCAATAAAACAAGAGCCGTACAAATAAACCAACATCTAAATAACTTCAGTTTTGATGGTTTTAAATATAATATTTTACGCCTCTATACAGAAACCCATAACTCCAAATAAATCAAACAACTACAACCATTAAAACAGATTAAGTTAAGAAAAGACCCCTTCTATAGAATAGAAACCCCTTTAAAATTGGATAGTTTCGGTTTTCCTGCTACATTAAAATTGCCTCAAAAAAATCATAAAAGCACAAAAATAATTTTTTTATCTCGATATGAAAAAACCTCTAATTTCTGACGATTCTCCCTTTCTCGCCCACGAAACCCGGAAAACCAGATGGGCCATTCCATATCATCCCGAATGCCTCAATGCCAGACTTGACCATCTTCTGGTAAAAAATCAGAAATATATCCAGGGGAAAAGAATTCTCGATGTCGGCTCACATATGGGAACGTTCGCTTACGCGGCTTTAGAATCCGGTGCGGATTTCATTCAGGGAATCGATACGGAAGAAAAAATGATTCGTTTGGGGCAGGAATTATTTCAGGAACTCAATATTGCGAAGGAAAAATATTCCATGGCCGTTGGGGATGCCCTGCAATATCTGGAGAATGTTGAGGAAGGAAGTTTTGATACTGTGCTTTGCTTAGGGATGCTTTATTACACAACTGAACCTTATCGACTGCTCAAGCTCATGTTGCGTGCGGCAAAAGAAACTGTGATCCTCGACACTTTCACAGCAGCCTATGCTGCTATTCAAGGAAAAGACGCACCGCAGGTTTATGAAAACGTCAATGAAGAAACACTAAAGCTTCCGATCCTTCTCACTGCGTTGACGCAACCCGAAAAAAAAGATTACACACTGCCACATTCCTTTGATTACCGCAGCAAAGACCTCAGCCTGATCACATTACCCAGCGCTGAGCTACTTGAAATTTGGTTTCAGTCTCTGAACGCTCAATTCAAAAAACTGGACTGGTCGACATACGGAATCCGGCCTTGTACCTATCACGACTTGCTCACACCCCAGCAAAAAAAATCCTCCCACTGGGCCGATATATATACTAGTGGTATCCGAGTTTCCTATTCGTTACACAAGAAAAAATAAATTTAAGGGTTTGGGTCATAAAGCTTATTCGCTTCGGCGGCAACTTTACCATGGAGATATAAAACGAACCAGCGTTTGCCTCCCTCCTTAACAATTCCAAGGACAACATCTCGCAAAAGGATTCCCGGCTGTTTTTTCTGCAGGGTTCTATATAGTGTATGCGACCATTTAGCGATACCGCCTACCTGATACTTGTTCACCCATTCCGAAATCTTATTCTGTCCAAAAGGAAGAGCGAGGTCTTTCGCTTGCGTCAATCGTGAGATTCGAATTTTCAAAATTTTATTCAATACGGGTTTCTGGCCCAATCGAGTTACCCCCTCCAGAAAGTCGGCAACAGACTTGAGCAAATCGCAAACACGTGCTTCGTATATTGGGAAAGTAGAATCAGAATGGTAGTGTCGGGCAATTTGATCTGTGAGTATAAAATAAATTTGCCCGACCTTTCTCCAAGGAATTTCAGTCGGCGAAAAAACGATCTTCTTTTTCGAAGACTCAACAATCTTTTTCACACTCTCAGGCAACGGTATATCCGGTGCATCCGGAAGGTTTTCCAAATCCGCAAGAACGGCTTCGGCTTCCACTCCCCCTTCTTCCTTATCGCCTCCATAGACCTTGAGTGCAGCCTCTCCTACCAATAACACCCACTGAATGAGAAGCGACCTGACAACCCACTTAAGAATTAATGGTTTTAACAAACGGCTTTTTATTCCTGATTTGCTTGGCCCGGTGTCTCTTGAGTTATTGGGTGATGTCTTGTAGTTTTTAAAAATATGAGCAACCCGAAACTGCGTCACATATTCAACCTGGGGAAGATGAATGACATGTAAAATTTTCTGGTTTGCTTCCTGCAATGCTTCGAGGACATCTTCCAACCGCGCTTGCTCTATTGGAGACTTTTCATTTGGATGATAAATAAAAGCAATTTTTTTGATCAAAGAAAGTGTTGCAGATTTAAAATCCCATTCTTCAAAACTAATATTCCACAATCCCTCGCAAGCCATCAATGTTTCCTGAATAGCCAGTTGTTCTTTTTCCAAGATAGTTTTTTGACCACGTTCTTTCAATAAAGCCAATCGCCTTTTCATCCACGACAAAAGGCGATAGCCTCCGATCAGCTCATTCTTTATACTGAGCATCACGGCTAACGTGACAACGCCGGATAGAAGAAGAATATCAAAGAGTGTCATATTGCTTTCCGTTTTAAATATAATGGAGAATAAGCATTGGTGTTATATTGACACTATATGTTTCCGAAATTTAGGAAACAGGTTAGCAAACATTATTAAGGCAGGTGAAGATGATTCGCCCTTTCTATAAATTTTTAGCATTGATCCTGTTAGGAATGATTTTAACTCAATGCAGCGACAAAAATAGCGGTGAATATGTACAGGAAGGATTGGAGCATTTAAATCACGAACAATATGACTCCTCCAAAAAATCCTTTTTAAAAGCAATAGAGAAAGATGCAAATAACGTAGATGGCTATTATAGTCTCGGAGGTATCTACAATTATCAGAAAAAATTTAAAGATGCTGAGCAAGTATTTAAATCGGTTTTAAAAATCGACCCCACCCATCACAACGCTTGGTATAGCCTGGGTTACACCTACGAATTGATGGGTAAGAAAGATGAAGCAGAAGCAAGCTATAAAAAGTATCGCCGCCTGAAAGGGAAAATGGATTCGCTCATGAGCCAGAAAGAACATTGAGACTGATTATTGCCTTCATCCTTATATTTACCTGGGTGAGTGCCTGCACGCCTGCCAAGAAGCATCGAAAAAGATATGCAAAACAGGACAGCTCTGAACGCTACTATAAAAAATCCCAGAATAAACCAGTTCAGGCAAAAAAGAAACCTCCTCAAAAACTGAAAAGCCTTCCACGACTTACAACAAGTAACACCTCTCTTCTTCCCACTATTTTAAATGAGAAGGATCAGACATTGATGATCCTAATCAATCAGGGAAAATACCTTGTCGGTGAAAAAAAAATAGCGGCAAGTGGAACCCCCCGTCCCGATGCAAACAGCTCCCATTTTGTAACACTCTCGGCTTTCTACATTGATAGGACAGAAATAACTGTAGATAATTTTCAAAAATTCCAACCGCTATATAGTGAAAAGCCTTATACAAATGGCAAACCCTGCCCGCAATGCCCCGCCATGGGAATCAACTGGAATCAGGCACGAAAATATTGCCAATGGGCTGGCAAACGTTTACCAAGTGAAGAAGAATGGGAAGCTGCGGCCCGGGGCAACTCGACCAACACCTGGCCCTGGGGAAATGAGTTTCTACCTCAACATGCCAACACGTTTGGCAAAGAAGACGGATATTTATCCGTTGCACCCGTGGCTTCTTTTGATGTAGGCGCAAGCCCTTATGGAATCATGGATATGACAGGCAATGTTTGGGAATGGGTGCAGACAAAAAACAAAGGTTTGCAAATTGTAAAGGGAGGCGGCTGGACCAGCTACAATAATCAGTCCAAAATTTCTTTTCGTAACAAGGTAGACGCAAAACTGAAAAATCCAACCTTCGGCTTCCGCTGCCAGCGTGAAGCTGGACTCTAGAGGTCGATACTATTTTTTCCTGTCACAATAATTGTGCATCTGGAAATAGTTAAATATCTTTTGAAAAAATGTTAGAAAATCGAAAATAAAAACGGGATAAATTGGCAGAAATCGGCCAAAAGTGGACGTTTGGTTTTTACGTTGGCCTCAGTTTTTTTACTCACACTAAATAACATTCCGACAGATGACTTATTAACTTTGTTATTTTCGGCAACTAAGTTACGAATTGATTGTGGAATTTCTTTTAATTTTGGAGCATCCAATAATTGATCAGCCGCAATAGCAGCAAGGCCCCATACCGGAACTCCTGTTGCAATTGCGGTAATACCCAAAAATCCCGTTACCAACCAAGACCCGATATCTTTTCCTGCAAATTTACATTTTTTTCACGCAATTCTTTTATTTTTTTGACGCTGTTCAAAGGCCTCATTAATATTATCAAATATCTTATCTTGGCTTCGGTGAAAGTTGGTGGGGTTTGATTGAACTAAATTGTTTACGCCGTTTCCCAGAATCTCTCTAATCTCATCCATTGCACCTTATTGGCGAACTTCTATCAGAGCGTCGGGAAGGATGTTTCCAAGCCATTCCATATCACTGCCTGCTAATTCCTGTAAGCCTTTAACGATATTTAAGTTTTGAACTTCGGTTTCTTGTTCGGCTCTATCGGCATTATATTCCATTTTCCATACCAGATATTGCCAAGAAGGTCGGGGCATCAATAATGGGTGTTCCGTTGAGCCTTCTAGATTTGACAAGTAGTTCATTGCAAATACCCAGCCGGCTAACTGACTACGCTACCAATATTTGGCCTGGAGACTGTGAACCCGTCAAATTTATATTATCTTTTGCCATAGCTTTTCTTAGCTTAGTAGGGGTATCTTCTTTCCATGTCGTGTCAAATAGCATCCTGTTGTCATTTTTTTATTTCAGCTACAGCTTTTTCAATAGTATCCAGGGTCTGAAAAAATTCAAATAGTTCTTCAGCTGACTTAATTTTTCGTCCGAAAAGTTTTTCTGAGTGTCATAGAGAGTCTTTCTGCCCAAGTTGAAAGAAAAGCTTTTGCTCATTATTCTCAAGGATAGATAGATCTGGAAGGATGGCTACAATAGGGGTTTTAATATCAGCACATGCGAGCAGCTTGTATTGAAGGATATTCAAACCATGCTTTATTAGATAATAAGTTTGATCTTCTTTGTTGTTTTGTTCAAAAATATACTTTATTCGAAGAAAGGGATCTGGAAAGACTATTGTATCTGTATAGATACCGCATTTTGACGCTATGTTTTCACCGTGTGACGCAAACAAATCGCCGCCAAAAACACCTTTAACATTCCCATGCATGTCATCAATATGCATTTGTGCTATTTCACCTGCAGATTCCCAGAATTCATCAATAAGAGATAGAAACTTATCTAAATCTTTGGTCCACTTTTCGTATTCATTGGAGTTTTTTGTCAATGACATTCCGATATCATGAGGAGTTAATTTTTTCTCTAGCATGACCTTATATAAAACATCAAAATTATGCTCTATGAATTTAAAGTATTGATTTTGTATTTCGCTAAGTGATATAGGTTTCTTCATCTCTTCTCTGCCATGAAGCCTCTTTTCATATTCCAACTGCTCCTCTGATTTTTCTTCCGATATTCAGCAACCTTTGAAATAGTTTGTTTAGTTAAAAATGATAATGACCTACACGCATCTAACCTCCGTTTTGGGTCGGAAGCCAAAGTTCTTCGATCACATTATATCTTTTTACTGTTTCCTATTTTCAAGACAATCGGTGAGATATGTGGCGGGAAGACCATTGATTTCCGGGGGTTTACAACAGGGTATATTTTAGCAGGAGCCAGTCAGGGTTACTTTGAATGTTTCATCAATCAGGCTAATGCACTGAGAGTTTGAGTCAATTGACCAATAGCCACTCTCGTAAGAGGGCTAGAAAGCTGAGAGGCCAGCGAAGAAATCGCCGGCCAAACTCCTGCAAACAAATAACTTAAATGAGGTGGGTTTAAATCAAGAGCAGCCTGATGTCGCTCCGCAGGTCATGCATTTTAAACACGTACCATTTCGCACCAGCGTCAAGCTACCGCATTCCTGACACGCATCTCCTTCATATCCTTTAAGCTTGGCAATCACAGCTGTGGTGGCAACAGCAGTACCTCCACTCAATTTCGTAGCACCGTTGCCATTTCCATTACCGTTTCCGTTAGTTGGAACGGCCTGAGTAACGGGGGCAACCTGCGCATTGGTTTCGGAGGATTCTTTCTTTTCACTTTTTAATACGGGGGCATCATCTTCATCACTCGACTGCTGATTTTTTTTACCAATAGAATCGGACCGTAAATCATCCGGGGTTACCTGTGCGAGATCGTCACGCCCCAGATAGCTGATTGCCAATTCACGGAAGATATAGTCAATGGTGGAAGTGGACATGCTGATGGACTTATTTCCCGTAACCATTCCATTGGGTTCAAAGCGAGTGAAAACGAAAGCGTCTACAAATTCTTCCAGAGGAACCCCATGTTGCAGTCCTAAAGAAATGGCAATTGCAAAGCAGTTCATCAGACTTCGGTAGGCCGCGCCTTCCTTATGCATATCGATGAAAATCTCCCCGAGAGTGCCATCGTCATATTCACCTGTTCTAAGATAAACCTTGTGTCCGCCAATGGACGCTTTCTGAGTGTAGCCTTTGCGCCGATGTGGCAGAGCCCTACGTTTGTGCTCAATAACCTTAATAATCTGTTCGGCAGCTTTCATAGCTGGCGCTACCGGAGGCGCGGCAACCTCATCATCTTCCATTTGCAGTTCTTTAAAGCTTTCGGTCGCCACGCTGTTTAGAGGTTGGCTGAGTTTCGATCCATCTCGATATACGGCGGTTCCCTTCAGCATGAGCTTCCAGCTAAGCATGTGAGCCTTTTCTACATCTTCAATGCTTGCTTCGTTTGGCATATTAATGGTTTTGGAAATAGCCCCTGAAAGAAAAGGCTGTGCTGCAGCCATCATCTGGATATGCGCTTCCGGACGAATGAATCGTTCGCCATATCTTCCGCATTTGGTAGCACAATCAAAAACTGAATAATGTCTTTCTTTTAGATGCGGAGCATTCTCGACCGTCATGCGACCGCAGATAAAATTGTTTGCAGATTGAATTTCTTCATTGGTATATCCCAAATGCGATAACAAATTAAAAGTAATGGAATCCAGTTGCTCATCTGAAAGATTCAAAACGTCTTTACAAAAATTTTCTCCCAACACAAACTTGTTGAATGCGAAACTGATATCAAAAACTCGCGGAAGTTCCAGTTGGATATTGTCGATCACATCATCCGTGAACCCTTTTTTCTTCAGAGAATTTCGATTGATATAAGGAGAAGAGTCCATACTTCCTGATCCTACACAATATTCAACAATTTCCTTAACTTCTTCAGGCTTATAGCCCAATCGCCGTAATGCACCGGGAACCGATTGATTGATGATTTTGAAATAACCACCGCCTGCAAGTTTTTTGTATTTGACCAACGCATAGTCAGGTTCAATGCCAGTGGTGTCACAATCCATTAACAGGCCAATGGTGCCTGTTGGTGCGATGCAGGTTGTTTGCGCATTGCGAAAACCATGTTTTTCTCCCAGAGCCAAAGCATCGGCCCATTCTTTTTGCGCTGCATCAAGAAGGTAGGCGGGGCAATGCTCCGCGTGAATTCCTTGCGGAAAAATGGTGAGTCCATCGTAGTCTTGAGCTTCCACAGTGCGAGCCGCCCGCCAGTGGTTTTTCAACACACGCAGCATGGACGATTTGTTTTTCTCGTAGTGAGTGAATGCCCCCAACTCTTTTGCCATTTCGGCGGACATAGCGTAAGCAGCCCCAGTGGTTATAGCCGATATAGCACCGGCAATAGCCCGACCCTTTTCAGAGTCGTAAGGAATACCCATGACCATGAGCATCGCGCCGAGATTTGCGTAACCCAAACCAAGCGTACGGAATTCATAACTTTTTTGCGCAATCGCTTTATTTGGAAATTGCGCCATGGAGACAGAAATTTCAAGAGTGAGAGTCCATAATCGGCAGGCGTGCTGATAGTCTTCAACTTCAAACAACCCTTTTTCCTCGTTATAGAATTCCATCAGGTTGATAGAGGCCAGGTTGCAGGCCGTATCATCAAGGAACATATATTCTGAACAAGGGTTAGACGCTTTTATCTCGCCATCTTCGGGGCAGGTATGCCATTCATTGATGGTAGTATGAAACTGCAATCCGGGATCAGCACTGGACCATGAAGAAAAGTTCACCTTATCCCATAGATCCCGCGCTGGCAAAGTCTTGGCAATTTCGCCATCTGTCCTGCGAATCAGGTTCCAGTTGCCATTGCATTCAACGCTTCTCAGAAAATCATTTGTAAGACGAACCGAGTTGTTCGAGTTTTGGCCGGAAACGGTTAAATAACCTTCGGAGGTCCAATTGGTATTGTATTCTTCAAACTCAATATCTTTAAAACCTTGCTGAGCCAACTGGATAACGCGGTAAACATAATTTTCAGGTATAAAACAATCGAGAGCTTTGCGAACGGATTTTTTAAGTGCTTTGTTTTTCTGCACTTCGAAACGAGTTTCGTCAGTCAAACCTTCAGCCCAGCAAGCTTGTAAAACACTTTTCAAGCAACGACGGGTGATCCGGCTTCCAGCAGCCAAAGCCGCGACTTTTCTCTCTTCCTTAACCTTCCATTCGACAAACTCTTCAATGTCTGGATGGTCCATATCGAGCGTGACCATTTTTGCTGCCCGTCTCGTGGTTCCACCAGACTTAATTGCTCCTGCAGCCCGGTCGCCAATTTTCAAAAAGCTCATCAGACCAGAAGATTTACCGCCTCCGGATAATCCCTCCCCAGAACCCCGTAGGTTGGAAAAATTACTTCCAGTACCTGAACCAAACTTGAATAAGCGCGCCTCTTGCCGCCATAAATCCATTATTCCGCCATCACCCACCAGATCATCGCTGACCGAAAGAATGAAGCAGGCATGCGGCTGTGGCCTTTCATATGCACTTGTAGACTTCTGTAGTTTTCCGGCATCTTCATCAAAATAATAATGACCCTGCGCCGGCCCCTCAAGACCATAGGCCCAGTTGATTCCCGTATTGAACCATTGCGGAGAGTTTGGAGCCGCAAGCTGGCGTATCAACATATAACGCATTTCGTCATAATAATTACGCGCTGCTTCTTCACTATTGAAACAATTTTTATTCCACCCCCAGTAAGTCCAGCATCCAGCTAATCTATGGATTACTTCTTGCGAGGTTGCCTCACGGGTATATTTTGCTGAAACAGGGAGTTGGTTCAGTGCTTCTTCATCTGGAACCGACGGACAAAGCCATTCGGGCATCCCCGGTTCAAATTTCTTTTTTAGACGAGCCGGAACACCTGCCTTGCGGAAATATTTTTGCGCAATGATATCCACCGCCACTTGCGACCAAGTATCCGGAACAAGAACGTTCTTGATCTCAGCAACCAAAGAACCGTCGGCGTTATTGATTTTCGATACTCGCTCGACAAATTGGATTCCTCTGTAGGGATCCTGGGATTCAATGGTAAATTTCCGATCAATTCGCATAAAAACGCTCCGTCTCTTTCAATTCAAATAGGGTCAATACAATTAAATACTTATTATTGAATAAGGGATATATCATTTTTCTTTCTCCCCTCCCTTATTTTTTTCAGATCCTTAAAAATCAAATACTCCACAAAATGTCTATATATTGTGTATTGTCTGATAACATATATACAGGATGTGGTGTTGTCAACGAAATTCTGTGACTCTCTTGTAACTTTCTATCAAGACTAGAATTATTAAAGGTTTCGTCCTACTGGATAACCACAAATACAAACGAATAAAAAACGAAAATTAAGATGCCACTTTTATGACATAGGAACTTCTATTTGATTTTAAAGGAATTAAAATCATAAAATTTTTAGATACTCGGCGCAAGCTGGTCTCAAGGGCTAGACCAGCCTATCGAAACTTTACCGACAAATTCCATCATGCGAAACGGATTTTCACCCGAATTTTCGGTCAGCTTTATATGGGTTGCATCGGCTCTATCTTGTCCAAAAGTTGGGTCCATTGCTCTCCATTCGCCAACAAAAACTTCCGGCCAGGCATGATAAAGAAATCCTTCATATTCCTTGGAATAAACCAATCCGTTAACAATACGAGTGGGAATTCCCGAAGCCCGGGCCAGAGCCGTAAACAAAAAAGTGTGCGACTGGCACTCACCACGCCTCTCAAGAAGAGCATCCAAAGCAGTAACGGTATCCACCATTTCCTTTTTCATGTTCAGGTAAACCCATAAGTTAATATCCTTAGCCAATTGCCATTTATTTTTACTGTCTACTGAGAGTTCTCTTGCCAAAGCCCGGATCATTGGATGATGCGACTGGACCTCGGCAGTCTCTTCTATGTATTTGGGGTCTGGCTCTTCCTTCTTATGTCCCAAAATTTGGCCGATTTGCTTCGGCTCACTTTTAACCCTCAAAGTGGTGATGTATTTTCCATCCGCCTGTTTTTCAGATTTTAGAATTGTTTGCCTATGGTCTTCTGGAATGGAGTCCAGCGAAACCACGGGATAAATGTGATAGATCAGATCATAGTTTTTGTAGGGTCTAGGCAAAGGCTTATCTGGTTTCACCAGACTCATCGTAATGATGCTACTGATTGTCATCGCCTCGTCAATTTTCTGCGCTTCTTGCCCTTCTTCCTTAAAGGATTCGAATCCCATG